>JAGPDT010000034.1:23709-31534 GCA_018057455.1 Flavobacteriales bacterium | reverse complement strand
TGCTTGAGCAGCGTCTCCATCGCGCCATCGCGCAGGGCATCGGTGACCTCCGCGTTCCACGCGCTCACCACCAGGCCCAAACGCAAGCCGGTGCCCTTGGGGACACCGGCCGCATCATAGTTCGAAAGGTCCGTGGTGGCCATCAGGCGGGCTGCTCGGCCATGGCCTTGGCACGGCCGGCGTACTTCTTGGCCGTGGTGGCATCGGGCGAGTTCGGGAAGTCCGAAACGATCCGGCCGAAGCAGCGCGCGGCGTTCTTCCAGTCGTTCTGCTGCTGGTACACGATGCCGGCCTTCATCAGGAACATCGGCGTGGTGTAGTCGCTCTTCACCAGGTCCGCGGCCTGCATGAACTGCGCGGCGGCCTCGGCGGGCTTACCCAGTTCCACCAGCACGTCGCCCTGGTTGCCCACGGCCATCACGCGCAGCACGTCATCGCCCAGGTCGGCTTCCTTGTAGTACTGCAAGGCGGTCTCGTATTCGCCCTTCTGGTGGAAGATCACCGCCATGTAGAACTTGGCCAGGTTGCCGGTGCTGGTGCTGCCGTACTGCTCGGCCACGCTGGCGAAGCCCAAGTAGTTCCCGTCGCCGTTCAGCGCCTTGTCCAGCGAGTCGATCTCGAAGTAGTACTGCGCCTTCCAGATCATTTCCTGGGCTTCCTTCGCGCGGGGCTCGGAGATGAACTTCCTGTAGCCCAGCAGGCCGCCCACGATCGCCAGCACGGCCACCACCGCCACCGTGATGGCCGTCTTGTTCTTTTCCAGGAAGAGCTCGCTCTTGGTGTAGAGCTCGCCAATGTTCAGGTCCTTGCCTTCAGTTGGTTGGGTGGACATCGTGCGGGTCGCCGGATTTTTTTATGGAGCGCAAATGTAGCCTTTCGGCCGGAACACATTGCGAAGGGCTGGCACAGCCCTTCCATGGGCGGGCAGCGCGGGAAGTATCTTTGGCCTTCCCCCATGAACGTGCAGCTCACCCGGCTTTCCGCCCTCCAGTTCCGCAACCACCGGGAAGCCGTGCTGGAGCTGGGCGCGGAAGTGAACTGCCTGGTGGGGCCCAACGGAACGGGCAAGACCAACCTGCTGGACGCCGTGCACTACCTGTGCATGTGCAAAAGCTATTTCGAGGCCCAGGACATGAACGTGGTGCAGCAGGGCGAGGCGTGGTTCATGGTGAAGGGCACCATGGAAACGCCCGACGGACCGGACGAGCTTTCCTGTGCCGTGCGCACGGGCCAGCGCAAGGTGTTCACCCGCAACCACAAGGAATACTCCCGCCTGGCGGACCATGTGGGGCGCTTCCCGGCGGTGATGATCACCCCCTATGACAGCCAACTGGTGCTGGAAGGGAGCGACGTGCGCCGCAAGTTCCTGGACGGGCTCATCGCCCAGTTCGACCGCGTTTACCTGGACCACCTCCTGCGCTACAACCGCGCCTTGGCCCAGCGCAACATGCTGCTGAAGCAGCCCAACGGGCAAGTGGCCCGTGCCGTGGTGGAACCGTGGGACGAACAGCTGGTCGTACACGGGGAAGCGGTGCATGCCGTGCGCGCCACGTTCATGGCGGCGTTGGCTCCCCTGGTGGAGCGCCACTACAGCGGCATCACCAGCGGACCGGAGCTGGTGGCCTTGGGCTACTACAGCGGATTGGACGGCATCGGCATGCGCGAAGTGCTGGACCGCCACTGGCAGCGCGACCTTGCCGCCCAGTACACCACAGGAGGTCCACACAAGGACGACCTGCTCCTCACCATCGGCGGGCGGCCCCTGCGCAAGTTCGGCAGCCAAGGCCAGCAGAAGACCTTCCTGATCGCCCTGAAACTCGCCCAGTTCGACCTGACCGCCGAGCGCACCGGTCGAAAGCCCATGCTCCTGCTGGACGATATCTTCGACAAGATCGACCCCCAGCGCATGCGCCACCTCCTGCAGCTGCTGCGCGACGGGCGTTTCGGCCAGGTGTTCATCACCGATACCGATGCCCGGCGCCTGCACCAAGCCTTGGACGGGCTGGGCTTGGACACCCGTTTCTTCCACCTCCACCACCAGGGCATCACCCCGGACACGGCCCGCAAGGCTGTGCACAACACATGAAACGCAGCAACGAGACCACCCTCAAGGAAGCCATGGACCGCCTCGTGGACGCCTTCGGCCTGCGCGAAAAACTGGATGAACAGGCCGTGGCCAGCATCTGGGACGACGTGGTGGGCGGCATGGTGGCCCGCCACACCGTGGCCGTGAAACTGCGCAAGGGCAAGCTCTATGTCAAGGTGGACAGCGCTCCGCTGCGGCAGGAGCTCACCTTCATGCGCGAGGCCTTGGCCGCCACCATCAACCGGCGCATCGGCAGGCAGGTGGTGGAGAAGGTGCAGTTGGATTAGGGTGCGGCCTGCACGTCCAGGTGCGATGGCCGTCGGCCATGCCCCACATGCCGGTTCCCACGGATCACCACCGGCACAGCCACGGAGCGCGGCCGATGTTGCCAGTGATCAAGCGGCCACAGGCCGGGCCATGGGACCCCAACGCCAACGCGAGGGTCCACTCCGGCGTGGGTGGTCCGGCGTGGGCCGTGGCCAAGCCACATCAGGCCCACCCATACACCCGCACTGGATCAATACTGCTCCCGCGTGGTAAAGAAGAACGCGCCTTCGATGGCGGCATTCTCATCGCTGTCGCTGCCGTGTACCGCGTTCTTCGCCTTGCTCTCGGCAAAACCCTTGCGGATGGTGCCTTCGGCGGCTTCTGCGGGGTCGGTGGCGCCGATCAGTGCGCGGAAGTCAGCCACGGCGTTGTCCTTTTCCAAAATGGCCGCCAGCACCGGGCCGCTGGCCATGTAGCCCACCAGCTCACCATAAAAGGGGCGCTCCTTGTGCACTTCGTAAAAGCGGCCGGCCTCCTGCTCGGATAGACGGGTGTATTTCAGGGCCACCAGGCGGAACCCCTTGGAAAGGATCAGGTCCAGGATCTTGCCTGCATGGCCGGCGGCCATGGCTTCGGGCTTGATCATGGTGAACGTTTTGTTGCTTGCCATCGTAGAAATGTTGAAAAGGGCCGCAAAAGTAGCAGCCTGCAACGTCCTACCGGTCCGTGGACCATGTTTTCTTCGCAACATGCGGCACAGCCCCGCGCCGCAGGTGATATCCGCCCCCGATCATGCACTATAAGCCGGTAATTGTTCTGCTCGCGGTCCTTTTGGCCGCCTGTTCCACGCCTGCCGGGCACGAGGAACCCAAAGAGGATACGCTGGTGATCGGCGGTTACGATGCCTCGGCCGATGCCGCAAGCATCTACCAGATGCCCACGCCCAACGAGCTCTTCCAGCTGGTGCAGGCCATGAGCGGCGAAGGACAGAAACAGATGATGAGCCCCGCCAAGCACGTCCAGCGCTATGCCACCTCGGGCAAGAAGGCCCTGAACTTCGGGGTGTACGCCACCGATCTGGTCTATGCCAGCACCTACAAGATCACCAGCGAGGTGGTGCGCTACTACCTCACCTGCAAGAAGCTCGGCGATGAACTGGGCCTTGCCGGCTCCTTCACCGATCAGGATTTTGTGCGGCTGGAGCGCAACTTGATCCGAGGCGATTCCATGGACGTGATCAGCAACGAAGCCTACGAAAGGGCGTACCGGCGCCTGCAGGAGGAGGAAATGGGCCCCACCTTGGCCCTGGTGCTCACCGGCGGCTGGGTGGAAAGCATGCACCTGGTGGCCCGCCAGGTGATCCACGTGGATGCCGATGACCTCTTGGTGCAACGCGTGGCCGAACAAAAGGCCGGCCTGGACCACCTGATCGAGATGATGGAGCAGTTCAAGGGCGATTCCGCCGTGGTGCACATGCAGCGCGAACTGATCGGGCTGCGCGACATCTACGACACCTTCCCGGTTTTGCGCACCGAACACAAGGAGAAATCGACCAGTGGCCGCCCCATCCTCGGTGACGATGTGCTGGTCATCATCACCCCGGAAGGCTTCAAACAATTGGTTTCCGCCCTGGAGACCCTGCGCGAAGACATCATCCGGCCCGAAGACATCATCCAGCCAACCCGAAGCTGACCATGACCATGCCCCTGCGTTCCCTCCTCTTGTCCATCGGCACCGGGCTGGCCCTCTGCGCCGGCGCCCAGTATGAATGCTCCGAGTTCTGGAAGACCGCGCCCCGCGCGTCCGATCCGCGGTTCACCGTGAACGGCCAAAGCAAGGCCGCGAGCGTGCAAGTGGGCGTGCCCACCGAACTGAACATCATCATCTACAAGGGCCAAGACTACCGCGTCTCGTTCGTGTATGATGAGAAAGTCCTCGGCGACCACGTGGTGGCCCGCATCATTGAAAAAGTGCGGGGCCCGGTGAAGCGCATGAACGGCACCGGAGGTGACCAGGCCAAGCCGCAATACGAGGATGTGGAGAAGGTGATCTGGGACAACCAGGCCCACGGTATGGCCGATGCCGTGGAGTTCACCGCCACTTCCACCAAACGCATCGCCGTAGAGGTCACCGCGCCCGGCATGCCCATGAACCCGAAAGATGCCAAACGGGGCCGGTCCACGCCCGACATCGGCTGCCTGGGCATCCTCATTGAGCACATGCCCACACCCACCATCGGCTTCTGAGCCGCCTGCACGGGAGGAGGAGCTGCAGGGCAGCGGGCTACTTTTGCCGCCCATGCTCCATCCGTCAGCACCATCGGAACCCTTGGCCGCGCTCGCCGCATTGCTGCGCACGCCTTGCCGCATTGCCGTAACCACGCATTTCAACCCCGATGGCGACGCCATGGGCAGTGCCTTGGCCTGGGCCCGCGTGCTCCAGGCTTCGGGCCACGCCGTACAAGTGGTGCTGCCCAACACGGCACCCGGCAACCTGCGCTGGATGCCCGGCTACAACGGGGCCATGGACCACTCCAGCGCCAAGGAAGCCTGTGAGGCGGCGATCACCCATGCGGACGTGCTCTTCTGCCTCGATTTCAACCGGGCCGACCGCGTGCAGGGCCTGGAGACCGTGTTGCGCCAAAGCCCGATGAAGGTGCTGGTGGATCATCATCGGGGGCCCGAGGACATCTTCCAAGTGGTGTTCAGCGACATCTCCGCGAGCTCCACGTGCCAGATGGTCTGCGATGTGATCACCGGCCTGGGCCTCGCCAAATTTGTGGATGCCCAAGTGGCCACCTGCCTGTATGCCGGCATCATGACGGACTCCGGTTCCTTCCGGTTCCCCAGCACCGGCCCGCACACGCACCGCGTAGCCGCCTTCCTGCTGGAGCGCGGCGCCCAGCCCCACCTGGTGCATGAAGCGATCCTGGAGGACAATACCATCGACCGGCTGCGCCTTACCGGCTATGCGCTCCATGAGCGCCTGCAGGTGCTGGAGAACGGTGCGGCCACGTTGATCGCCCTGAGCCGGGAAGACCTTGAACGCTTCCACTTCGTGCCGGGCGATACCGAGGGCCTTGTGAACTACGGCCTCACCGTGCGCGGGGTACGGCTGGCGGCTTTCCTCGCCGAGCGCAAGGACGGCATCAAGATCAGCCTTCGCTCCAAGGGCCGCTTGCCGGTGAATGAATTTCTTTCCGCCCACTTCGAAGGGGGGGGGCATGCCAATGCCGCCGGTGGGCGCAGCACCACCTCCCTGCATGAAACCGTGGCCAAGCTGATGAAGGAGCTGCCCGCCTTCTTCCAACAGCATCCTGCATGAAGCCTTGGTGCTTGTGCATGGCGTGCCTGCTGCTCGCGGCCTGCGGGGAGGAACGCACACCACCGCCCGCACAGGTGGGCGGCACCACCACCGTGCCGGATACCCGGTTGATCGACGAGAACCGCAAGTTCGCCGAACGGGAGGAGGCCGATATCCAAGCGTGGATACGCCGCCAGGGCTTGGACCTGACCGCCACCGGCACCGGCTTGCGGTACCGGCTGCTGCGCGACGTGCCCGGCCATACCGCACGGCCCGATCAGGTGGCCGTGATCAACTTCGCCGCCCTGCTGCTCAACGGCGATACGGCCTACGCCTCCGAGCCGGGAAAACCAGGGGTCTTCCGCATTGAACATGCCGACGTGGAAAGCGGCCTGCATGAGGGGGTGCAACACCTCTCCCCGGGCGACAGCGCCGTACTGGTGATCCCCAGTGCCTTGGCGTTCGGTCTGCTGGGCGACCGCGGAAAAGTCCCCATGCGCAGCACCGTGGTGTACCACATTGGCCTGGTGGCCTTGCGGAAATGAAACCCCGGTGCGCCTGTTTGCTGGCTGTTGCGGCGCTGGTGGCGGCCTGCGGGCGGTCACCGTTGAAGGGAGGCGGCCGCATGGCCGATGGCGTGTACTGGCGGTTGAACGCCCTGGGTGAAGGCGAGCGCCTGCCCACCGACAGCGACAGCGTGCTGGTGCGTGTGCGCATGGCACGCCCGGGGGCCGCAACAGGTTCCCTGTTCAGCACCGAACGGTGGTATCCCATGGGCAAGGGCCGCGCCAGCACAAGCTATTTCGGCAAGCTGCGCCAAGGCGACAGTGCCACCGTATTGTTGCGTTCGCCGCTGGTGCCTTGGGCGGAGATCGGTGCGGTGCCACCTGTTCGGGCGCTTGATACCGGTTGGGTGCAGATGGAGCTTTCCATGCGGCAAATGCGGTCCATGGCCGCATCCCGTGATCGGGCACGCGCCCTGTTGATGGCCCGGACCCAAGCCGATGAAGAGCGGATCCTCCAGGAATTTTTCGCCAAGGACGGACGTGAATGGAAGCGGTCCATGGGCCTCTGGTATGTGTTGGACCCCAAGACCGGCCGGGGGCCGCGCGTGCAAAGCGGCGACCGCGTGACGTTGGTCTACAAGGCCACGTTCCTGGACAACGGCCAGGTCTTCGACGATCAAGGCGGAAAGGACAACGGCCTCACCTTCCGCTTGGGCGATCCCGGTCAGGTGATCAAAGGGCTCGAAGCCGCTGCGCACTTGTTGCCCGCCGCGGGCGGGGGCGGGTGGTTCGTGATCCCCGCTGCATTGGCCTTTGGTCCCGAGGGTTCCTCCGGGGGCATCGTACCGCCGTGGACGCCCGTGCTCTACCGGGTGAACGTGGTGCCGGGCCCTGGCGTGCCCCCAATGGTACGCTGAGCACCGGCACCCTTGTTCGCGTTATTGCTTCACGATCCGGCGGACGGTGGTGCCTTCCCCGGTGATCACCTGCAGGAGATAGGCGCCCGGGGAAAGCATGCCGAGGTCAAGCACGGCGGACCTGCCGTTCAAGCCCGTGCCGTGGACCATTTGGCCCGTGATGCTGTACACTGAACAAGCGATCAACCCGGCATCCGAGGCGACGCGCACCGTGTTGTTGAACAACGCGGGGAACACGTTCAGTTCATAGCCCGTGCGTTCCGCAGGGGCAATACCGGTGGTCAGGCTTTCAAATGCCGGGTAGCCGTCGTTGATGGAGGGATCGATCGTCCATGGCCCGTTGGTTTGGCCGAAGTTGAGCGAGTCCACCATGTCCAAGGTCTTCATCTCCACCGTGGTCTTGCCGGTGATCTCTTGCGGGGTTTGCGGGCCTTCCCAGCCGCCGATGCCGGTGGCGTGGGCGGAGGTCTCGGTGTCCCAGTACGAGTTGGTCGCGTTCATGCCGCCGCTCACCCCTATGAAGCCGCCCGTGAGCTCGGTGCCGGTGGCTGTACCGGTGGCGTAGCAGTTGCTGATGATGAGGGCGCCTTGGTTGCCGCCGTACAAACCGCCCACGCGGCCGATGGTGGCGCTGGCGTTGGAGCGGGCGTAGCAGTTGTTGAGGGTGTTGTCCCGGTTAGGGCCGAAAGCGAAGGTGCAGAAGCCGATGAGGCCGCCCACGAGGTAGTCGCCGCTCACGGTGCCGG
>JAGPDT010000034.1:15887-23609 GCA_018057455.1 Flavobacteriales bacterium | reverse complement strand
CGGCGAGCTCTTCAGCGGTGGTGATGGAGAACTCGGTGCCGGTGGCGTTGTACCAGGCGGTGTTGGCCACGGCCGACCACTGGGTGGACGGCTGGGCCATGGCGCTGGCGGTGAACAGGAGGAAAAGGCCCGGGGCCAGGGTACGAATGGACATGGAAAGTGGAATGGTTTTGTTGTTTGGCCAAAGCTACCGGCCGCGGCTGGCGGGCAGTTCGGTGCAGGCATCATGAATTTGAAGGGGAATGGGATTCCTGAGGCGGTACATGGACCCGTTCACCGGCGCCGATTGCGCCAGACCGGATCCAAGGGGGGCATGCGGCCAGGTGCCGGCATACGGTTGCGGGCCCGGTGCCCTGCATCATCCGGTGCGGTTCAGTCCCGCACCTTCTCGAAGACCATGCGGTAGTGCTCGAACACCTCGCGTTGGAACACTTGCAGGTTCGGTTGTATGCGGTACCGGCGCACCCACTTGCGGAAGTCGCTGTGGAGCAGCTTGGGCAGCAGCGTGGCGTAGAGCAGGTATTTCTCCGGCTGGAACCTGTTGAAGGCCCGGGTCCAGCGGTCGATCGTTTCGATGTAGTCCAGGCGCCCGCTGTCGATGGAGACGAGCTTGAAGTGCTCCTTGGCGGGTTCGGTCATGCCTTCGCTGCCGTATGGGATCCAACTGCCCGGGAACACGTCGCACACCAGGTCCATCAGTTCCTCATTGCTGTAGTCGTGCTTCTTCTTGTACACGTTGGTCTGCCCGAATTTGATGTCCTCGAATTTCACCATGTTGGGGCCGAAGACCATGGTTTGGCAGTAGAACCGGCCGCCCACCGGGAGCAGGTCGCTGATCTGCTTGAAGTAGGTGCGGTAGATCTCTTCCTGCTTGCCGGCCTTGTATTCCTCAATGGAGCAGAGATGCTCCGGACTGCCCATGGCGGCCACGGCATCGAACTGCCCGAAGGTCTCCGGGGTGATGGCCTTGGAGTTCATCTGGTGGACGTTCAGTCCGTTCTTCTTGCAGGCATCGGCCTGCCCCTGGGCGAGCACCACGCCGTAGGCATCCGCACCATGCTGGTCCAAGTATTCCACGAAGGCGCCCCAGCCGCAGCCGATGTCCAGCACCTTGTCGCCCTTTTTGATCTGCAGGTTGTCCCAAATGAACTTGTGCTTTTTCGCCTGGGCCTGCTCCAGTGTCATGCTGAAGTCGCCGTCGAAGCGCGCGCCGCTGTAGCCGCCTGTTTCCCCCAGGCTGAGCCGGAAGATCTTGTCCATGGTGGTGTAGTGCGCGTCGAGTTCTTTCTGGTCGGCCATGTGGTTCTGTTTCAGGGTTCAAGGTAGGGCTGGCCGAAGGAATGCCGTTGGGCCGGACGGATATTCGGCTGCAGCACCATGCACGGCGTTCACCGGTATTTGAACCACGCCCCGAGGAAGGGGCTGTAGGGCGCGTACACCGGTTTGCCGTTCTCTTCCTTGTACCGCGTGATGTACACCAGTTCCCGGTCCAGCAAGGCCTGCAGCGCGAGGACCAACGCGGCAGAGGAGCCCAGGTCATACTTTTTGATGAAGGCCCCGCCGGTGGGGGTGTCCACTTCGCCTTCCTTGCTTACAGCGGCGAAGAGGTCCCATTGGTTGCGCGTAAGCGCGCTGCGCAAGGTGGCCATGATGGCGTCCTGCTCCCGCACGATGGAGAGCATGACATCAGTGATGGTGGAGCGTTCCAATGCGCGGGCATCGCCAAAAAGCCGGTTGAGCAGCGCCTGCATGTAGTAGGTGTGGCCCCGGCACCAGTCGTAGCAGAAGAGGGCATCCTCCAACGCGAGCTTGCGGCGGTGCTTTTTCATGAGCCGGACTGCAAAAGCTGCGTACACGTCCCGGTCGATGCGATGCAGTTCGAGCTGGTCGGCGCTGCCGTAGAACGGGTTGGCCGCATTGTTGAACAAGTCCAATAGCACGTGCCGCTGGCTTCCGGAGAAAATGCAGTACACGTTCTTGCTGCGCTGCAGCTCGGTGCGCAGCAGGGCGTCCATGCGGACCTTCGGGAAGGTGGTGACCTGCTGGAATTCATCAATGGCCAGATGGATCTTGCGCGGCTGCCCGTTGAGGAAGCCGAAGATCTTCCGCAGCGTTACGGCCTCCTGTTTCGCGTCCCCGCGCTCCAAGGCGATGCTGGGCTTGCCGGTCAGCTCGTCATAGCTGACCACGGGCCGCAGCGCGGAGAACCAGGTGCCGACGTTCTTGAGGAACTGCTTGGGCGTGGGGTTCAGCGATTCATGCACGGCGTTCACGAGGATGGTGTTGAAGTCGTGGACGTCGCGGGCGGCGTAGATGTCGGCGAAGACGGTGCGGCTGCCACGGTCTTGGGCCAACGCATGGAAGGCATGGTGGATCAACCCCGTTTTCCCATAGCGCCTGGGGCTGTACAGCATTACGTGGCGGCCGTTGCGCAGTGCGCCGGTGATGGCCTCCGTCTCCGCCTCCCGGTCGCAGAACAGGTCCGGTGACACGTAGTTGTTGACGTTGAAGGGGTTGTCCTCTTGCATGTCGTGGTGCCCAAGCCCTTGTGCACGGCGCAAAGCAAAGCTAATGAAGTATTACCAATGGATCATTACAAATTAAACATTAGTAATTATTCGTTACTAATGTGACAAAAAGGGCGTGGAAGGTTCCGAACCCGGTTCATCCTCAATGGCTATGCTCCCCGCTTCCCTTCGTCAACTCGCTCAGCAGGTAGTACGCGCCTTTCACCACGATGCGGGCCCCGGGTCCCACCGGCTGCATCGGCAGGATCTCCGTGTAGCCCAGTTCGCTGGCGCCGGTGCGCACCGCCGTCTGCACGAAGGTGTTGGGCTCGTGCTCCACGAAGATGTAGTGCTCGTCGCCGTTGTTCACCACGGCAGCGTCCGGCAGGCTCCACGCCGTTGAGCTGTCGGTCATGATCAAGGCATCCACGTACATGCCCGCGAGAAGCTCCTCGCCGTTGTCGTCCAGCTTGGCATGCACCAGCACGGCCTGTTGATCGTTCTCGAAGGCCTTGTTCACCGCGAAGATGGTGGCCGTGTGCCGCCCGATGGGCTCGCCAGCATGGCCGAAGACCACCTGTTGGCCGGTTCGCACGCGGGCCACGTCCTGCTCGAAGATGTTGAGGTCGATGTGCAGGCCGCTGTTGTCCACGATGGAGAAGAGGGGCTGGTTGGGCTCGGCAAATTGGCCGGTGGTGACGGTGATGTGCTGCACGTTGCCCGCGATCGGGGCGCGAAGGGCGAAGCTGGAGCGCAGGTTCTCCGCCGCCAGTGAAGCGGGGTCCACGCCGAAGAGTCGCAGCTTGGCGGCCGTGGCGGCTTGCCTGGCCTTGGCCACGGAGAGGTCGGCCTGCGCACGCTCCAGCGTCTTGGTGGCGGTGATCCGTTCATCGTGCAGGTCCTGCTGGCGCTTCAGGTCGGCTGCGAGGGCGGTGCCGTTGGCGCTGCTCTCAAGGAAATCCTGTTGCAGCTGCAGGAATTCAAGGCTCTCCAGCTCGGCGAGTGTCTGGCCTTTGTCCACATGCTGCCCTTCGCGCACGGACACGTTGCGCACCAGCCCGCCGAAGAGCACGCTCACCTCGGCGCTCTTGTCCGGCGGCAGCACCAAGCGTCCGTTGGCCCGCAGCGAGGTGGTGAGGCCGCGTTTTTCCATGGTGCCGGTCACCAAGCCTATGGCCTTGATCTGCTCGGGCGTCAATGCGACTTCGGCACCGTGGGCGGCCTCGGCGGCATGGTCGTGATCATCTTGTGCCGAACCGCCTTGGCCACCGCAGGCGGAGAGCAGTGTGAGAGCGAGGAGGAGGGGGAGGAAGCGCAGGGGCACTTGCATCGGCTCCCGCAACGGTCTCCCGAAGGAAATCTTGAGGATGAGTGGGAAGGGGAGGAAGTTTAAGGTCATCATGGTTGAGTTGTTGGGGTGGATCATGATCCGCCCAGGCGATCAAAGGCCCATCAGGGCGTTGAGGTGGATCAGGGTGAGGGCGGTCCGGTAGCGCACGCCCAAGCGCTCTTCTTCGATGGTGCGGGCCTGCTCCATGCCTTGCAGGAATTCCACGTAGCCCGCTTCACCGTTGAGGTAGGCACGTGCGGCATCGTGGCGGAGCGCTACGGCCAGCGCGGCCCCGGAGCCTTCGTGGTAGGCAAGGCTTTCCTGGAGTTGTTGCCATTGCGCACGGGTGCGCGCCAGCTCGGCGGCACGGCTGCGTTGCAGTTCTTGTACTTGTTGCGCCGCTATTTCGCTGCGTAGGCGCGCGGCCTTGGTGCGTGCTCCCTGGCCACCGCCCGGCAAGGGGATGGAGGTGCCGATGATGAATCCGGAAAAAGGGGATACGCCGTCGATGGTCTGGTAGAAGCCGCCGCCTTGCAGCGTGGGCGCCCATTGGCTGCGTTCCATCCTCCATTCGGCCTTGGCCAGCTCGGCCTGTTGCGTGGCCGTGGCCACAACGGGATCGTCGGGCGTGGTTGCAGTGGCCGGATCCGGCTGCATGGACAAGGCTTGAAGCAGGGCCGTGTCAGGCACCGCGCCATTCAGCGGACCGGACCATTGTTCCAGCTCCATGGCGTATACGGCGATCTCCGCCTTGGCCTTGTTCCATGCGAGCCGTGCCTGGTCCGCGGCGCTTTGCGAACTGATCATTTCCAGCCGCCCCGTGGCGCCGGCATCAAACTTCTTGGCGGCGAACGCGGCCAAGGTCTGCATGGCGCTGTCGTTTCGTTGCAGCAGTGCCGCCCGTTGCAGGCCCATGGCCCATTGCAGGTAGGCACCGGTGGTGCTTTCACGCACGGCGGAGTGAATGCGCGTGCGATCGGTCTCCGCCAGCCGCACGCTTTCCTTATGGTAGCGGCTGCGCTGCGCGATGGCCGTGGGGAAGGGGATGCCGGTAACGGCTTGCAGGTTGATGTCGTGTGCCGCACTGTTGATCTGCCCGCTTTGCAGCTGCGCGTTGATCGGCTCCAGTTGGAAGGCCGTTTTCCGCAAGACCTCCTGTTGCTGCACTTCCAGCTCCGCGGCCGTGATGGCCGGATAGCTGCGCAAGGCCCGCGTCACTGCACTGTCCAGCGTGATCACTGGTGCTTGCGCGTGCAGTGAAGTGCCGCACAACAGGAGCGCGATCACCGAAGCCGTGACGATACCGCCACCTCCATCACCTCCTCGCTTCCTCACTTCTTCACCTGCCCTGAGCGAAGCCGAAGGGCTATTCTTTCTCCGCGAAAACACCCAATGGTAAAGCACCGGCACCACCGCCAACGTCAGCAACGTGGAGGTGATCAACCCGCCGATGACCACGGTGGCCAAGGGCCGCTGCACCTCCGCGCCGGGACTGGTGCTGATGGCCATGGGCAGGAAGCCGAGCGAGGCCACGGCGGCAGTGGCCAGCACGGGTCGTAAGCGGGCCATGGTGCCGCGCACCACGCGCTCGGTCACGTCGTCCACGCCGTCCGCCTTCAAGCGGTTGAAATAGCTCATGAGCACGATGCCGTTGAGCACCGCCACGCCGAAGAGTGCGATGAAGCCGATGCCGGCACTGATGCTGAAGTCCAGCCCGCGCACCCACAGGGCGAGCACGCCGCCCACGGCAGCCATGGGCACGGCGCTGAAGATGATCAGCGCTTCGCTGAGCGAGCGGAAAGCGAAGTAGAGCAGCACAAAGATCAGGGCCATGGCCAGCGGCACGGTGAGCAGGAGCCGCGCACTGGCTTCCTGCAGGTTCTTGAAGGTGCCGCCGTAGCTGACGAACCAGCCGCTTGGCAATTGCAGGTCGCGGCCGATCAGTGCCTGGATGTCCTGCGCCGTGCTCTGAATGTCGCGGCCGCGCACGTTGGCTTCCACCACGATGCGCCGCGCTCCGTTCTCGCGGCTCACCTGCGCGGCGGCGCTTTGGAAGCTCACTTCGGCCAGTTGCCCCAGTGGCATCTGGCTGCCATTGGGTAGCGGCACCAAGATGCTCTTCACCTTATCGGCATCCGCATCGCGCATGTCGGCCAGGCGCACCACCAGGTCAAAGCGGCGCTCGCCTTCGTACACTACGCCGGCGTGGCCTCCGGCCAGTGCGGTGTTCAGCAGGCGGTTCAGCTCGGCGATGTTCAACCCGTACTGCGCCAGGCGTGAACGGTCGTATTTCACCACTAATTGCGGCATGCCTGTGACCTGCTCCACCTTGATGTCCGTAGCGCCGGGCACCTTGGCGATCAGCGCAGCGGCTTCATTCGCCTTCTTGAACATCTTTTCGAGGTCGTCGCCGTAGATCTTCACCGCGATATCGCTCTTCACCCCGGCGATGAGTTCATTGAAGCGCATCTGGATGGGCTGCTCGAAGCTGAGGTTCATGCCGGGGATCACGCTGAGCTTTTCGGCCATCAGCCCGGCCATCTTTTCCCGGTCCTTGGTGGTGGTCCAGTCCTTGCGCTCCTTCATCACGATGATCAGGTCCTGGCTTTCGATGGGCATGGGATCGGTGGGTATTTCGCTGCTGCCGATCTTGCCCACCACTTCCTTCACCTCTGGAAATTCCTTCATCAGGATGCGCGCGGCGTGATCGCCCACGGCAATGCTTTGGCTGAGGTTGCTGCCTTGGCGGATGGTAAGGTTGGTGGCGAAGTCGCCTTCGTCCAGTTCCGGGATGAACTCTCCTCCCAAACGGTTGAATACAAACAGAGAGATCACCACCAAGGCCAAGGCTCCCGCCAACGTGGACGTGCGGTGATGCAGCAGCCCCTTCAGCTTGGGCGCATACCACTGTTGCAGGCGGTGTACCATGCGTTCGCTCCAGCTTTCACCCTTCGGAATTTGGCGGTCCATGAAGAGCGACACGGCCCAAGGCACATAGGTGACGCTGAGCAGTAATGCACCGATGATGGCGAAGCTGACGGTGAAGGCCATGGGCCGGAACATCTTGCCCTCGATGCCCACCAAGGCGAAGATGGGCACGTACACGATGAGGATGATCACCTGGCCGAAGACGGCGCTCTTCATGATGCCGCCTGCCGAGCGGATCGTCTCTTCGCTCATTTCCTCCTTGGTGAGGAGCTGTCCGGCATGGCGCTGGTGCAGGGCGAAGAGCATGCCTTCCACCACGATCACCGCACCGTCCACGATGAGGCCGAAGTCCAGCGCGCCCATGCTCATCAGGTTGGCGCTCTGCCCGGCCACCACCATGCAGCCGATGGCGAAGAGCAGTGCGAGGGGGATCACGCTGGCCACGATGAGCCCCGCGCGCCAGTTGCCCAGCAGCAGCAGCAACACGGCGATCACGATCAGCGCGCCCATCAGCAGGTTGTGCTCCACGGTGCCGATCGTTTGCGCCACCAGCTTGGAGCGGTCCACGAAAACGTCCACGTACACGCCTTCCGGCAGGCTGTTCCGCACTTCCTCCATGCGCTCCTTGACGGCGGTCACCGTGGCCATGGCGTTGGCGCCCTTCATCATCAGCACCACGCCGCCCACGGCCTCGCCTTGGCCGTTGCGCGTCATGGCGCCGTACCGAGTGGCATGCCCGAATTGCACCTCGGCCACATCACGCACGCGCACCGGACTGCCGCCGCGCGCCTCGATCACGGTGTTCTCCAGGTCCTTCAAGGAACTCACCAGGCCTTCGCCGCGGATGAAGTAGATGTTCGGTCCTTTTTCAATGTAGCTGCCGCCGGTGTTGGCGTTGTTGCTCTCCAGCGCGTTGAACACGTCCAGCAGGGAAAGCCCGGCACCGGCCAACTTGCG
>JAGPDT010000034.1:0-15787 GCA_018057455.1 Flavobacteriales bacterium | reverse complement strand
GGCCTTCGCCGCGGATGAAGTAGATGTTCGGTCCTTTTTCAATGTAGCTGCCGCCGGTGTTGGCGTTGTTGCTCTCCAGCGCGTTGAACACGTCCAGCAGGGAAAGCCCGGCACCGGCCAACTTGCGGGCATCCACGCGGACCTCATACTGCTTCAGCAGGCCTCCGAAACTGCTGACGTCGATCACGCCCGGCACGCCCAGCAGGTGTTGGCGCACCACCCAGTCCTGCAGGGTGCGCAGTTCCATCAGGCCGTACTGGCCTTGGTGCGCGCTGTCCACGGCGAGGGTGTACTGGTAGATCTCGCCGATGCCGGTGGTGGGCGGGGCCATTTCCGGTGTGCCATAGCCGACGGGGATCTGGCTTTGGGCCTGCGCAATGCGTTCCTGCACCAGTTGGCGGCTGAGGTAGAGCGGCACGTTGTCCTTGAAGACCACCGTGACCACCGAGAGGCCGCTGCGCGATACGCTGCGCAGTTCCACCAGGTCGGGCAGGTTCTTGAACGCCTGTTCCAGCGGGAAGGTGATGAACTGCTCCACCTCCTGCGTGGCGAGGTTGGGCGCAATGGTGTTCACCAGCACCTGGTTGTTGGTGACGTCCGGCAGCGCGTCGATGGGCAGCAGCGTTACGGACCAGGCGCCCCAGCCGATGAAGGCCAGGAGCAGCAGGCCCACGATGAGCTTGTGGCGTACGGAGAACGAGATGATGCGTTCGATCATGCCCGAGGTGCGGCGTGGCCGCGGATTAGGAAGTGGAAGAGGGAGGAACCAAGGAATGCGGCGCGGTCAGTGCGGCATCCGGGTGCCGGGGCACCGGCTCAGGCCCTTGGAGGCTGCCAGATGTCGGCAGGACCGCCTGGTTCGGGGATCCGGTCCTCGATCGCGCTCAATGGCATGTTCAGCGCAGCAGGCAGCACGATGGATGATGCGGCGGGTTCCGCCAGCCGGGCCTGCAAGGTTTGCGCACCGCAGTGGTGGTCGCACTGGAAGGGCAGGTCATGGTGGTGGTCCTTCCCCCCATGGTGGTGGTGCTCTTTGCCGTAATGCTGCTCCAGGAAATCCCACAAGCCGATGGGGGCCTCTTCCTGGTGTTCGGCGTAGTGCTGGAAGAGCATGGGCAGCTTCAGCAGTTCATGCATCTCCGTGTTGGCGGAAGTGAACAGGGCGAAGAGGGAGAGGGCGATCCACTGCCGCATGCCCCCAAAGGTATGCTCCCGTTGCGTGCGGCCCAATGGTGCCATCTGCCTGGCCCGCGCCGGGGATGGACAGGCTGCGGACGCCGGTGCATGCAAAAGGCCCCGGCTGCTGCCGAGGCCTTTGTGATCCCGCTGGGGCTCGAACCCAGGACCCTTACATTAAAAGTGTAATGCTCTACCAACTGAGCTACAGGATCCCCGCCTCAGGAACGGGTAAGCGTTCCTTGATTTGAGGCCGCGAAGGTAAACAAGCCGTCCGCATCACCAAACGGCTCATGAATTTTCATGGCCGATCAGCGGCAGCCGTTCGAAGGGCTTGGTGCGGTCGAAGAGGTACCGGTAGGTGGCCAAGGTGCGGTAGTTGGTGGCGCCCAAGCCTTCGCACACGCGCAGCATCTTGGGGTTGAAGTCACCCACCCAGGTGAGCACCGTTTCCTTGTAGCGTTCCGTGGCGATGAGCCAGTCGCCCATGAAGGCGATCATCGCGCCCTCCACGCCCTTGCCTTGCCATTCCTTCACCACCCCGAACACGATGCCGGTCATGGTGGTGGCCGTGCCGCGCCACTTGTGCCACAGGAATTTCAGCTTGCCCAACCAGTTGAGGTCGCCGTTCACATGGCGGAAGATCTCGTTGAGCTCGGGCAGGTTGATGTAGAAGGCGATGGGCTGTTTCTTGTGGTAGACGAAGACCACGATGCGGGGGTCCATCACCGGCCACATCTGCCCGATGGTCTTCAGGGCCACCTCCTTGGGCATGGGCTTGAAGTTCTCGTGGTCCACCCAGGCCGCGTTCAGCACGGTGCGGAAATCCTCGGCCAGTTGTTCCTTGCCCATGCCCTGTGCGGTGCGCACCGCGATGTCCGGGTTGTTCCTCAACTGGTTGTACCGGCGTTGGAAGATGGGCTGGGGCCGCTCCAGGGCATTGCGCTTGAAGAAGAGCTGCTTGAAATAGATGCGGAAGCCGTACGCTTCGAAGAGGTCCACGTAGTATGGCGGGTTGTAGTTGGTGCCGTAGATGGGGGGGTCGGTGAAGTTCCCGATCAACAGGCCCCAGAACATGTTGCGTTCGCCCAGGTTCACCGGGCCGTCCATGGCCTCCATGCCCTGTTGCCACAGCCACTCGCGGGCGGTGTCCAACAGCAGGTCGGCCGCCGCCTGGTCGTTGACGCACTCGAAGAAGCCGCAGCCGCCGGTGGGCTGCTGCTTGTCGGTCCAGGCGGTCTTGGGGTCCACGAAGGCGGCGATCCTGCCCGCAGGCGTGCCGGCATCGTCGTACAGCACCCATCGTTTGATGGCACCGGCTTTCCGCTCCGGCCCGGCCTGCAGCAGTTTGTTGCGTGCCGGGTCGAAGACCTTTTCCACGTCCTGTTTCAGGTGCGGCACCCAGTTGGTGTCCCTGGCATAGATGCGCCATGGCACCTGCATCCAGTCGTTCAAGGGCTTTCCGTTCCCCGCCTCGGTGATCTTCATCGGGGCGAAGGTCGCATGTAGGGCCTTTGATCCGGCATTTCGGCCATTCGGGAAACGGGCTTAATTTGGCCCTATGCGCATCTTCATCGTCGGCTTCATGTGCAGCGGCAAAAGCGTGGTGGGGCGCGAGCTCGGGCGCCTCACCAGCCGCCGGTTCGTGGACCTGGACCGGGTGATCGAACAGCGCATCGGGCCGATCCTCCCTTGGATGAAGCAGCACGGTGAAGCCAAGTTCAGGGAGGTGGAAGGTGTGGTGCTGGAGGAAATGCTGGCCACCGAAGAGGTGTTGGTGGCCTGCGGCGGTGGTACGCCCATGGCGGCGGATAACATGGACCGCATGCTGGCGGCGGGCCGGGTGGTGTACCTCGATGTGCCGCACCCGGTGCTGGTGGAGCGCGCGCGGCGCTCCGGTGGCGACCGGCCGCTGCTCTTCGGCCTGCAGGGCGATGCCCTGAGCATGCGCATTGATGAGCTGATGCGGGTGCGCGAACCCGTGTACCGCCGCGCCCCGGTGCATGTGCCCGGCGAAGGCACACCGGCCCAAACGGCGCAACGGATGGCCGAACTGCTCGGCCTTTAGGAGAGGTACACGGTGTCTTTCCGCCCGAATTCCACGCTGATGTGCTCCTGCACGGTGGTGGTGAGGGTGAGCCCCACGATGTCCGCACGGATGGGGAAGGTGCGGTGGCGGCGGTCCACCAGCACCACGGTGGTCAGTCGTTTCAGCGGGGCGGTGATCAGGTGGGCGGCGGCATACATCAGCGTGCGGCCGCTCATCAGCACGTCATCCACCAGCACCACCACGCGTCCGTCCAACTTCACCTCGCCTTTGCCCAAGGTGGCCGCACCCTTGATGGGGGCATCCTTGTCCAGCACCAGTTCGTGCAGTTCCACCTTCAAGGGGCTGATCTCCTCCAGGTGGGCCTTCAGGCGGGCGGCCAGCTTGGCACCGCGTGGGGCCACGCCCACCAGCACCAGCCCGGTTTCGTTCACGTTCTCCTCATAGACTTGGAAGGCGATGCGGCGCAGCTTGCGCTGGATCCGTTCATGCTCCAATACCACGGTGCGTTCGGCGGCCATGGGCCGAAAGTACAGGTGCCGTGGCGATCGCGGGATCTCCCGGGGGGCCGTCGGATCTTGTCCGGGCCGCCGGACGGCGCATCCATGCGGGTGCGCCTTTCGGCCCCATGCCCCGCCCTCAGGGTGCCTTGGGCCTGATGGCGCCGAGGGATCGCCGCGCTGTTGCAGCTTTGCGGGCATGCTCATCGTGCTTTCCCCCGCCAAGGCCCTCGACGAATCACCGGTGGCGCCTGCACCAGGTGCCACCGGCCCGGTGTTCGCAATGGAAGCCGGGATGTTGGCGGAAAAGCTGGCGGGGCTGGGACCGGCACGGATCGGCAAGCTCATGGCCATCAGCCCGCAACTGGCACGGCTCAATCATCACCGGTACCGGCAGTGGGACCATGCCGCGCTGAAACCGGCCGCTCTGCTGTTCAACGGCGAGGCCTACCGGGGGCTCGCTGCCCCAACGCTGGATGCCGGCGACCGGCGCTTCGCCCAGCACCACTTGCGGCTGCTCAGCGGCCTCTATGGGGTCCTGCGGCCGTGGGATCTGATCGCCCCGCATCGTTTGGAAATGGGCACCAAGCTGGCCATGGGCCGTGGCCGCAAGGACCTCTACGCCTTCTGGGGCGACCGGATCACGGAAGCATTGGACCAGGCGTTGGAGGCCAGCGGGAGCGCGGTGCTGGTGAACTTGGCGTCGGAGGAATACTTCCGCAGCGTGCGGCCCGCCATGCTCAACGCACCGGTGATCACCCCGCTGTTCAAGGAGCATACGCCCAAAGGGCTGCGCATGGTGGCCGTGTATGCCAAGCACCAGCGCGGGGCCATGGCCCGGTGGATCATACGGCACCGCCTGTTGGATCCCATGGAACTCAAGCGGTATGACCTGGACGGCTATCGCCACGATCCCGGCGGAAGCACGGCGAATGAGTGGCTTTTTGCGCGCTGACCGGCAGCGCCGTACCGGTTTGGATAAATTAGCCCCGTGCTCCTCTTCCTTGTCTCCGCGCTGGGCTTGTTGATGCTCGTCTATCTGGGCATCAGCCTGTTCTATTGGGCCTTGCAGGAGCGGTTCATCTTCGTGCGCTTTCCCTTGGCCGAGAAGTACCGGTTCAACTTCCGGCAGCCCTTCGAGGAGCACTGGCTGGAACGGCCCGACGGCGCCCGGCTGCACGCCCTGTATTTTACCGTGGAAGACCCGCTGGGAGCGGTGCTGTACCTGCACGGCAATACGGGGAGCCTGCGCCGATGGGGCAAGCGGGCACCCCGCTTCACCACGCTGCGCCACGCCGTGCTGATGCCCGACTACCGCGGGTACGGCAAAAGCGGCGGCAAGCTCTCGGAAGCTGCGCTGCACGCCGACGCGTTGGCCTGGTACGACCACTTGGCGCAGATCCACGGCGAAGGCAAGGTGGTGGTCTACGGCCGTTCCCTGGGCACGGGCATGGCGGTACCGGTGGCGGCCGCCCGGTCGCCACGCGCCCTGGTGCTGGAATCGCCCTATGCCAACTTCCTGGATGTGGCCCGCCACTACCTGGCCATCCTGCCGTACCGCCTGCTGCTGCGCTACCAGTTCCGCAGCGACAGGGCCATCAAAGGCGTGAATTGCCCGGTGTACATCTTCCACGGCAAACGCGATCCCCTGGTGCCGTACAGCAGCGCCTTGCGCCTGTATGCCGCGGTGCCCGTGGCGGTGCATCGCGAGCTGGTCACCTTTCCGCAGGGCTTCCACAGCGACCTGGCGGGCTATCCGCGCTTCCGGCGCAAGCTGCGCACCATCCTGCTCAACGGCGGGTAACGCCCCCAACGGCCGCCCGTGGGTTGCACGCAGCGTGAAGGGACCGATCTACCTTCGCGCCCCATAAACCGAACGATGAACCTGAAATTCCCAATCTTTTCCTTGGTGGCGGTGCTGCTCAGTGCGTGCTCCAACCAGGCCACCGGCCAAAAGGGCCGCGAGCTCCCTTTGGCCACCACGATGGATTCCGTGAGCTACGGCGTGGGCTCCGACGTGGGCCACAACCTGCACATGAACCTCAAACAGGCCGGCCTGGATTCCCTCAACCTCGAGGCCATGTTCGCCGGCATGCGCGACGCCATGGACAGCGTGGAGCGCATCAGCGCCGAAAAACTCAAGTCGGTGGTGCAAGGCTATATGATGGAAGCCCAGCAAAAGATGATGGCCGAACAGCAGAAGAAGGATGAGGCGAGCCAGGCCGAAGGGAAGGCCTTCCTGGCGGAGAACGGCAAGAAGGCCGGTGTGGTGACCACCGCCACTGGCCTGCAGTACGCAGTGCTGAAAGCGGGCACCGGCCCCAAGCCCACCGCCGATCAAACGGTGAAGGTGCACTACAAGGGCACGCTGATCAACGGCAAGCAGTTCGACAGCTCGTATGACCGCGGCGAGCCCGCGCAGTTCCCCGTGAACCAAGTGATCCCCGGCTGGACCGAGGCCCTGCAACTGATGCCCGTGGGCTCGCACTGGAAGCTGTGGATCCCCAGCGACCTGGCCTATGGCCCCCAAGGCGCCGGAAGCGACATCCCGGGCAACAGCACCCTGGTCTTCGAGGTGGAGCTGCTGGAGATCGCGAAGCCATAAGGCGGACTTGGTCCGAACAGGCGGAGGCCCGGAGCGATCCGGGCCTCCTTGTTTTCAAGGCCCCAGGGTCAAGCCGCTCCGGGGCCGGGAGGCAAGGGTGCCCAGTGGGTCACCTGCTCGAAGAAGCAGTTGCTGCTGCCTTCGCCCAGCCAGAAGTGGCGGTGGGTGGTGCGCCCGGTCTTGCTGGGGTTCTTCACGAACCAGTCCTCGGCAAATCGCAGCACCACCACATGGCGTTGCTCGCGCGCGGCCAGCCCCGGCAGGTGCACCGGATTGTCCGGCAGCCAGCACAAGACACGTTGGCCATCGGCGGGGAGCCGTTGCATGCAAGGGATCCATCCGGGGCCGGTCATTGGAGCGCGTTCATCTCCTGCACCAGTTCCATGAACTCCGGCGGCGTGTCCGGTGATAGCACCAAGGCGGTGAGGCGCTGCGCCGCCAACTTGGCGCGCTCGCGGTGGGCCGCATCGTGCGTGGCGAAGAGCTTCTCCCCTTCCTTCCGGATCAGGAATTTCATCACATCGTTGTGCACCTCAAGCCCCGTGGAGGTGATGAAACACGCCTTGCTTTGGGTCCAATGCCAGAGCAGCAGCATGGAGAGGTACACCGAGGAACGGTCGTGCAGCCGGCCGCCGTGTTCCACCAGGCCTTGGTGCTCGTGGTAGGTGGTGAGTGCCTTGATCACCACGCGGATGGCGCACTGGATCCCCTCGGTGGTGAGCTCCCCGGTGGGTGGGCGCGTGAGGTCTTCCAAGGTGGTATGGTCCTCGGGCTGGTAATCCATCTGGTGGGCCCGGGGCATGCTCTTGTTGAATTCGGCCATGGCCGCGTTCACCAGGCCGGGGTGCGCCACCAGGGTGCCATCGTGGCCGTCCAGGGCCTCGCGCTCCTTGTCGGCGATCATCTCCAGGTAATCCGGTTTGATCAGGTCGCGTGTTTCGGGCGGAAGCACATAGGCCGAGGCGCCCATGGCGTGCACCCCGCGGCGGTGGCAGATGCTGATGGCGCGCAGGCTTACGCTGCGCAGGAACGCGGCGTTGAACCCGATGTGCCCGCGGTCCGGCAAGGCCGGCCGTTCCGGTGTGCTGAACAAGGCCACATGGTCGGCGGCGTAGCCTTGGGGGGCCAAGGCCAGGCCCGCCGCGTGGTGCCGGAGTTCGTACAGGACCTCGTCCGCTTCCAGCACCACGGCGAGGTTGTCCAATTTCACCGTGGCGCGGAAAGTTCCGCGGGGCATGCCGAAATGGGCCTCTAGGTACATGAACAAGTCCTTCCAAAGGCCTGCTTCCTCATGGCCGCGCACCCCATGCAGGTACAGGTGGATGCCGCCCTGCCGCTGGCGCAGTTTCTCACCGCTGTAGGTGGCCAGCAGGGCCAGGTCAAGGAATGCGGCGGCCACGGGCTGTTCAAAGCCCAGGCCGACGTGGCTCAGCACGTGCAAGGGCCTGGGCGCGCACATCAGGCGGGTGGTGCTCTGCGGGTTGATGCGGATGCGGCCGCCGTCCGTGTCCACGTACGCCAGGCGCAGGTCCGCGGCCCGCTCGATGTTCTTGTGGGCGCGCAGCAACGCATCGGGCTCATTGTGGGTCATGTTCCACAGGTCGGCCACATAGCCTTTGGCCCCGCTGTTCATGCCGTCGATCAGTTCCTTGCGGCTGCACCCGCCGATGAGCTCCACGCGGCGCTCCAGCAGCTGCGCCGGGACCGGGTCCACGTGCCAATTTTCCTGCCGGATGGCCACGGTGCCGTTCAAGGGGGCCGTTTGCCCATGGCGCAATTCGGCCCTGCGGGCCTCTCCCTTGTGCAGCACCGCCAAGCGTGCGGCGCCCCACCGCTCCTGTACGGCGTGCACCAAGCGCACCAAGTCCTTGCTGAGGAGGCGGTCGGCCTGGCGGTAGGTGGAGCGTTGGAGCATCGAACTGGGCGGCCGTGATACGTGCCGGGCCGTTGGCGGGTTCGCGGGTGCGTTGCCGCAAAGTTCGCTTCCAGCGCAATGCCCTGCCCATGCACGGGCGGAAAAGCAGCGGCCTCCGCCCAACACGTGCACGCGCCGGTGCTCCATATCGGCCTTCCTGCGAGGGCCTGTGCCCTACCTTCGCCGCCCTTCATGTCCTTAAGGCACGGAAGCATGAGAACACTTGTCACCCTAACAGCCTGCACGATGGCATCCATCACGGCCGTGGCCCAGGCCCGCGCGATCAAATACACCGAGTTCGACCTGCCCAACGGCCTGCACGTGATCCTGCATGAAGACCATTCCACCCCCATTGTGGCCGTGGCCGTGATGTACCATGTGGGCAGCAAGGATGAGGCGCGCGACCGGCGTGGTTTCGCCCACTTTTTCGAGCATCTGCTCTTCGAGGGGTCGGAGAACATCGGCCGGGGCGAGTTCGCCAAGTATGTGGAGAAGGCCGGCGGCGTGCTCAACGCCAACACCACCGGCGACCGCACCTACTATTATGAAGTGCTGCCCAGCAACCAGCTCAACCTGGGGCTGTGGTTGGAGAGCGAACGCATGCTCCACGCCAAGGTGGAACAGGTGGGCATTGGGACCCAGCGCGAAGTGGTGAAGGAGGAGCGGCGCCAACGCTACGAGAACCAGCCCTACGGCAGCATCCTGCCGGAAGTGCTCAAGCGGGCGTACAGGGAACATCCCTACCAATGGCCCACCATCGGTTACATGGAAGACCTCAATGCGGCCAACGAAACCGACTACAAGACCTTCTACAAGACCTTCTATGTGCCCAACAACGCGGTGCTCGTGCTGGCGGGCGATTTCGACCCTGGGCAGGCCAAGGCCGACCTCACCAAGTACTTCGGCCCCATCCCCAAAGGAGCCGCCGTGCCGCGCAACACGGTGGTGGAGCCACCGATGAAGGGTGAAGTGCGCGACACCATCCATGACAAGATCCAGCTGCCCGCCGTGGTGCAGGCCTACCGCATCCCGGCCTTGGGCACACCCGATTTCTATGCCGTGGACATGCTCAACCGACTGCTGAGCAACGGCAACAGCAGCCGACTGGTGAAGCATGTGAAGGACGCCGAGCAGAAGGCCGTGTACGTGGGCTCGTTCAGCCTGCCTTTTGAGGATCCCGGCCTGGCCATCGCTTTTGCCGTGGCCAATATGGGCGTACCCCCGGACAGCCTGGAGGCCAGCATGGACAAGCAGTTTGAGCGGGTGCGCAACGAAGCCGTGCCCGAAGCCGAACTGGCCAAGCTGAAGGTGCAGATCGAGACCGAGCATGCCACGGACAACAACCGCATGGCGGGCATTGCCCAGAACCTGGCCAACGCTTACACCTTCCTGGGCGGTGCTGAAAAGGTGAACACCGAAGTGGAGCAATACCTGGCCGTCACCGCCGCCGACATCCAGCGCGTGGCCCGCACGTACTTCGTGCCGGCGAACCGCGTGGTATTGCACTACCTGCCCCTGAACCAGAAACCATGAACCGCCACCGGAAGCCCATGCAAAGCACGCCGCTTCATACCCTTGCGCTGGCCGCAACCTTCCTGATCCCGGTTACCATGACCGCACAAGTGGACCGCACCAAAGCACCTTCGGCCGGCCCGGCCCCCGAGGTGCACCTCGGCAAGTACAAGACCTCCGTGCTGCCCAACGGCATGCGCCTGATCATCGTGGAGAACCACCGCACGCCGGTGGTGAGCGCCCAGGTGCGCTTCGACATTCCCCCGGTGCTGCAAGGCGACATAACGGGCATGCAGGAATTGGCGGGCGAGCTGCTCACCAGCGGCACGGCGCGCTATGGCAAGGAGGAGCTCGATGAACGGGTGGACGGCCTGGGCGCCCAGCTCATGGGAAGCAGCAACGGCCTGTTCGCCTCCAGCCTGAAGAAGAACTTCCCCGCACTGATGGAGCTGGTGCACGAGGTGGTCACCAACGCCACCTACCCCGGGGCGGAATTCGAGAAGGCACGCACGCGCCTGCTCTCCCAGGTGCAGGCCCGCAGCGACGACCCCGACCAGATCGCCGAGGTGGTGGGCCATGCGCTCACCTTCGGCAAGGCGCATCCCTACGGCGAAGTGGCCACCGAGGCTTCCTTGAGGAAATTGGCACGCAACAATGTGCACGCGTACTACCGCCACTTCTTCCAGCCCGAACAGGGCTACCTGGTGCTGGTGGGCGACATCACCGCCGCCGAGGGCGAACAGCTCGCCAACAACCTCTTCGGTGGTTGGAACGGTGCCGATGTGCCTATGACCAAGGATGCCCAAGGCCACGTGGTGGTGCAGGACCTGGGGCCCGTGCTTTCGGCCAACGGCATGCAGCCCGCCCTGCCCCGCAGCCTGCGTGTGGCCCTGGTGGACCGGCCCGGCAGCGCGCAAAGCGTGATCAAGGTGGTGTTCCCCGTGCAGATCAAGCCCAATGACCCCATGGCGATCCAGGCGCAGGTGCTCAACACCATCCTCGGTGGCGGCGTGTTCAATGCCCGCCTGATGCAGAACCTGCGGGAAGACAAAGGCTTCACTTACGGCGCCTACTCCAGCTTGGATGCCGACCGCTGGTGCGGTTCGTTCAGCGGCGGGTGCAGCGTGCGCAACGCGGTCACCGACAGCGCCGTCGCCGAGCTGCTCAAGGAGATCAGGCACATCCAGGCCGGACCGGTCACCGCCGATGAACTGGCCTTGGCCAAGAGCTACATGGCCGGCAGCTTCGCGCGCTCCCTCGAGGACCCGCGCACCGTGGCCCGCTTCGCGCTGAACACCTTCCTCAATGACATGCCCGCGGACCACTACGAGACCTACCTCAAGCGCTTGGACGCGGTGACCGTGGCGGACGTGCAGCAAGCCGCCCAGCGCTTTCTGCATCCTGATAACTGCACGGTGCTGGTGGTGGGCGACAAAGCCTCCGTGGCCGGATCGCTTTCCACGCTGGCCGGGGCCAATCCCGTGCTGGACTTGGATGCCAATGGCGATATCGTGCGCGTCGATCCCACCGAAGGAGCCTTGCCGGCGCCTGCGGGAATGACCGCCCAAAGCGTGCTGGACGCCTACATCCAGGCCATCGGCGGCAAGAAGCCGGTGGAAAAGGTGAAGGACCTGAGGAAGGTGTACTCCACCACGGTGCAGGGCATGGAAGCCGTGCTCACCGAGTACAACAAGGCGCCGAACCTGTACGCCATGGACATGAAGGTGGGCGGCATGGTGCTGCAGCAGATCGCCTTTGACGGCAAACGGGCCAAGCTCAAGGGCATGATGGGGGAGAAGGAACTCGAGGACATGCAGCTCGATGAGGTGCAGCGCAGCGCCTATGCCTTCCCCGAGATCCATTACGCCGAGCTGGGACAAGTGGCCCAGCTCATGGGCATCGTGGACATCAACGGGGTGAAGGCCTATCGCGTGAACGTGAAGACCCTGCCCGGTGGCCGGTTCGACGAGTACTACGAGGTGGCCACCGGCCTGAAGCTGCGCCGCAAGGAACACCAGGCCCAGGAAGGCGGTGCCGCCGTGCAGGTGATCACCGACTACAGCGACTACAAGCCCGTGAACGGCGTGCTGTTCCCGCACACCTTGCACCAGGGCGGTGCCATGGAGATGACGCTCAAGGCCACGGAGATCAATGTGAACAAGGGAATCGGCGCCACGGTCTTCGCCGTGGAGTGATCCCGGTGCGCAAGCCACGATCCGCCCGGCCCTTCCGCAACGGCCTTCCGGAGGAGACCCTGCGGCCGCACGCCCGGGACCATGCCCGCTTGAACGCCAGGGGCCCTACATGCGCAACAGCGCCTGCAGCGCTTCCGGGCCCAGGTTCATCAACAGGTCCAAGATGCTCAGCCGGCCATGGAAACCGTGACGGTCGGTGAAGACCTGCGGATAGGGGACCACGGATGGCGTGCCGGGGGGCAGCGCCCGCTTGGGATGAAGCGTGGTCCGCAAGTCCCACAGGTGCTCTGCGGCCGCCGTGGCTGGTTCCACATAATGCTCCTCCACAATGATCGCCCGGTCCAGCCGCAACCACCGCAACACCATGCGCAGGGTGGCCAGGTCCAGGTCCACCAGCCGATCGTATTTCTGCCCCAGCAGCCCTTCAAGCTCATCGATGTAGTGGATGTACCAGGGAGCCATGCCATAGGCGCTGCGGATGGCCTGTACATGCTGGTGGTGCCAGGGCTCCGTGTAGCTGAGGCCCACCGTGCCCATGGGCATCTTTGCACCGCTGCGCCGCGCGATGTGCACCTGCAGGTCCTGCCGCCCATTGGCGCCCACGATACCGGTGCGTGTACGGTAGCTCTGCCGCTCGTAGTGCTCGCCGAGGTCGATCACCAGGCGGGTGCTGCGTGCGATCAACGCATAGTGCTCCACACTGCCGAAGTAGAATGCCGGGAAGAGTAAGGTGGTGGACATGGCGCACAAAGATCGACCTCCCCGTGTTGTTCCTTTGCGCCATGTTCATGAAACACCTCCTTTTCATTGCCACCCTCGCGCTCCTGGTTTCGGCATGCAGCTCACCTGCACCGGAAGAAGCGCCCTTGACCACCACAACCGACACCATTCCGAAGGCTGAGCTACAGGTCTGGGCAGGCTTCTATGCCGATACGGTGCCGTGCGCGGATTGTCCCGGCATCATCACCCGCTTGCACCTCAAGGCGGATAGTACCTACATCCTCACCGATGAATACCTGGAGCGGGACACGGTTCCATACGGACAGATCGGTAGCTGGTCCGTGGCCGCAAACACGCTCACCCTGCAAACCAGTGACGTGCCACGCCTTTGGACGCTCGATGGCGAACGCCTGAACCCCTTGGACCAGGAAGGCAAGCCGATCGACAGCCCCTTGTCCTACTCCATTGTGCGCGTGGACAGCTTTCCCGCCGGCCCCATGCACCTCACCGGCAACTACGTGTACTATGCGGATTCGCACAGCATCACACCGGATGGCAGCCGCTTTGCCATTCCCGTGGCCATGGACGCCGCAGGTGTGAAAGGTGCAGGGCTTGAACTGGAGAAGCTGTATGCCAAGCAGGTGAAGACGCCGCCTGATCCTTTGGCGGTCCGCATCATCGCCACTCTGCGCACCGGCCCGGCCATGGAAGGCAGCGGCACGGAACAATACATCCACGTGGAGCGCGTGGAAGGGGAGGTGGGCAAGTGAGGTTGAGGTGATCCTTCACCGCAGGCAGGCGCGCAACGCCAGCACCACCAAGCAGATCAGGAACAGGAAGATACTGATCCGGTTGATGCCGTGCATGAAACGCAAGTTCACATCATGGCGCGATCTCCCGAACAGCGTGGCCGGGTTGAGGTAGTAGAGGATGCGCTGGAGGAACATGGGGTGAAGGTTGAGTTCAGACCGCTCGGTGAAGGTAGTATCGAGGATTTTGCTCCCCCAGCGGTCTCCCGGGTGTTGCTCCCCCGGCGGTCTCCCAGGGTGTTGCTCCCTCAGTGGTCTCCCGGAGGGGACCCTGAGGCCAGACTTACTTTTGCACTTCCCCCATGCCTTTCGAACTCATCTCCGAATTTGCGCCCACCGGCGACCAGCCCGAGGCCATCAAGCAATTGGTGGAAAGCGCCAACGAAGGCGTGAAATACCAAACCCTCCTCGGCGTCACCGGATCCGGAAAGACCTTCACCGTGGCCAACATGATCGCGCAGCTGGACCGGCCCACGCTGATCCTCAGCCACAACAAAACCTTAGCCGCCCAGCTCTACGGCGAGTTCAAGCACTTCTTTCCCAACGACCGCGTGGAGTACTTCGTGAGCTACTACGACTATTACCAGCCCGAAGCCTACCTGCCCGTCACCGGCACCTACATTGAGAAGGACCTCTCGATCAACAGCGAAATTGAAAAACTGCGCCTGAGCACCACCAGCGCACTGCTCAGCGGGCGGCGCAACGTGATCGTGGTGGCCAGCGTGAGCTGCATCTACGGCATCGGCAACCCGGCGGAATTCCACAAGAGCGTGGTACACCTGAAGAAAGGGCAGAAGATCAGCCGCAACGCCCTGCTGCTCCAGTTCGTAGCCGCCCTGTACAGCCGCAAGGACATCGAGCCGGAGCGCGGCAACTTCCGCGTGCGCGGCGACGTGGTGGAAGTGTACTTGGCCTACGCCGACGAAGGCATCCGCATCCACTTCTGGGGCGATGAAATTGAAAAGATCGAACGCTTCGACCTCGCCAACGGCAAGACCATCGAGACCTTGGAGGAAACGCCGATCTACCCGGCCAACATCTTCGTCACCAGCAAGGAAACCTTGAACGATGCCATCGCTTCCATCCAGGAGGACATGGCGAAGCAGGTGGAATTCTTCAAGGAGATCGGCAAGCACCTCGAAGCCAAGCGGCTGGAGGAGCGGGTGCTGTACGACCTGGAGATGATGCGCGAGCTGGGCTACTGCAGCGGCATCGAGAACTACAGCCGCTACTTCGACCGCCGCCAACAAGGGCAACGGCCCTTCTGCCTGCTGGACTACTTCCCGGAGGATTTCCTGATGGTGATCGACGAAAGCCACGTGACCATTGGCCAGATCGGCGCCATGTACGGCGGCGACCGCAGCCGCAAGAAGAACTTGGTGGAGTACGGCTTTCGCCTGCCCAGCGCCATGGACAACCGCCCGCTGAAGTTCGAGGAATTCGACAGCATGCTGGGGCAAGTGGTCTTCGTCAGCGCCACCCCTGCGGACTTCGAGCTGGAGCGCAGCGAAGGCATCATCGTGGAACAGGTGGTGCGCCCCACCGGCCTGCTGGACCCGCCCATCGAAGTGCGCCCCAGCAAGGACCAGATCGACGACCTGCTGTACGAGATCCGCCAGCGTAGCGAGAAGGAGGAGCGCGTGCTGGTGACCACCCTCACCAAACGCATGGCCGAGGAACTCACCGATTTTCTGGCCAAGAACGGCGTGAAGTGCAAGTACATCCACAGCGACGTGGAGACCTTGGACCGCATTGAGATCCTGCGCCAACTGCGCCTCGGCCTCTTCGACGTGCTGGTGGGCGTGAATTTGTTGCGCGAGGGTTTGGACCTGCCCGAGGTCTCGCTGGTGGCCGTATTGGATGCCGACAAGGAAGGTTTTTTGCGCAGCAACCGGTCACTCACGCAGACCGCAGGCCGGGCGGCACGGAACCTGAACGGCAAGGTGATCTTCTACGCCGACAAGATCACCGACAGCATGCGCCGCACCATGGAGGAGACCGACCGCCGCCGCGCCAAGCAGATGGCCTACAACGAAGAACACGGCATCACGCCCACGCAGATCAAACGCGACCGCGCCTCGGTGATGCAACAGACCGCCGTGATCGACCAGGTGGACGGCAGCGGGCGAAAGGCCTACGTGGAACCCGAGGAACTCAGTTTGGCCGCCGATCCCGTGATGGGCTACATGCCCGTGGACCAGTTGGAGAAGAACGCCAGCTTGCTGGAGGCCCAGATGAAGAAAGCCGCCAAGGAACTGGACTTCATCGCTGCCGCGCAATTGCGCGATGAGCTCTTCGCCATGCGGAA
>JAGPDT010000033.1 GCA_018057455.1 Flavobacteriales bacterium | reverse complement strand
CGGATGGGCGTGGGTGCGAGGAACTTGCTCAAGTCAGGCACTTGGCAACTACCGCACAAGGACGGTACCTTGTTCTGATCAGCGGGCCACCTGTACCTGTCGTGACCAGCGTAATACCCCATTTTCCCGTGCTCTCATCACATAGTTGCCTTCGGGCAAGCCCGCCACATCGATCACCAGCCTGGCGGTGGCGGCGGGCCATGGCATGGTGCGCACCACATGGCCGGCCAGGTCCACCAACTGTACGGTGCAGTCCGGCTTGGCGCGGCCATCCGCACGGACCGTAAGCATGGAGGAGGCCGGTTGCGGATAGACCGCCGGGCGGAACGGGCCATTGCCGGTGATCGCGGTGTTGAGCACATGGACAGTATCCGAAAACAGTTGACAGTCCTCCCCAAAAGAGGCCAGCACTTGGTAACCGCCATCTTCCTGCGGGTCATACTGCTCCGCCGTGGCGCCCGAAATGGGATCACCGTTGAGGAACCATTGCCATGCATCGGCCAAGGTGCTGGTCAGGGTGGTCCCGTCAAAGGTGACCTCCGGGGCCGGCATGGGGCAGGCATCCACCAGCTTGTACACCCGGTTGTTCTCCACATCGGTGACGTAGAGTTCCCCCGCTGCATCCTCCCCAATGGAAGAGAACCCGTAGGTATTGGTCAGGAGCAGGGTGTCCAGGTCAAAATTTTCCCCGAAGGTGATGAAGTCACCATTGCAATAATCGGTGAAAATGTACTTGCCCAGCAGGCGGGGGAACTGCGTACCCCGGTACACATGGCCGCCGATCACCGAACACCAGCCCTGGGCACCATGGTTGAACACGGCCACGGGATCCACGAAGGGACCGGCCGCCGCGCAACCTGTTTGGCTAACACCCGGCGTGGCCACGAGGCCCTCCCGGCAGCGCCACCCGAAATCGGGTCCGCTGTGGTCGCCGGCCGGCCAGAAGTCCACTTCCTCCCAGGCATTCTGCCCCACGTCGCCGATCCACAGATCGCCGGTGAGGCGGTCGAAGCTGAAGCGCCACGGGTTGCGCAAGCCGCTGGCCCAGATCTCCGGAAGAGTGTCCGTGTTTCCCGCAAAGGGATTGTCCGAGGGAATGAGGAAGGTGTCGTTGTGCTGCGACACATCGATCCGCACCAACTTTCCCAAGGCCTTGCCCATGTTCTGGGCGTTGTTCTGGGGGTCGTTGCCGCTTCCGCCGTCGCCAAAGCCGATGTAGAGGTAGCCGTCGGGGCCGAACTGGAGGCACCCTCCATTATGGTTCCAATAGGGCTGGTCCACGGTGTACAGCACCACCTCGCTGCTGGTATCGGCCACATTGGGATCGGCACTGACCTGAAAGCGGGAAATGCGGCTGGTGCCTTCATCGTTGCCATGGATGTAATTGACGTAGAAAAAGCCGTTGGCGGCATAGTCGGGATCGAAGGCCAGGCCCAGCAGGCCCTGTTCACTGGTGCCGTCGTTCACCCGGTCGGTGATGTTCATGAAGGGCGTATCCAACACCTGCATGCTGTCGGTAATGATCCGGATGATGCCTTGCTGCTGCACCACGAACAGGCGGTCGTCTCCGGCGTGGGCCACAAAGACCGGGTTGGTCACCACGGCCCATTGGTGCAGGGCGACCTGTACCGGATTATCCTGGGCGCACGAAGACAGGGGCAGGGCCAACAGGAGCAGGAAGGACGGCTTTTTCATGGGGATGGGGTTCCGGGATCCGCGTCCGAAATTTAGAACGCATCCAAACAAGGTTGGCCCCACCGTTCGCACACCCGGTCCGGCGTGCTCTGCCGCAGCGGGCACCGGGCTACATTTGCGGCCCTTTTCCTTCCATGGGCCAGCAAGAAGAAATTGCCAAGCGGCGCACCTTCGCCATCATCAGCCACCCCGATGCGGGCAAGACCACCCTCACCGAGAAATTCCTGCTCTACGGGGGCGCGATCCAAACGGCGGGCGCGGTGAAGAGCAACAAGATCCGCAAGGGCGCCACCAGCGACTTCATGGACATCGAACGCCAGCGCGGCATCTCGGTGACCACCTCGGTGATGACCTTCGAGTACGAAGGCGTGCTGATCAACCTGCTGGACACCCCGGGCCACAAGGACTTCGCCGAGGACACCTACCGCACGCTCACGGCGGTGGACAGCGTGGTGCTGGTGATCGATTCCACCAAGGGCGTGGAGCCGCAGACCGAGCGCCTCATGGAGGTGTGCCGCATGCGCAACACCCCCGTGATCGTCTTCATCAACAAGCTGGACCTGGAAGGGCTCGACCCCTTCACCCTGCTGGACGAACTGGAGGAAAAGCTCAGCATCAAGGTGCGCCCCTTGAGCTGGCCCATCGGCGTGGGGGCCACCTTCAAAGGAGTTTATGACCTCTACGACCAGGACCTCAAGCTCTTCGAGTCCATCAAGACCAAGAAAGAGGCCACGGTGGTGGAAGTGGACAACCTGGGGGACCCGCGGTTGGAAAAGCTCCTGGGGCCGGACGCCGCCAGCGAACTGCGCAACGAGGTGGAACTGGTGAACGGCGTGTACGACCCCTTGGACCTCGAGGCTTACCGCGCCGGTCACTTGGCGCCGGTGTTCTTCGGCAGCGCCTTCAACAACTTCGGCGTGCGCGAGGTGCTGGAGACCTTCGTGCGCATCGCGCCGCCGCCGGGCCCACGGGACACCGACCAGGGCACCGTGCATCCACAGGATACCGAGTTCAGCGGCTTCGTCTTCAAGATCCACGCCAACCTGGACCCCAACCACCGGGACCGGGTGGCCTTTCTGCGCATCTGCTCGGGGCAGTTCAAGCGCAACACCTTCTACCACCACGTGCGGCTGGACAAACAGGTGCGCTTCGCCAACCCCACCGCCTTCCTGGCCGCGCAGAAATCCTTGGTGGAACAGGCCTGGCCCGGCGATGTGATCGGCCTCTTCGACACGGGCAACTTCAAGATCGGCGACACCCTCACCGCCGGCGGCCGCTTCAACTTCCGCGGCATCCCCGCCTTCTCCCCCGAGCTCTTCCGCGAGTTGGTGAACTTGGACCCCATGCGCAGCAAACAGCTGGAAAAGGGCATCCGCCAGCTCACCGAAGAAGGCGTGGCACAGCTCTTCACACAGCAGCCCGGCAACAAGAAGATCGTGGGCTGCGTGGGCGACCTGCAGTTCGACGTGATCCGCTACCGCCTGGAACACGAGTACGGCGCCTCCTGCTCCTTCCAGGCCATCCAGGCCCACAAAGCCTGCTGGCTCACCAGCACCGATGAGGCCGCCTTGCAGGCCTTCATCCGCACCAAATCCACCCAGATCGTGCAGGACAAGGACGAGAACCCCGTGTTCATGGCCCCATCGGCCTACATGCTGGACCTGGAGCGCCGCAACAACCCGGAGATCACCTTCCACCTCACCAACGAGTTCAAGACCCTGCAGGTGTGACCCTGGCATGCGGCTTGCCCAAAGCCCCCGGCCCAAAGCGTAAAAGGATCGTTAAAGCCCCATGCACCGCAACCGCCCCTTCTACTTTTGATCCCCATGCTGAAGAACCTCCTCCTCACGGCCTGCCTGGCATGTACCCTGTTGGCCCATGCGCAGGACCAGCGGCGCCTGCAATTCACCATTGCCGGCACCGCCAACGACACCATCTACCTGGCCAACTATTACGGCAACAAGCTCTACTACGCGGACACCACCGTGGCCAATGCCAAGGGAATCGCGGTCTTCGAAAGGAAGGACGGATACAAGGCCGGTGTGTATGCGCTGGTGGTGCCGGGGCCGAAGTACTTCGAGTTCATCGTGAACGAACCGGTGGTGGAGATGAACAGCGACACCGCCGCGCTCAACGAACACCTTGGCGTGCAGCAATCCGTGGAAAACCAGCTCTTCCAGGCGTACATCCGCTACCTGGCCGACAAGAAGAAGGAAGCCGATGACATCAAGCTGCGGATGGAAGCCACCGCGGACCCCATCGCCAAGGGCGTGCTGCGCGAGCGCATGAAAGACCTGGATTCGTTGATGAAGGGATTCCAAACGGACCTGGCGGCCAAACACCCCAACACCTTGGTGGCGCGCATCCTGCGCATGAGCATGCCCGTGACCGGCAGCGACGTGCACAAGGCCGACGGCACCTTGGACAGCGCCGCCAGCTACTACAGCTACCGTGCCCACTACTGGGACAACATCGACCTGAAGGACCCGCGCAACTTGCGGATCCCCATGTTCCAGAACAAATTCGACGAATACATCGGCAAGGTGATCCCCCAGATCCCCGACACCATCAACAAATACGCCGATGAACTGATCGGGCGCATGGACGACGGCGGCGACCTGTTCAAGTTCGCCGTGAACGCCATCACCTACAAGTACGAGACCAGCGACGTGATGGGCATGGATGCCGTGTTCGTGCACATGGCCCAAACCTATTATTGCCCCACGGGCGGCCGCCCCAGCCGCGCCACCTGGATGTCCGCCGACAAGCTGGACAAGCTCTGCGAGCGCGCCCGCAAGGAGGCCCCGCTGATCATCGGCGCCAAAGGCAAGGACCTCATCCTCACCGACACCACAGAGACCAAGTGGCTCAGCTACTACACCATGCCCGAGAAGTATGTGCTGCTGATCTTCTGGGACCCGCACTGCGGCCATTGCAAAAAGGTGCTGCCCCAGATCCACGCCGACTGGGAGGCCAAATTGAAGCCGTTGGACGTGGGCGTCTTCGCCGTGGCCAAGGCCACCGACAGCACCCTGTTCCACGACTGGAAGGCCTTCATCAGGGCCAACCACTTGGACTGGACCAACGTGGGGCTTACCTGGCACGTGTACAACGAGGCCAAAACGGCCTCGTGGAAATTCATCCCCAAGTACACCACCATTGAGAGCCTCAACTACGCGGAAACGTGGGACGTGTACAGTACGCCGCGCTTCTTCCTGGTGGACAAGGAGCGCAAGATCATCGCCAAGCAGCTGGAGGTGGACCAGATGGTGGAACTGATCAAGGGCGTGGAGAAGCGCGCCGCCGCGAAGGAGTAGTTCCGATCAAAGCCGTGCAGCCCGCTGCCGCAGCAGTTGGTCCGCCAGCACCAGGCAGGCCATGGCCTCCACAATGGGTACCGCGCGCGGCACCACGCAGGGATCGTGCCGTCCCTTGCCCTCCAGCACCACGGCGCGCCCTTCGCGGTCCACGCTGGCTTGATCGCGCATCAAGGTGCTCACGGGCTTGAAGGCCACCTCGAAGAGGATGTCCTCCCCGTTGCTGATGCCGCCCTGCATTCCGCCACTGCGGTTGGTTTCCGTGCCCAAGCCGCCATCCTTGGCCACATAGGCATCGTTGTGCTCGGACCCGCGCATGGCGATGGCATCGAAGCCACTGCCGAACTGCACCCCCTTCACGGCGTTGATGCTGAACAACGCCTTGCCGAGGTCCGCGTGCAGCTTGTCGAAGACCGGCTCACCCAGCCCGGCAGGAACTCCTTGCGCCACGCAGGTGATGCGCCCTCCCAACGTATCGCCCTCGACCCGCACATGCTCGATCAAGGCGCTCATGCGCTTTGCCGCTTCCGGGTCCGGGCAGCGGACATCGCTCGCGTAGGTGTTCCCCAGATCGAGTTCCGCATAGGGCTTTGTGAGGCGCACCTCTCCCACTTGGCTCACCCAACCCTTCACGCTGATGCCGGCCGTGGCCAGCAATTGGCGCGCGATCGCCCCCGCCGCAACGCGCACGGCCGTTTCCCGGGCACTGGCCCTTCCGCCGCCACGATGGTCGCGAATGCCGAACTTCTGTTCCCAAGTAAGGTCGGCATGGCCGGGGCGGAAGGTTCCCTTCAAGTGATCATAGTCAGCGCTCTGCGCATCGCTGTTGCGGATGAAGAAGCCGATCGGCGTGCCGAGCGTCACCCCGTCCAGGATGCCGCTCAGGAATTCCACGCGGTCGCTTTCCTTCCGTGCCGTGCCCAAGGGCGTGCTCCCCGGTCGGCGGCGGTCCAGTTCCTGCTGGACCCGGGCCTGGTCCAAGCGCAGGCCGGCCGGGCATCCGTCCAGCACTCCGCCGATGGCCGCGCCATGGCTCTCGCCAAAGCTGGTCAGCGTGAAGAGTGTACCCATGGTGCTGCCCGCCATGCGGCGAAGGTAGGTGCCGGGCTTTTGCAACATGGAGCCCTGGAAAGAGGGACCAGGGCTTTCCTTTGCTTGCAAACCTGCCACCATGCCCACCGAAGCCCAAGTGCTGAGCCACGTGATGGACCGCACCCGCGAGGGAACGCTCAACTACCTCACCGCCCTCAATGGGCAAGACCCGCACCGCACATTCGCCTTGGAGGGCAAGGTCTTGAACTCCGTGTATTGGCTGGTGGCGCACTTGGCCACCTCGGAAAACGGACTGCTGCTGGCCACCACGCAGGGCCCGTTCCAAAAGTTCTGGTGGGCCAAGCATTTCACCGTGGGGGCCTCCGGTCTGCCCCAGGCAGAGTGCCCGCCCTACGATGAGGTGCTGGCCACTTTCCATGAGGTGCACCGCAAGGCGACCGCCCACGTGGCCTCGTTGGATGAAGCGGTGTTGAACGCCCCGAACCCCACCAAGCTGCCGATCGGGCCCACCATACGCGACGTGGTCACCCACGCCATCCGCCATGAAGGCGCACACGCAGGCCAGCTCGGGTGGCTGTGCAAGTTCCACGGTATCAAACTGGTCTGATCGGGCATGAAGCCCGGCGCACTGCTGGCCAGCGACGGCTCGTTGATCGGGCCGGCCGTGGAACTGCTCCATGCCGTGAGCGGCGTGGACCGCAGCCTGCTGCGTGCCGCCCGCATCCGGCCATCACGGAGCAACTGGCTGCATGCACCGTGGTATGCCAGGCATCGCGGTGGCGCCATCACCGTGGGCCGCACCATTTGGTTCACCTCCAACTGGTACGCCCCAAACGGCCTGGGCGACGGCAGCTTGAGGTCCACCTATGCCTGGTTGCTGCACCTCAGCCATGAAGTGGGCCACCTGCCGCAGGCCGAGCGCTTCGGGCGCTCCTTGTGGGGCAAAGCACGGTACGTGGCCGCCTTCTCGTGGCAATATGCCAGCCGTGCCCTGCTGCTCAAGCGACCGGTGCATGATGGCTCCAGGCTGGAACTGGAGGCCGATCGCGGGCGGAAGGTGCTGTTGGAGATCACCCGGGAGACCGGTGAACGGCATCCGGTGATCATCGCGGTGCACGAACAACGGCACGGCCAAGTGCTGGAATGGTGCACCGCCTGGCATGCACGCCTTGCGCAGCTCAAGCAGGTGCATGCCGAAGAATCGGCATAGCCGCTGAGGCACCTGGCGGAGACACGAACCACGGGAATTGCCGTTCCACGGGCAACACGGCTTGGCACGGCCGTTGCTGACCGCCCGGGTTACTTTTGCCCGGATGCGTGCATTGATCCTGTTCACCCTGCTGGTGGTTTCCACCGTTGCCTTCGGCCAACCCGGCGGCCGCAAGCTCGTTCAGTTCAGCGGCGTGGTGGTCACCGGCGACAGCCTGGAACCCGTGCCCTTCACAAGCATCCTCACCAAAGGCAGCTACCGGGGCACCATCAGTGATGTGTACGGATACTTCAGCTTCGTGGCGCAAGCGGGCGATACCGTCGAGTTTGCCGCCGTGGGATTCAAACGCGGCAACTACGTGATCCCCGATTCCCTCGCGGAGAACAAGTACTCCATGATCCATGTGCTGATGCCCGACACGGTACTGCTGCGCCCTCTGGAGGTGTACCCATGGCCCAGCAAGGAACAGTTCCGCGAGGCGTTCATGGCCTTGGACCTCTCGGACAACGAATACCAGCGCACCCTCAAGCACCTCAACAGCGCCGAGGCCATCCAGCGCTTGGAGAACCTGCCGCCCGATGCGGGCCTGGCCGCACACTACCAAACGGCGGTGGAGAACACCCGGATCTACAACCAGGGCATGGCCCCCACGGTGAACCTCTTCAACCCCATCGCCTGGGCGCAGTTCGTCCAGGCATGGCGCTCGGGCCAGTTCAAGAAACAGTAGGCCCGCCGCCCAATCGGGTGAACCCCGGGGGAATTGCCGTGTACGGGAGCAAAACTTCCGCCCATGCACCGTTCCCGCCAATTGTTCGTTGCCGCGCTTTTTCTCCTTGCATCCCCGGCCAGGCCCCAGGCCATGGGCAACTTGATGTACGAGCAGGGCAGCCGCATGTATTTCCAGCAGGCTGAACAGCCCGTGCAGGCCAACATCCAAGGAAACACAGTGACCTTGCAGGTGAACGCCCTGATGAACGTGCGCGCCGACAGTTACCTGGCCATCTTCAACCTGAACCAACTGGGCCAAACCGCCGAAGAAGCCGATTCACTGATGAACGGACGCGTGGAGCGCTTGAAGGTACGCCTGGCCAAGGCCGGGGTGCGGGACATGGACGTATTCACCGACATGCTCTCCTTCCTGCCCGTGTACGAGGTGGAGGCCACCCGGAAGCTCTTCAGCACCAGCTACCAGGAAGTGCCCGCCGGATTTGAGGTCCAGAAGAACATCCACATCAAATTCCGTGATGCCCGCACCTTGGACCTGCTGGTGAGCGCCGCCGCCAAGGAAGGCATCTATGACCTGGTGAAGGTGGACTATTCCGTGCAGCACCAGAGCGCCTGCTACGACACCCTGCGCCTGTTCGCCACCCGGCTGATGCAGGAGAAGTTGAGGAACTTCGCGAGCCTGGGGCTGAAATTGGACCAAAGCCACCGCAACGCCGCCGAGCACAACGGTGCCTATTTCCCGCTGGACCGCTACACCAGCTACCAGAGCCGCACGCGCACCTCGCTCAACAGCGGCCGCAAAGGACAGGTCGTGGACGACATCCGGAAGCCCTCTGCCCTCTTCTACAACAAGGTGCCCTATGGCGGCTTCGACATCATCCTGCATGCGGACATCACCGAGCCGCCGGTGCAATACACCTACACCCTCACCGTACAGTGCCAACTGCCCGAAGCCTTCCCCAAGCAGGAGGCCAAGGAGATCATCAAGCATGTATGGATCACCGACAAGGGCGAAGCCAGGACCATTGTTCTCCCTTGAAACGGGGAGGCCACGCGCGTGTGTTCCTTTGCAGCCCCATGGCAAAGCGACAGGAAACCACCTTGGAGAACATCACCGTTACCGGCTGGGCCGCCCAAGGCAAGGCCCTGGCCAAGGTGGACGGGCTGGTGGTGTTCATCACCGGGGCCGTGCCCGGCGACGTGGTGGACCTGTTGGTGCACCGCAAGAAGAAGAGCTTCGCGGAAGCCACCGCCACCCGCATCCTCTCGCCTTCACCACATCGCGAATCACCTTTCTGCAAACACTTCGGCACCTGTGGCGGATGCACTTGGCAAGACCTGGCCTACCCCGTCCAGCTCGCCTTCAAACGGCAGGAATCGATCGACAACCTGGAACGCCTGGGCGGCCTCGTGTTGCCCGAGGTACCGCCCACGCTCGCCTCACCCCATACGCGCCATTACCGCAACAAGCTGGAATACACCTTCAGCGCCCAGCGCTGGTTCACCAAGGAAGAATTGGACCGCGGCGAACCCATTGCCGACCGCCAGGCCTTGGGCTACCATCTGCCCGGCCGCTTCGACAAGGTCTTGGACATCACCGAGTGCTCGCTGCAGCCCCACCCCAGCGATGCCGTGCGCAACTTCATCCGTGCGTACAGCGCCAAACACGGCCTGGGCTTCTACAACATCCGGCAGCATCAGGGGTGGTTGCGCACCCTCACCCTCCGCACCACCACCACCGGCGAGGTGATGGTGCTGTTGGCTTTCGGCCATGAAGACCGCGAGCCGAGGGAAGCCCTGATGGCCGCCCTGCAGAACGAGTTCCCGGCCATCACCTCCCTGCTGTGGTGCATCAACCCCAAGAAGAACGACACCATCTGGGACCTGGACATCAACGTATTCCATGGCCGCGACCACCTCATTGAGCAGCTCCCCGATGAAGGCTTCGCACCGCTGCAGTTCCGCATCGGTGCCAAGAGCTTCTTCCAGGTGAATCCGCAGCAGACCTTGGCCATGTACCAGCTGGTCCGTGGATACGCCGGGCTGAAAGGCAACGAACGGGTGTACGACCTGTACTGCGGCACCGGCAGCATCTCCCTGTTCCTGGCCCGGCATTGCGCACGGGTGATCGGGGCGGAGATCGTGCCCGACGCGGTGCGTGACGCCCATGCCAACGCCAAACTCAACAACATCGGCAACGCCGATTTTGAGGCCGGCGACCTGAAGGACCTGTTGAACGGGGAGTTCATCGCGCGCCATGGCCGCCCGGACGTCCTGGTCACCGACCCGCCGCGCGCAGGCATGCATGAGGCCGTGGTGGGCCGTATCCGCCAAATGGCCCCGCCGGTGATCGTGTATGTGAGCTGCAACCCGGCCACCCAAGCCCGCGACTTGGCGTTGCTGAAGGACGATTACCACGTCACCCACGTACAGCCCTTGGACATGTTCCCCCACACCGCACACGTGGAGAACGTGGTGCGCCTGCAGCGGACCTGATCACTCCGCGATGCCTTGCAGGTAGGTGAGCACCGAGCAGGCCAGGCCGTTCTTGAAGTAGGTGGTGCCACCGTAGTAGCTCACCACGCGGCGGTATTCATCCTGCACCTCACCCTTGTCCACACGGACGATGGTGATGAGCATCAATTTGCCTGCGTGCACCTCCATTGTGCTCTGTCCCGCCCCCACAGCAGTGCTAGTGGCTTCCCCAATGGCCTTCGGAAGTACAGCGGCCATCACCAACACGGGCTCGTCCACAGGCTCGATCGTCAATTCTTCGGGATGATGGGGCAGCACACGCGTGGATTCCGTGTCTGCGGGTCCATGCGTCGCTTGTACCAAAGGCGCCGTAAGACCCACGGTGGGCGCCAAAGTGGTGAACACTTCAATCGTCTCCTGCTCACGGATCACGGGCTGCGCGCCTTTCCGGCCGCGTCTGGCGGGCAGGCGCGTCTGCTCCGGCAAACTGTTTTCCACTGTTGCGCGGGCTTCCACCATGCGCTCCTCCAAGAGCTCATCACGACCTGTGCGGTAACTCGTATCAAAGCGGAAGTCCCGCACGCGCCCATCATAGTGGATGCGGCCCACCGGCCCGGCGTAAGTGAAGAACTGGCCCCTGGGCGGAGGTGACAAGGCGACCTTGAGGGGAAAGGTGAAGTCCGTGCGGCCCACATCGGTGGCGGGCAGGTGCGTGTCGATCAACAACTCCTTGCCCACGCAGCCGGGCCGCTCGAATGAACACAAGTAAACCGCATTCAGTTCCAGGTCCAACCTGAATTGGTCCAATGCGCGGTCCAGCACCACCGGCCCCGCGCTGCCTCCCACCACGATCACGCGGGCACCTTCCATGCTCATGCCTTCCACCTCCAGCCTGCCTTCCACACGGAAACCACCGGCATGCACCTGCAACACGAACAAGCCCATGGCAACAAGGCCGCCCGACCACCGCACCAAACTCCTGCGCTCCATGGCAGACAATACGGCACACCCCATGCCAATGCATGCTCCGCACGGCTTCGGGTGCCTAACCCAAACAGTATCAGCCAACCGGCATTCCCAGCCTTGGTCGGCCACTTTTGGGGGGGTGGGGGATTTTTCCCCAACCACCCGCGGCCGTGGGGAAGCGGTGCGCTGCAATGTGGCACGGAACTTGGCCGTTGCACGTGGACTTTGCCCATCCCGACCATGACACGCGCACTGCAACTCGCCCTCCTGCTGTCCACCGGTGCACCCGCTCTGCTGGCCCCGCACCAAGCATCAGCACAGGAAGCTCCGTCCACTTGGCCGTTGGTCTTTGCCGCAGGCACCGACCAGGTCCAGGTCTTCAAACCACAGCCTGAATCGTTCGATGGCACCAGCTTCACCGCCCGTGCCGCGGTGGCCTTGCAAAGGCAGCAGGACGAAAGCCCTGTCTTCGGCGCCATTTGGGGCAACGGCGTACTGGCCGTGGACCGCACGTCCCGGCAAGGCGAACTCACCTCCTTCCAGGTCACCGACCTGCGCTTCCCGGGAATCACCTCCCCGGCTGAACAGGACCGCCTCAAGGCCATGCTCTCCGAGGGCATCGCCGGGCACGCCCCCACCATCGACATCGATTGGCTGGTGGCCGCCTTGGAAGAAGAACAACAAGTGAATGGGGCCTTCAACAACACCCCGCCGCAGATCATTTACCGGGAACAGCCTGCGATCCTGCTGTACATCGACGGCGACCCCGTGTTCCAGGCGGTGAAGGAAAACCCCGACCGCTCCGCGGATGGCGTGTATGCCGCCAATACGCCCGCGATTGAACGCGTGGTGAACACCCCGTACTTCTTGGTAAGGCCCAAAGGCGGCGACCTCTGGCTCTATGGTTCGGGCCTGTGGTACAACAGCAAAGACATCATGGGGCCTTGGGCCCACCAACCCAAGGCACCGAAATACCTGGAGGACATGGCCGCCCGTGTGGACACCTCCTACCAACCGGCCAAGCCTGAAGGTGTGGTCCCCGAGGTGGTGGCCAGCACCAAACCCGCTGTGCTGTTGGACCTCAACGGGGCCCCGCAGTTGCAGCCCTACGACAACAGCTCCCTGATGTACGTGACCAACACGGACGAGGACCTGTTCCTGCACATCCCCACCCAGGAGTACTACCTGCTGGCTTCGGGCCGGTGGTACACCACCAAGGACCTGCGCAACGGACCGTGGCAGTATGTGGCACCCGATGCCCTGCCGCAAGGCTTCAGCCAAGTGCCCGAAGGCTCGGCCAAGGACGGCATATTGGCACACGTGGCCGGCACACCTGCCGCGCGTGAGGCCGTGCGTGATGCCAGCATTCCGCAAACGGCCAAGGTGGACCGCCGGAATGCCCGTGTGACCGTTTCCTACGACGGTTCGCCGCAATTCCGCCAGATCCCCGGCACCAACGTTTACTCCGCCGAGAACGCCAGCACCACGGTATTGCGCATCAACGGCCGTTACCACGTGTGCGACAATGCCGTGTGGTACGAAGGCGACACCCCGGACGGCCCTTGGGCCGTGAGCACCTCCGTACCCCAGGAGGTGAACGGGATCCCACCCTCGGACCCGGCCTACAAAGTACGCTACGTGTACATCTATGACCATACCCCTGATGCGGTGTACATCGGCTACACCCCGGGCTACTTGGGCAGCTATGTGCAGTCCGGCGTGGTGATCTACGGCACAGGCTACTACTATGACCCGTGGCACGGCTCCTGGTGGTATCCCCGGCCTTACACCTGGGGCTTCAACATGTACTACAACCCGTGGTACGGCTGGGGGTTCGGGGCCTCCTGGGGGTACAACTGGTTCTATCCGGCCTGGAACCATTACGGCTACTACCATCCGTATTCCTGGGGCTGGTGGGGACCCTATGCCTACTGCCCGCCCCACTACGGCCAATGGCATGACCACGGCTACTATGGCAACGGCCACTATTATGGGCACCGCCCGGGGATGGCCGGCCGCACCTCCTCCGCCGGACGCCTCACGGAGCTGCCTGCCAGGGCCAGCCGCACCAACTTGTATGACAACCACCGGGTGAACGGTATAACGCCCACCCAAGTGGCCAGCCGGCCCACCCGCCCCGTTGGCGGCCCCGAACGGGTGAACAGCGGCCGCAGCGCCAACACGCGCACCATGCCGCCCATGCGCGGAGACTACTTCACCGATGGGAAGGGCAACATCTTCCGCACGGAAAACGGACGTACCGAACAACTGGGCCAGAGTGGATGGAACACCCTTGGCGAACAGGGCCGTACTCCGCAAGGCAACACCATGCAGCGAGATCCCCAGGCTGAACCGCAACGGCAACAACCCCATGAAGTGCAGCCTGGCCGAAACCCGCAAGCCGTGCCCGGCCGCACCGCACCTGCGGAGCGCCAGAACAACCCGTGGACCATCCAGCAGGAGCGCTCCCGCGGGGAACAGCGGGTGAACGACTTCCGCGGGTATCAGCAGGACCGCAGGCCGGCACCGGTGCAGCACGCACCGCAGCGCACGGCACCACCGGCCCCTAGGCCGCCCGCCCCGGCACCACCCGCGCCCACCGCACCAAGCAGGGGCAACTCCGGTGGCGGCGGCCACAGCCGAAGCCCGCGATAAGAGCGGCTGGTAACCTTCACGACTTTTCGGAAGCGTGATCGCACATCTTCACCATTTTTGCCCGTTCACCGACCGGCAGGAATGGATACCGCAGTGATCATACTCAACTGGAACGGCCTGCCCTGGCTGGAACAGTTCCTGCCCCAAGTGGTGGCCCGCTCCAGCGGCGATGCACGCGTGATCGTGGCCGACAACGGCAGCACCGACGGCTCCCGCGTTTGGATCCAGGCACGGTGGCCCGGTGTTGAAGTGATCGCCTTGCCGGAGAACCTGGGCTTTGCGGGCGGATACAATGCTGCCTTGCAGCAGGTCCAGGCGAAATATTACGTGCTGTTGAACTCGGACGTGGAAGTGACGCCCGGATGGGTCCGCGGCCTGCGGGAGCACCTGGAGCACGAACCCGACATGGCTGCCTGCCAGCCCAAGATGCTCAGCTTCCAACGGCGGCACAGCTTCGAACATGCCGGCGCTGCCGGTGGCTTCATCGACCGCAATGGCTATCCGTTTTGCCGGGGGCGCATCTTCGAGATCACTGAGCGGGATGAACGCCAGTACGATGATGCCATCGATGTGTTCTGGGCCACCGGTGCCTGCCTGGCGATCCGTTCCGAGGCCTTCCATGCCGCCGGCGGTTTCGATGCCCGCCTCTTTGCCCACATGGAGGAGATCGACCTATGCTGGAACTTGCGGCGCCGCGGTTGGCGCATTGGCTACACCCCGGCCACCACGGTGTACCACGTGGGCGGCGGGGCCTTGGGCTACGGCCAGCCACGCAAGACCTTCCTGAACTTCCGCAACAGTTTGGCCGTGCTCACAAAGCACCTGCATTCGCGCTGGATCTTCGCCCGGATCTTCCACCGCCTGGTGCTCGACGGCTTCGCCGCACTGAAGTTCCTCCTGGAGGGCCATGCCGCACATGCCTGGCAGGTAGGCCGTGCCCATCGCAGCTTCTTCCGCTGGCTGCCGCAACTGCTGCTCGACCGCAAGAGCCTCAAACTGCTGGAGCTCAACCCCGACCTCACCGGCATGTACGGCCGCAGCATCGCCTACGACCGCTATATCCTGGGCTGGCGCAAGTTCTCCCAATTGGACCACCGGGCCTTCATTCAGGCGGTGCGCCGCAGCAGGTAATCCACGGCCATGCGGTAGCCTTCCAGCCCGAACCCGGTGATCACCCCCGCGCAGTGCACCGCGGTGAGCGACCGCAACCGGAAGTCTTCGCGCGCATGGATGTTGCTGATGTGCACCTCCACCACCGGCACCTTCACCAAGGCCAAGGCATCGCGGATGGCCACGCTGGTGTGCGTGTAGCCCGCCGCGTTCAGCACGATACCGCCGCATTGGGCACCGGCCGCGCGAAGCGCCTCGATCAGCTCCCCTTCATGGTTGCTCTGGTACAGATCGATGGTATGGGCTGCGTGTCCCCGTTGCAATTCCCGCAGGAACTCGGCGAACGTGCGCGTGCCGTACACCTGGGGCTCGCGCGTGCCCAGCAGGTCCAGGTTGGGGCCGTTGATGATGCGGATGTGCATGGCGTTGCGCAAAAGTGCGCGATCCCGCGCTTCGGGCCACCGGCATGTTGGATGAACTTTGCCGGATGAACTGGGAACAGGCCGTTCGGGGCTTCCGCTTGTACCTGAAGTTGGAGCGCAACCTGAGCGCCCGCACCGTGGAGGCCTACCTCCGCGATGTGGGCAAGTTGCACGCCTTCGCCGAGCACCACCGGCCGCCCATCGCGCCGCTGTCCGTGCAATTGGAGGACCTGCAAGCCTTCATCACCACCCAGGCCAAGCAGGGCCTGATGGCCACCAGCCAAGCCCGGTTGACCAGCGCCATCCGGGGCTTCTACAAGAGCCTGTTGGTGGATGGCCAGCTCGCCGCCGACCCGTCCGAACTGCTGGAAAGCCCGCGCACCGGCAGGCCTCTGCCGGACTTCCTCTCCGTGGAGGAGATCGACGCCATGGTACAGGCCATCGACATGAGCCGCCCCTTGGCCCACCGCGACCGGGCCCTGCTGGAAACGCTCTATGGCTGCGGCTTGCGCGTGAGCGAGCTCTGCGGACTGCGCATCAGCCGGCTCCATTTTGCCGACGGCTTCATCCGCGTGGTGGGCAAGGGCGACAAGGAGCGCCTGGTGCCCATCGGCCCGGAGGCCGTGCGCCAAATCGGCATCTACCGCAAGGAGGAACGCAACCACCTGCCGGTGCAGCACAAGGCCGAGGACCTGCTCTTCCTCAACGCGCGCGGTAACGGTCTTTCACGCGTGTGGGTCTTCAAGTTGGTGAAAAGCCTCGCGGTCAAGGGCGGCATCAACAAAACGATCAGCCCGCACACCTTCCGCCATTCGTTCGCGACACACTTGGTGGAAGGCGGTGCCGACTTGCGCGCCGTGCAGGAAATGCTGGGCCACGCCAGCATCACCACCACGGAGATCTACACCCACCTGGACCGCGAGTACCTGCGCAGCAACATCATGCGCTTCCACCCGCGTGCCAAGGCCCGCCGTTAGCGGGCCACCACGAACACCGCCTTTCCAACGGCACCGCCCGAACGGGTGCGGGCTTGCAACACGTAGCTGCCCGGGGCCAGGCCGGAAACATCCACCTCCATTGGCCGGCCGGCCACCGTGTTCCGGTAGAACTGCAGCACAACGGAACCCTGTTCATTGTGCACCGTGAATTGCACCAAGCCTTCAGCACCCGGTGCACCCAGCACGGTAAGCCGGTCGGCGGCAGGCACCGGATAGGCCACCAGGCGTTGTTCGCGCAGGGCCGGTCCAGGCACACCCACGAAGGTGCCTTTGCCGAAGGCATATTGGCCTTTGCGCAGCACTTCAATGTCTATGTAGCCCGAGCCATCGGTGAGCACATTGGCATGCACATCCTGATCGGCGCAGATCTGCCAAGGTGTGGCCGGGTCCGGCCGGTAGAGCAGCATCACGCCGGTCTCATTCCCGCCCAGCAGGTCATGGTCCAAGGAAGAAGTGCTGAGGGCCGAATAGGACAACCGCCCACGCAGTCCCGTGCCCGGGGGCCACAGGCCGCCCACGATCCAATAGTGGGTGCCGGAGATTTCGTCGATGCCGGTGCCCAGCTCCTCTTCCGGCGATGCCCAGATGTGCTCAAAACGGATGAAGGTGGTGTCCACGACTGCATCCGTATAAAGCCGGAATTCCACCAGGGGTTGTGACTGGGGCACCGTTTCGCCGGGCACCATGGTGCGCTCAAAGGCCATGCGGGCCTGGTTGAGGCGGGTGCGGCCGTTGAGCACGGCCATCACCGGCTCAAAGGCACAGGTCAACGCCAAGTTGGTGTATTCACCGCTTACGTTCTGCAGGTATTCCTGGCGCTGGCCATCGGCACCGATCAGGGTCACGTCCAACGGCACGGACTGGTGGAACACGGTGGCCCCGCGCAGTTTCTGCTTCACGCTGAGGTCCACGGCCCACGCCGCTCCGTTCTGTTGCGCACTCAGGCCTTGCACCACGAACACGGAGAACCCGGGGGCGAACACCTGATCGGCGAAGAAGGGATGCAGGTCGAAGCCGGTGGCGGCCTCCAGCGCATCGCGGAAACCGGCGGCATCCAGGGTGGTGTACGCGTGGGCGGCCTGTACGGCGTGCATGCCCTGGCTGAAGAGCGAATCGCCCAAGTAGCCGCGCAGGTTGTGCATCACCGAGGCCCCCTTGTAGTATGTAGTGAGGCCGTAGATGTACGAATCGGGCATGGGCGAGAGCGCTTGGAAACCACCATCCTGGAGGTGGGCCTGCTGCAACACGTACAGTTGGTTGTAGCTCACCGTATTCACCAGGGCCGCAGGCCCACCGATCCATTCCTCCACCAGGTGGCCGCTGTACTCCGCGGGGCCCTCCTTCAGCCACATGTCCTGCTGGGTGTGCGGGGTTACCATGTCGCCCCACCAGTGGTGCCCCAGTTCGTGCGTGAGCAGCCCACGGTTGTCCAGTTGTGATTGCGAGGGCATGAAATCCGGATAGGCGATGTTGGTGGGGATCTCCAGCGCACCGTCGGTGGTGAGCACATAGCCTACGCGGTCCCAGGCGTAGGGCCCGTACCAATGTTCGCAGGCATCAATGGCCGCTCCCACATCCACCATTTTGGTGGCCATGCCCGCCAAGTGCGCGGGTTTGGCGGTAAGACGCACCGGTATGTCGCCAAAGGCGCCGGCATGCACGTAATTGCTGTCGCGGTAGTCCGCCACGGCAATGGCCGAAAGGTGGGTGGGGATGCGCTGGTCCAGGCGGAAGGAACGGACCACGGTATCGCCGCCCAGTTGCACCTCGCCCAGGAAATCACCCTGGCAGTGGGCGCGGAATGTGCCAGTGCTCTTCACGTGGTAGGTATAGGTGGCGCGCTCCACGAAGGAATCGAAGCAGGGGTACCACACTTTGCCGAAGTTGGGCGGTACGGTGGTGAGGCCGATGCCCAGGTTGTAGATGTAATTGCCTTCAAAGTAGAAGCCGCCCCAGTCCGGATCGCGGTTGGGCTGCCCGTGGTAGTGCACGGTGAGCATGGCCGTATCGCCAACGGCGGGTGGTGCCGGAAGGTCCACGCGCAAGGTTTGGCCATCGTGCAGGAAGGTGAGCGTACCGGCCGGGCCGGTCACCGAATCCACGGTAAGGCCCTGCAGTTCGAAGCGGATGAAGGACTGTGCCGCCATCAGGGGGATGAACGTGATGGTGGTTGCCGCCGTGATCTGCTGGCCTGTGTAGTCGGTCACATCGATGGCGATCGCATAGTCCACGATGTCGAAGGTGTCGCTGCGGGCGATGATGTCATCGATCAGTTCCCGGTCGGCCGCGCTGGGCAGCGCCGTGGCCGAGGGGTGCTGCCGGAAATAGTGGCAGCCGAATTTGAAGGGTTGCGCCTGAACAGCGGCGGCCAGCACCAGGGCGGTGAGCAGGAAGCCGGAACGGAAAGTGGCATGCATGGGGGCGGTTGTAGCAAGGCCGAAGCTAAGGGCCGTGGGAGCTTGATCCTATGCGCCGGCTTGCGCAAAGCGGAATGATCGCCGAATTTCGCGCCCCATTTTGCAACCCGGCAAGGGTGTTGCCCGTTCAATCCCTCCCTCTCCACCAAAATTTCTTCATGCCCAAACCGGCCCTCCCGCTCGCAGCCCTGCTCACCACGCTCCCGATCCTCTTCTCCCCCATGTTTGGCATGGCCCAGGCCCAAAGTGGCACTGTGCATTCCTCCAACGGATACGACGTGCAGATCCTAGTAACCGACCTTGACCTGGTGGTCCCCTTTGGCAACATGTGTTTTTGGGGCTACCTCTATCAAGTGCAGGTCACCTACCAGGTCACCTTTACTGGAAGCAACCTGCCCGCTTCCTTAAGTACCTTGCAGGGCACCGTGGGTTGCGGGCCAAATGCGTTGTTCTTCAACATACCCAATGGCCAATCCAGCGGCACGGTGCTCACCGCCGTAGCGTGGCGCTCGGCCACGGACTGCGCTACCGCCACGTTGGGGCTGCTGGGCTGCAACACGGTGAGGATCGAGATCCAGGGGCCGGGCATCCCGCACCAGACCATCACCTTGGGCAGCTCCACGCTTCCGATCACCTTGGTGGACTTCAGGGCCACGCCCGAAAGTGGCCAAGTACGCTTGGATTGGGCCACCGCCTCCGAAAAGGACAATGCCTACTTCACCGTGGAACGCTCGGCCGATGCCATGGCCTTTGAACCGTTGCTGCAACTACCGGGCGCCGGCAACAGCACGGCCATGCTGCACTATGCCGCCGTGGACGATGCCCCCTTGCCCGGCCTCTCGTACTACCGCCTGCGGCAAACCGACATCGACGGCACCACCGTGGAATTCCCCGTGGTAGTGGTGCAGAACACGGCAGCGGGCACCTTTGCCGTGCATCCCAATCCGTGCAGCGGCGCCAGCTGGGAACTGCCGTACAACAGTGTGGGCCAGCAGCTGGAAGTGCGCTCGGCCACCGGCGCGCTGTTGCATGTCATGCCCGTGCAGTCCACCACGGTGGAAGGCCTGGCGCTCAGCCCCGGTGCATACGTGCTGGTGCTCACCGACCTGCGCAGCGGGGTGCAACGGCATTGCCGCCTGCTGAAGCTCTAAGGTGCCATAGCGCACCGCATTCCGGCGGGCCATTCACCGCTCCGTGAATGGTTCCCCGCCATCAAGTGCACCACGCCGGCCCATCCGGTCCCCGCCATGCCGGGTTGAGCCAGTTGCGCCTCCACAAATTCCCCAGGGGTGGCTTCCATTCGCCGCGCCATGGGCACACGAACGGACAGCACCCGGGCCATGGGTTGGAGGTACGTGGCCGGAATCCTGGAGGCCATTCGCGCCCTGCTCACGGAAACCACCGCCCCTGGCGATGGCCGTTCCATGTCCGCGCATCAGGTTCTTCCGATACCGGGTGCAAGCCCCGAAAGACAGCCCTGCGGCCACCCTGAAGGCTGGTTGTACGCTGTGCCCCCTTGTCAACATCCACCAGGTAATTAACCATTCCCTATGGATTACTTCTTTTTCCAACCCGGAAAACCGCCGATATTTGTTAGCATAAGCCGCCGCCCATGCTCCTCTTCGGCACTTCCTACCGATGGCTGCCCAGGCAAACCGCCTGGCGGGTGGTCCTTCTGGCTGCCCCGCTCTTCATGGCCCGGGCGGCTCATGCACAGCCCACCGACCTGATCATCTCGGAATACGTGGAAGGTAGTGGAAACAACAAGTACTTGGAATTGTACAACGGCACCGCTGCAAGCATCAATTTGATCGACTACAGGCTCCGGCTATATGCGAATGGAGCCGCCATCGGAAGCCCCACGAACGACGTCCTACTCACCGGTGCCATACTCGCCGGGGCAACGATCGTGTACAGAAATTCCTCCGCACCTGTCGTTGCAGGAGCCATTACAAATGCGGCATTGAACTTCAATGGAAATGATGCCATCGCACTGTACAAAGTCCCCACCAGCACTTTTGTGGATATCGTGGGCAACATCGGTTGTGACCCTGGAACTGAATGGACTTCCGGCATTTATGGCACCGCGGAGCAGACATTGGTGCGCAATGCCAACATCTGCAACGGAATATCCGCAGACCCTGGCGATTCAGGCTGCCCGTTCCCAACATTGGCATCTGAATGGACCCAATTTGCCCAGGATGTCACTAGCCACTTGGGCAGCCACACCATGACCTGCGGCCCCACGGTGAACTTCAATACGGCCACGGGTTCCGCATTGGAGAACACGGGCCCGGCCACGGTGAACCTTACGATCAACCCGGCGACCACAGGTGCGGGCACCCTTTCCTTCATGATCGGCGGTGGCAGCACCGCCACCTACACCACCGATTACACCACCACCCCCGCGGCCACGGCCAGCGCGTTCACGGTGAACGTGGCCACCGGCGCCACCACGGCCAGTTTCGACCTCAACCTGCTGGACGAGGGGTTCACCGAGGCCAATGAAACCGTTGTGATCACCATTTCCGGCACCACGGGAGGGATCAGCATCGGGGCGGCGACCAACCATGTGTTCACCATCACCAATGATGACAACACCCCCACCATCGGCTTCAACACCACCACCATCAACGCCTTGGAGAATGCCGCGCCACAAGTGTTCACGTTGGGCCTATTGCCAGCCACGCACCCGGCGGGCAGCGTTACCATCACGGTTGCCAACGGGCTGGGTGCGGCGTACGGCACCGATTACACCACCACCCCGGACGGAAGCGGAGGCAGCTTTACCATACCGGTGGGCGTCAATGCACCCACGGTCAGTTTCCAAGCCGCATTGATCAACGATGTGCTGCTGGAGTCCACCGAGACCATCACCTTCACCATCACCGGCACCACGGGAGGCCTGCTCATCGGCAGCAATGACACGGCCATCTTGGTGATCGGCGACAATGACTCGCCACCCGCCACCTTGGTGCCCGGCGACTTGGCCATCGTAGGGGTGAACGCCAATGACAATGCATGCGATGGCGGCGACCCGGAGAATTACGACTATGTGAGCTTCTTCTGCTTCAAGGAGATCACCTTCGGCACAGAGCTGATCCTCACGGACAACGGATACGAGCGTTGCACCCCCGGCCAATGGGGCAACGTGGAGGGCACCTTACGCATGACCCGTACGGGCCCGGCCATACCTGCCGGGCAGGTGATCACGTTCCGCATCAAGGCGGCATCGGGTTCCACCAACCTATCGTCCGTGGCGCCGGACGCCGGATGGACATGCACCAACATCGGGATCGGAAGCACCAGCATGGCCTTGAACGCAGGGGGGGATCAGCTCTTTTTCATGCAGGGCGGTACCTGGAGCCCGGGCACAACCGGCAACAACAACGCCACCTACTCCGGCACCGTGCTCTATGCATTCAGCACCAACCCCTCTCCGCCTTGGTCGGCATCGTGCAGCTCCAACGCCAACCAGCGCAGCAACCTCCCCCCCGGCGTGGAATGCTTCAGCATGGCGCCCACCGCGGCCACGGATTTCAGCAAATACATCGGTCCCCTCACGGCGGCCACCCAGCGCGATTGGATCATCCGCATCGACAACATGGCGAACTGGTCCAGCTATCCCAGCTGCAGCCAGTACTACGGCAACGGCCCCAACTGGCTCAGCGCTCCCATCCTTCCCATCACGCCCGGGGCGATGACGCCCGGTCTCTGGCGCGGAGGCACCAACACCGACTGGTTCGAGTGCAAGAACTGGGACGATGCCCGCGTGCCCTTGGCCACCACCGATGTGGCGATCAACAGCAGCGCCATCAGTGCCTGCGAGGTGGGGCTGGCCACCGGCCTCAACCCAGGGGGCACGGCCGTGTGCGCCTCGGTGCTGCACCAATTCAGTGCCACGGCACCCGTTGCCCTCAACGTGCGGGACAACAGCACCCTCAGCGTGGGCGGGCGGTACAAGATCGACAACACCCACGCGTCCGGCCTCACCGTGCAAGTGATGACCGACGCCACGCTCAACGCGGATTCCGTGGTGGTGGCCGGCAGCGCGTTGGGCAGTACCAATGCCACCCTGAAGGCCGACTTCACCGGCAGCCAAGTGAACATCGGCGGTGACCTCACCCTGGCCCCCGGTGGTGTGCTGGACCTCTCCAGCGGTGCGGGCACCAGCGGTACGCTCCATTTGGGAGGCGACTTCATCAACCAGGAGGATGAAGCCCACTTCGTGGACAACCACTCCACGGTGGTGCTCAATGGCGCCAGCGGCCAGTCCGTGCTGAACGCCAACAGCGGCGAGTACTTCCACGACCTGCAAGTGAACAAGCCCGGCGGTGGCGTGGAGCTCACGGCGCCCATCATCGTGCGCCATGAGCTGGACCTCACGCAAGGCATCGTGTACGACACGCTCACCGGCACGCTGGTAACGCTGGAGGCCACGGCCACCGCCATCAACGCCAGCAATGCCAGCTTTGTGCACGGGCCGGTGCAGAAATACGGCAACACCGACTTCACCTTCCCCATCGGCGACGCCGACCTCCACCGGCACGCCCGCCTGGAGAACATCGCCGGCGTTCCCGGCGATGCCTTCACCGCGCGGTACTACCGGGCCGATCCATACACGGCCGTGGGCCCCTTGGTGCAACCCACCCCTCTGCACCACATCAGCCATTGCGACTACTGGACGATCGACCGCAGTGCGGGCACGCCCGATGCGCAGGTGGTGCTCTCGTGGGGCACCCCGGACAGCTGCGTGGTGACCGCCGGAGCGCTGAACGAATTGCGTGTGGCCAGGTGGAACGGCAGCAACTGGGACGACCACGGCAACGGCGGTACCACGGGCACGGCGGCCAGCGGCACCGTAAGCTCAGCCAACGTGGAAACGGTGTTCAGCCCATGGACGTTGGCCTCCGTCACGGTGAACAATCCGTTGCCCATTGAACTGCTGTCCTTCACGGCAGTGGCGGCAGGGTCCGTGGTGGACCTGCGGTGGCGCACCGCCACCGAGCAGGACAACGCTTTCTTCACCGTGGAACGCAGCACCGACGCCGTCCACTTCGAGGGCATCCTGCAAATGCCCGGCGCGGGCAACAGCCAAAACGTGATCGACTATGCCGATGTGGACCGGCGGCCCTTGAACGGAATGAGCTACTACCGCCTGCGGCAGACCGACCTCAACGGCGCCACCTCCGTAAGCGCGACCATACCCGTTTACATCAACCTACAGGGCGGTCAACCGCTTTCCGTGGTGCAGGGGCAGCACGGCACGTACGCGCTGCACGCATTCGCCACGGGCAGCACCATGGAAGTGCTGGACCTCACCGGCCGGATCGTGGCCCGTTCCCTGATCACGGAGGAAGGCTTGTCGCCGGTGCCCACGGAACGGTTGAGCCACGGGGTGTACGTGATCCGCCTGCATGATGCCGTGCGTACGGAAAGCACCCGCTTCGTCCGGTGACGGGTTTGGATGGCCTCAGCCGCGCAGCACCAGTAGCGGCACGTTGGTGTGCAAGGCCATGCGCTTGGAAGTGCTGCCTTGGAAGAGCCGGTGCCAGAAACTGCGCTTGCGGCGCACCACCGCCACCAGGTCCACGCCCCCCTCCACGGTAAGCCGCTCCAGGGTCTTGGCCACGTCTTCGCCTTGCGCGGAAGCGAACGAATGGGGCACGCCATGCAACAGGGCCTTGAGCACCTTGCGCTGGGCGGCATCCACCTCCTTCTCCCCCACGTTGAACACGGTGATGTGGGCACCGGTGCGCTTGGCGATCCACAGCAAGGGGCGCAGGCTTTCGGGGCTGTCGGCCTGGCCATCATCGGCAAAGAGGATCCGGTCGATGTCCGCCGGTTGCCATTGGGCGGGCACGGCGATCACGGGCAAGGTGGCGGAGGTGACGGCCGCCGAGGTATTGCGGCCCACCAGGCCGTAGTTGCCTTCGCCTTGAGTGCCCATCACCACCAGGTCCACGGGCCTTTCAGCATGCACCTCGTCGATGGCATTGGCCAATGCACTGAAGGTGGAACGCAAGGCCAACTGTACCCTGCCGGCCTGTTTGCGCAGGCGGCGCTCCACGCGGCGCAGGCCGTTGCGTGAGGCGCGTCCGGTGTCGTGCGTGCCCGCCACAAGGGCATTCCGGTAGGCCAGCTTCAGGTACACGTTGAGCAGGGTATACCGGGTTTCTCCGGCACCAAAAAGCCGCAAGGCGAACGCACCCGCCTTGTTGGAGGTATCGCTGAAATCGGTGGGCAGCAGGATGTGCTTCATGTGTTCTTCGGTGTTGCGAAAATTAGGCCCGGACCGCCGGTGGGGAGGCGACAAAAGTCACCTCCGGGAAAAAAGGAAGTAGCGACCTTGTCCCAAGTACACCTGTACAGACAAGTGCATTGCATTGACAGAGCGACCAACACCATCCCCCATGAACCAACGCAAGGAACAAGTGTATGCAGGCCTGGGCCACCTCTTTTACAGCATTGCGGCGAGCGACGGGCGCGTATCACCGGAGGAATCCGCCCAACTGAAGAAACTGGTGCGCAACCAATGGATGCCCGTGGAAGCGGGCCAGGACGAAGCGGGCACCGACCTGGCCTACTACATCGAGATCGGCTTCGACCACGCCAACGACGCGGGCCTGGGCGCGGACAAGGCCTTTGAACGATTCAAGGAGGTGCATGCCGGGCAAGCCGGGCTGTTCGACGCCAGCACGCGCAACATGGTGCTGCGCACCGCACAAGCCGTGGCCGATGCCTTCGGCAACCGGAGCCAACATGAGCGGCGCATCCTGGAGCAGCTGAAGGAAGTGCTCCAATGAGCGGGCGGCCTGGTGCACCTACGCTGGAAGCACGCTGAAGTGCGGGTCCAAGGGATCCAGGTCGGCGAGCAACCGGTCGAAGAACCCCGGGCCTTCACGCGCATACCAGGGCATGAAGTTCTCGCGTCTCTCCTGCAGGCCGCCGCCGGGGAATAGGTGGCCGTGCACCCGGGCAAGGCGCTCCAAGGGCAGTTCCTGCTGGCGCTTGGCGGTGCGCACCAGCTTCTTCGCCAGGTGGTCCAGCTGGTGCAGAGCGCGTGCTTCCATGGCCTCCACGGCGGCAGCCAAGGTGGCATCAGCCGAGCTTGCACGCTGCCGCATGGCGGCATAGAAGGCCCGGAGCGTTTCACGCTCCTCGTCCACTCCGGTGGAAAAGGAGGCCCCTTCCACGGCCAGCCGCTTGCGCAGATCTTCCAACGGTGCGAACAGGTCCTTCACGTAAATGCCCAATTCCTCCAGCGTGCGCATGTCCTTCGCGGAGATAAAAGCGGCGGAGGTACGCAGCATCAGCACCGGCATGGGCACCTGCAGCGCCTGGAAGAGCCACTTGAGCTGGAACCAATACGCCAGCTCGCCACCACCGCCAACGTACGCGATGTTGGGCAGGATGGCCTCTTGGTACACCGGGCGCAGCAGCACGTTGGGCGAGAAACGTTCGGGGTGTGCATCGAGCTGGGCCAGCAGCTCATCCAGGCTGAAGGAGGGCCCGCCGTCCAACACGTCGAAGCCCTCACCCCGCAATTCGATGCGGCTGCGGTGGCCGGGGCGCAGATGAAAGAGGTTGATGTCGCGGGCATGGGCCTGCACCGGTGCGTACGCGGGCAGCTTGTTGCTGGCGTACTGCACGCTGCGCGCCGCCACCTGGTTGAGCAGCTCCTCGCGCATGTGCGGGACGAACCGCCGTTTGAGCGCGGGGTCGTCCGCATCGAGCACCAGCACGCCGAAGCGACCGAAGAGCGCATCGGCAAAGAGGCGCGTGGCCCTGGCCAGATCGTGCTCCGGGCGGTAACATCGGCGCAGCAGTTGGCGCAGGTCATCGGCATGGGTGCCTGGCCCCAGCAGGGTGTCCACCTGGTCCAGCACCTGGGCCATGCCCTGGAGCTTCAAGCGGCCCACGGCCCCGGCGGACTCACCGGGCCATTGCACCTTTTGTCCGTGGATGAACACGTGGTCGATCTCGGGCCGGTCATGGTCTTCCGTGGCCAACCAGAACACGGGGACCACGGCACGCCCGGGCATGGACAGATCCCGGGCCAGCCGCACCGCATTGAGCACTTTGAAGGGGACGTACAAGGGACCCGTGAACAGGCAGAGCTGATGGCCTGTGGTGACCGTGAGGGTGGTGGGGTGCCTCAGTGCGTCCAGACTGGCACGCACCTGCGGCTGTATTTCCATTCCGCCGTATTGGCGTTCCAGCGCGTCGCAGAGCACAGCCCTTGCGGCCGGTTCCATGGAGCGTGCGTGCAAGGCTCCACCGAGTCCGGCCCTGTCCGGGCGCCATTGATAGAACTCCCGCAAGTCAGGAGCATCGCCCAGGTAGCCGGCAATGAGCGGGGAAAAACGGCCGGTATCGCCGTATGGGATTGCAATGCGCTGCATGGGCCGCGAAGGTAGCCGACGAGGGAAGGGCGAGGTCCAAAGCAAAGTGAGCCCTGCGAGCGGACGGGGAACTATTTTGGAGGCCTTGAACCAGCCACCCCGACACTTCACGCGATGCCCATACGAATGACCCCCGATGCCGGACAGGAAGGACCCAACCGTTCACCTCGGCCCGGCCGCCCAAGCGGTGGTGGTGGTGGGCTTGGCAACTTGGCTCCCATGCTCATCGGCCTGTTCGCCAAAAACCCCAAGCTGTTGCTGGTGGGCGTGGTGCTGTTCGGGCTGTACTACTTCTTTGGCGGCAACTGCGGTGGTGCCTCCGGGGGCGGTGGCCTCACCGATGCGGTGAGCCAGCTGATGACCGTGCGCGGGGCCAACTTCGATCCGGCCCTGTACGACAAGGCGGAGGTGTACGAACCCTTGGCCGATAACGTGAAAGCCCCCCTTCCCGAGCGGGTGAGCCTGGAACCGTTCGCACCCAAGCGCCTCAACCAGGGCCAGCAGGGCAGCTGCGTGGCCTGGGCCAGTGCGTATGCCGCGCGCACCATCGTGCAGGCTCAGGCCGTGGGCACCGATGCGAACGCCACGGTGTTCAGCCCCAGTTTCCTGTACAACCAGATCAAGCTCGGCAACGACTGCCAAGGTGCGTACATCTTCAAGGCCATGGAGACCATGAAGGCCGGCGGCGTGCTCCCCTTCAGCCAGTTCGGCTATACGGACCAAAGCTGCCAGCAACAGCCCTCGGCCGGGGAACGCCAGCAGGCCCTGCCCTACCGCATCAAAGGATTCCAGCGGTTGAGCTACAACGGCGACGACCAACGCACCGATATGCTGGCCATGAAACAGCAGCTCAGCCAAGGGGCGCCCGTGGTGATCGGCATGCTGGTGGGCGGCAGCTTCATGCAGGACATGGAAGGACGCGACCTGTGGACACCCACACAGAACGATTACCGCATGGCCGGCTTCGGTGGGCACGCCATGTGCGTGATCGGCTACGACGACTACAAGGTGCAGGGCGAGGCCGAAGGTGGCGCCTTCCAGATCATGAACAGTTGGGGGCCCGCATGGGGCACCAACGGCATCGCTTGGGTGCGTTACCGCGATTTCGACCACTTCGCCAAGGAAGCCTACGCGGTATATCCGCAAGGGGAAGGCGTGGATGTGAGACCGGCCGAGTTCGACATCCGTTTCGGGCTGGCCCTGGTGGATGCCTCGGGCAAGGCCTCCGGCCGCCACATTGCCCTGCGGCATGCGGGAGGCCGCGTGTTCCGCACGGTGGCCCCCATCCGCAAGGGCGACCGCTTCAAGATCGAGGTGACCAACCAGGCCGAGTGCTACACCTACCTCTTCGGGCAGGAGACCGACGGCAGCACCTACGTGCTCTTCCCCTATACGCCCAAGCACTCGCCCTACTGCGGCATCACCGGCACGCGGGTGTTCCCCAAGGACCAGAGCCTCACGGCGGACGACCTCGGCGACATGGACGTGATGGCCATCCTGCTGGCCAACCAGCCGCTGGACTATCCGAAGATCAATGACGCGATGAAGACCCATGCGGCGCAAGGCCTGGATGCCAAGTTGGCGGCCGTGTTGGGCGTTGAGCTCACTGCAGCCGAGCGCCCGCGGTACAGCGAAGGCGAGACCTTCGGGGCCCAGGCACCGGCGGAGCGGAACACGTTGGCGATCGTGCTGCAGATCGACAAGCGGTGACGATGGTCAGCCACCCTGGCGTGAAGGCCCGGTAGATTGGTGGAAACAAACCGCCAGAAGATGAAAAAACTATTCTACGTGCTGCTCGGTATCCTACTGTTGACGCAATTCTTCCGCCCGGCCCGCATTGCCGAGGCGGTGGACACCGGTGCCGACCTGATCGCACTCACGCGGCCTTCGGCCGAAGTGGAGCACCTGCTGCGCGTGGCCTGTTACGATTGCCACAGCGGACAACCGCGCTATCCGTGGTATGCCTACATCACCCCGGTGAACTGGTGGCTGGCGGACCACATCGAGGACGGCCGCAAACACTTCGACGCCACCACCTGGGGCACGGTGCCCGCCTACCAGCGCGACCACCAGGCCAAGGAGGTGATGGAGATGATGGAGAAAAAAGAGATGCCGCTTGACAGCTACACCTGGACCCATGCCGATGCCCGGCTGAATGATGGTCAACGCAAGATGATCGGCGATTTCTTCGGGGCCATGCGCGATGGCTCATGGGATATCGAGAAGGCCCGGCGCATAGCCGCGGGCGAGATCAAGTAGGTTGCCCCCTTCCAGCGCTATTTCACTTCCTTGGCAGGGTCCAACCCGCGGAGGATGGAAGCAGCCATTTCGGCATTCACCTTGTCCACGGTGATACGGCCGTCCTTCCGCGCGTTCAACAAGTACACCACCGGATCGGTGCCGGTAGTGGAGGCATTGATGTGGATCGTCACCGGTTCATCTGTTCCCACCCTGAAGGACACAGGAACCTCATCCGGCCTGGGGACCAAGGCGAGCAAGTGATGGCCATCACTCACCAAGTCGGCTTCATGTCCTCCGTACACGAGCATCTCCACCACCGTATCCACTGCGGAAAAACGGCTATACAGGAAGAGGTGATCACTGGTGGGCTCGGCTGCACCGGCATACGCTTGCATCGCCTTCACAGGTTTGAGCGTGCCCGTGAGCAGGTCCAGTTGGACGGAAATGGCACGGGGAGTGGATGCGGCCATGTACAGGGCCGCACCGATCAGGCCGAAGGACACACCGATGGCGACTCCCACGGCGCCGCTGCCGCGTTGCAGCGAATACTCCGACGTGAACGCACGGCCGGACCGTTCCAACCCCAGATACTTTCCTTCCAAGTTGATGTACGCCCGGCGGCCGTCACTCACCCCCCAGATCGTTTCCGGTACTGGGGTGCCTTTATCTGTTTTCAACTTCATCAGCGGCATGGCCTGGGGATCGGCCCCGGCCGGTTTGAGCGTGAACCCAATGGTGGTATCCGGTCGTTGATCGCGGAAATCCTGAAAGTTGGTGTAAATACCATGGGCCGGAGCACCGGCTTCCAACACGGCATAGCTGCGATCGGCTCCATCAAAGGTCCCGGCCTTGGGCGGTGCGGGCAAGCGGGCATGGCTAAGCCGACCCGCCTGCCGGGCAGCGGAAAAGGCGGCCAAACCCTTGGTAAAAGCGGAAACCACATTGGCCTCCTGCTGGGCCGTGGCATCCATTCCACCTTTCAGCATGGTGGTCGCGGCGTGATCGAAGATCCTGTACCAGCCGCTGTCCGTTGAGGTGAGCAGTTCGAAATTCAATCCGCAATAGCAGTTCTCCGAGAAAGCCTCTGCCAGTTCTTCGACTTCCAAGGCGTTGATGCGCATGGTGCAGTGGAGCACACCCGGAGCGGCTTCACCGTGCTTGAGCAGCCCCTCCACCGAGGCGGAGATGCCATTGGCCATGAACGCCGGCACCCGTCGGTTGCCCATGCCTTTCATCACGACCCCCACACTGGAGCTGTCGCTGAAACCGGTGATCACGGAATCCAGGAAAATGCCTTCCGGAACCACGAGGGGACCGACCTTGGAGAGATCGATGAAGTGCTGAGCCTCCACGGCGTAGCTGAGCAACACGAATACCGGAACGGTCCACCAGGCACGCATGCGGGCAAAGATGCACCATGCCCGGCCGATCGATGCCGTAGGCTACACCGGCACGGCCTCCAGTTCGTGCTCCCGCGCCCCGGTGATGCGCACGTCGGCGAAGTCGCCGATGCGCAGATGCCCGGCGGAGGTGGGAATCAGCACGTCGTTGTCCACCTCCGGTGAATCGTGCTCGGTCCGGGCGTAGTAGCGGGCGCCTTCGGCCTTGTCCACGAGCACCTTGAAGGTCTTGCCCACCTTGGCCTGGTTGAGTTCAAAGCTGATGCCGCCCTGCAGCTCCATCACTTCGGTGGCGCGCTGCTGCTTCACGTCGGCGGGCACATCATCCTCCATGGTGTGGGCATGGGTATCTTCCTCGTGGCTGTAGGTGAAGCAGCCAAGACGGTCGAAGCGCATGCGCTCGATCCAACGCAGGCTGTCTTCATGGTCGGCTTGTGTTTCACCGGGAAAGCCGGCGATGAGCGTGGTGCGTAGGGCGATGCCGGGCACCTTGTCGCGGATGGTGGCCACCAAGGCTTCGGTCTTCTCCTGGGTGATGCCGCGCCGCATGCGCTTGAGCATGGCGGTGCTGCCATGCTGCAAGGGCATGTCCAGGTACTTGCAGATGTTGGCCCGGTCGCGCATCACATCCAGCACTTCCATGGGGAAGCCGCTGGGAAAGGCATAGTGAAGGCGGATCCAATCGATGCCTTCCAC
>JAGPDT010000130.1 GCA_018057455.1 Flavobacteriales bacterium | reverse complement strand
CCCCGGGGAACAACTTGCGTCGAGGTGCGAGGCGTGCGGCACCATGGCCTGTGCGTCCAGTAGCCTACGCGCTCGCTTTGCAGATCTTCAACCCCGCGCTTTCCCTCCAGGCCCAGGAAACCACCGTCTTCCGTTCCGGCGACCACGGCTATGCCAGCTACCGTATTCCGGCGATCATACGGCACAATGGCGTGCTGATCGCCTTTGCCGAAGGCCGCGTGCACAACGCCGCCGATTTCGGCGACAACGACATCGTGTACAAGACCAGCACCGACGGCGGCAGAACCTGGGGCGCACTGCATACGGCCGTGGACAACCACGCCCTGCAGGCCAGCAACCCGGCACCTGTGGTGGACCTCCTCGATCCGCGCCATCCCGATGGCCGGATCTTCCTCTTCTACAACACCGGCAACGCCCACGAGCATGATGTGCGCCAAGGCAAGGGCCTGCGCGAGGTGTGGTACATCACCAGCACCGATGGCGCCGCCACGTGGTCGGCACCGGTGAACATCACCGCCCAAGTGCACCGCCCCGAACAGCCCCGGCTCAACGCTGCGTACAACTTCCCCGCGGATTGGCGCACCTATGCCAACACCCCCGGCCACGGCTTCCAGTTCATCACCGGCCCGCACAAGGGGCGCCTCTACATCGCCGCCAACCACAACGCCGGCGACCCGCAACCGGGGAACAAGGACTGGAACGCCCATGCTTACTACAGCGATGACCATGGCCGCAGCTTCCACCTTTCTGATAACGTGCCGTATGCCGGAACGAACGAATCCACGGCCGCACAGATCGGCACCGATGCGGTGTACATGAGCTCGCGCAACCAGCGCCTATGGCCCAGGCAACGGATCATTTCCGTTTCACAGGATGGCGGGCGCTCATGGGTTTCCTCCGGGCCCGACCCGCAGTTGCCCGACCCCGTCAATCAAGCCTCGGTGCTGTCCTGGTTGCAGGACGACAGCTTCATACTTGCGCATTGCAATGCAGCGGACGGCAATGCGCGCAACAAGCTCACCTTGCGCCTGTCAAAGGATGGCGGGAAGACCTGGTACTTAAGCAAGATGATCGCCGAGGCGCCGGAAAACCACCAGGGGGCGTACACAGCCTATTCGGACCTGGTGCGCACCGGCAACCATGCCCTGGGTGTGCTTTACGAGAAGGACAACTATGCACGGATCGTTTTTGCGGAAGTCGGGGTCGAATAGGTCCATGGTCCAATCGGTCCGTGCCTGGGCAGTGCCCTGTGCGGTCCATTTCCGGGCCGGGTGGAACCACGCCGGTACCGGGCACCTACACACGCCGTGGACCGCCGGGCGGAATACCTTTGAGCCAACAAAGAGCCACCGGAAATGAACCCCACGATCCACTTCCTGCGTTCCTGCCGCACCTGGGCCGCCATGAGCTTGGTACTGTTGGCCTCGGGCTGCCTCACCATCGAGGAGAACTACACCTTCAAGAAGGACGGTTCAGGCACCATGGAATACGTGGTGGACCTGAGCCAGATGGCCGAGATGATGAAGAGCTTCGGGGACGGAAAGGACAAGGGGGAACTCATGGAGTCCGGTTCGGGCGAAAAGGTGGCCCAGCTGAAGCACGTGGACGGCGTGAAGAAGGTGAAGTTGAAACGCGAGAAGGACGGCTATGTGGAGCGGATCTCGTTCGCCTTTGCCGACGTGGCCGCGCTCAATCGCGCCTTGAACGTGTTGATGCCCGACAGCACCGGCGTGGAGCAGACCTTCTTCACTTGGGAAGGCGCCACCTTGGTGCGCACCAACAACCGCTACGCCGAGGCCATGGGCAAGGAAATGGCCGGTACGGACAGCACCGCGGCCGATATGGCGGAGGTGCTCAAGAGCATGCACTACAAATACAGCTTCAAGTTCGCCAAGGACATATCCGGGGCCAAGCTGGCCGATGGGGTGACCCGGGAGGACCAAGGGGCACGGGAGCTGCATTTGGCCACCGACTGGAGCGTGATCATGAAAGACCCCAAGGCACTGGACCTGCGGATCACCTTGGGCGAGTAGCGGGCCATGGAGGAGCGCCTGCTGGAACGTGCCATCCGCTTGGCGGTGAAGGTGCACAAAGGGCAGAAGGACCGGGCGGGCAAGCTGTACATCCTGCACGTGCTGCGGGTGATGATGGCAGGCAACAGGCTGGAGGAGCAACTGCTGGGCGCCTTGCATGATGTGCTGGAGCGTTCCACCTTCACCACGGCCGACCTGGAGCTGAAGGGTTTTCCGCCGCGTGTGCTCAAGGCGTTGGAGCACATTTCACGCAGGCCGGACGAGGACTACACCGGCTATATTGAACGGGTGGCACAGGACGACCTTGCGGTGCGGGTGAAGCTGCACGACCTCAGCGACAAAATGGACCTGCGGCACGTGGCCGAACTGGCCCCGGCGGACATCAGGCGCTACAACCGGCAATTGGCGGCCTATCACAAGTTGCAAAAGCAGATGGCCGGTGCCGGGGCGGGGCCTGGCAGTGGGCGGCCCTTGTGATGAACGGCCGGAGCGGGGCAAGGCCCGCTGCTATCTTCGCCGCCCTGTAACCAGCCGAACATGCAACGTTTGTTGAGCTCCCTCTTCGCACTACCCCTGCTGATGGCCTGTGGCGGCGGTGGAACAACGCCCGAAAAAGCCCAAGCTGCCGACACGGCCGCCGTGGACACCTTCC
>JAGPDT010000098.1 GCA_018057455.1 Flavobacteriales bacterium | reverse complement strand
ATCAGGGCTTCGAATGGCGAAATGACTGTGAAGAGCGGCCTGAAAGCCCCGTCAATCCTCAACATGATCTTCGGGCTTCGAGACTTGGACAAGTCAGGCGTGGTGCAAAGGTCCGGCGGGGGCCTGCAGCGGTGCATTGACCTAGGGTACGTAACATGAAGTAGTGATAAGGTGAAGAGGTGACGAAGTGACGAGGTGACGAAGAGAAGAGGTGAAGCGCTTTCTCTCCTCCTCACTTCTTCACTTCCTCTCCGTCCGCGGTTTGAAATTCCGCTCCGCCAACTCCTTCCGCACGCGGCTCAGCGATTCCGGCGTGATGCCGAGGTAGCTGGCGATCATGCGTTGCGGCACGCGCAGCAGCAGGTCCGGGTACATGCCCACGAAGGTCTGGTAGCGCTCCTCGGCCCGTGCGCCCAGCAGGAGCGAGATGCGGTCCTGGAGGTGGCGGATGTGGTTGTGCAGCAAGGTGGCGTTGTAGCTGCGGAATTGTTCGCTGGCGGCGGAAAGTGCATCCACGAAGCCCTGGCCGATCAACACCGCGGAACTGTCCTCGATGGCATCGATGCGCAGCTTGGAAGGTTCATTGAAGTACATGCTGCCGCGGTCCGAGGCGTACCAGCCTTCCGGCGCGAACTGCACGATGTGCTCGTTGCCGTCGCTGTTCAAGGTGGCCACGCGCAATAGCCCGTGGGTGACATGGAAGGCGGACTTGCAGGTGTCGCCGATCTCCAGCAGCACTTCGCCTTTGTTGAAATGGGCGGTGCGCAAGTGCTGCGCGGCTTGGTCGAAGTGAGCGCCATCCATGCCCGAACCTTCGAGCAGGTGCCTGCGGAAGGGGGCGAGGATAGCTTCGTTGAGGGAGGGCATGACGCAGGGAAATGTACGCGATCGACTACCACGGCGAAGGACCGTCATGGACGTTTGACAAATCAGATCGGCCGTGCCCACAAGGAACACGGCCGATCACCCCGGTTCAATTCAATCCTCCGCCGGACTCCCGTCGCCGCACATGCGCACCACCTTTGGCATGAAGGAGCCGATCACCTCCACCCGGTCGCGCTGGCTGGCCATCACCTGGGCGATGTCCTTGTAGGCCATGGGTGCCTCGTCCGGCCCGCCACCGATCAGGACGATGCCGTGCTTGGCCAAATGTGCGCCCACCATGGCGGGATCGATTTCTTGCTTGGCGCGCGTGCGGCTCATGGTGCGGCAACGCGGATCTTGTAGGTGATGGTCACCATCGCGTAGCCGCGGTGCGGATGCACGACCCCGAAGGCGGTTCCACGACGGCACCCGATCAGCGGCTCGTTAGGAGGCGATGGCCCTGGGTATCCCTCTGGTGGGTCGCACACTTCAAGCAGTTCCCGGCTATCTTTGATAGGACCCCTCCATACCGATCGCCCATGGATGCCCACAGCCTGATCCTTGGTTTGTTTGCGACCGTGACGGCAGCCCCGCTGCCGTGCAGGTTGGTGGCGCAGACCGGCGCATTGGACCCTGATCTGGATGCGGACGGCATTGTGATCACGGACCTTGCCCACGATGCCGACTATGCCTTTTCGCTTGTCGTACAGCCCGACGGCAGGTTCGTGCTGGCCGGCTACACGTACCTGGGATCGAACTACATGTTTGCGGTGGTCCGGTACCTCGCGGATGGTGCCACCGACAGCACATTCGGCGCAAACGGAGTGGCCTTGGTGGATGTTGGTGAAGGTAATGACCAGGCGCAAGCAGTGGCCCTGCAACCCGATGGAAAGCTGGTGGTGGCCGGGTCCGCTGTCAATGGCTTGACTTCGGACTTCGCCTTGGTACGCCTCAACGCCGATGGCTCCCTTGATGGCAGTTTCGGGGAGGGCGGCACGGTGACCACGGACTTTGGCATTGGCTCCGCGGTGGCCAGATCGGTCGCCTTGCAGCCGGACGGCATGGTGGTGTTGGCCGGTAGCTGGGACACAGATTCCGGCGATGTGATCGCCATGGCCCGGTATACCGCCGATGGCGCACTGGACGACGATTTCGGCACGGCCGGCAAGGTGACCACGGATATCAGTGCGGGTTCGGACCGGGCCTTGGCCGTTGCGCTGCAGCCCGACGGCAAGCTCGTTGTGGCCGGGGTGGATTCCATCGGGCCCTTTGCCGATTTCGCCGTGGTGCGGTACAACGGGGATGGAACTCTTGACAACAGCTTCGGCACGGACGGCACGGTAAGCACGGACCTGGGTTCCGGTTCGGGCACGGGTTCCGATTGGGCCTATGCGGTGGCCATACAGCCCGATGGAAGAATCGTGGCGGCCGGCTACGGCGAGGTGGCCAACAACTTCAACTTTGCCGCGGTGCGGTACCTTACGGATGGCACGTTGGACAATAGCTTCAGCGGTGACGGCAGGGTGTCCACATCCTTCAATGTGGGGACTGACGCCGCCCACTCAATGGCCCTTCAAGCGGATGGCAGGATCGTGCTGGCGGGCGCTTCGAGTACCAGCTTTCTCTTCAACTTCGCGTTGCTACGCTACAACGCGGACGGCACGCTCGACGACACCTTCGGCGTGGGCGGCAAGGTGGTAACGCCCCTGGCCGCCCTCTATGATGAAGCCTATGCCGTTGCCATTCAGCCCGACGGGAAGATCCTGGCGGCAGGCTACGCTTACAATGGTTCCGACAACGACATCGCCGTGGTGCGTTACCTCAACGACCTCAACGTGGGCTTGCTCGATCTTTCCGTTCCCGACAACTCCGTGTTGGTCTTCCCCAATCCGATCCACGGTGAAGCCATCCTGCAATACGAACTGGCCAGGGAGGAGCGCATCACCATCCAACTCCTGGACCTTGAAGGCCGCGTGCTGCAAACCTTCCTGGATGGTCATGTCCAACCCGCAGGGCCGCACCAACAGGCCATTGCCTTGCCGCGGGACCTGGCTTCGGGGGCTTACCTCATCGTCATTTCCTCCACTACGGGGAGGATGGGCATCCGGGTTGAGAATTAGCGGCGGCCGGTGGCGGGCTTGCGTGCGGCGGATCGCTGTGGAAACGATGCGTTGGAGAAGGAGCGAAGCGCATACCGATCAGATCCTCGCCCGGATGTTCCGCTCGGCCCATGGTGATCGCACGTCGAAGGCATCGCCCGGCACGAACGCACTGTTTTGCGCGATGCCGGTGTTGAACGGCCCGCCGGTGAGGGTGATCGCATCCATGGGGTAAGGCTTCACCGGCGACCAACCCGTGACCAGTCCGCTGCCGTTGTTGCCGGTGGTATCGGCGCCGCCGCCGCCGGAAGGTGCGGCGTTGTCGTCGCCCTTTTTGCAGCTGGCAACCAAGGCATGGCAGGTGATGGCGGCAAGCAACCGGGTTTTCATGGTGCGATGTTCCATGCACGCCCGGTTGGGGTGTTATTGTTTGATGAAGCGTGCTGTGAAGACCTTGCCTGCCGTGTGGATCCGGGCCGTGTAGGCTCCCGCAGCGAGTTGGTTGGTGGCAATGGAATTGCCCTCGGCGATCACATGCTCCGTCGCCCCGAGCATATCGACCACTTCAATGCGCAAGGGCATCTCATTCAACGGCAATTGGAAGTTGATGCGGTCCTTGGCCGGGTTGGGCCAAGCGTTGATGTGATGCGCGCTCGTGTGATCCGCAATGCCCACGGAACCGTCCAACGAACCATCGCGATACACCCGTGCGGCATACAGGTCGTTGCCCGCCGTCTCCCAGAAGCTCACCACGCCGCCTTCACCATCGGACAACACCACCCGGGCCTCGTAAAACGGGTTGAAGGCGACGGTGCTGAACAGCACCGGTGCAGGCCAGGCCGGCGTTCCGTCGCTGCGCAGGCGCATGGCCGCAAAGCCAAGGAGGTTGCCGTCGAAGGTGGCGACCACCCCGCCGCTGTCGCTCGGCACCAGGTCCGGCGTGGGGATGTACGTGTTGGTCTGGATCACGGGAACGCCGTCCGCTGCCCAAAGGGGCGTGCCGTCCATGTCGAACTTCTGCACGTACATGTCCTCGTTGCTTGCGGGTGGGCGGTTATCGCCCCAGCCCACGAAGAAATGCCCATCATGGACCACTAACCGGGGCTCGACCTGGCCGTGGCTTTCATTGCAGGCGAAGTAGGGCGTGGGTGTCCACACGAAAGCGCCCGACATGTCGTACCGGGCCATGGGGAGGTTGCCCCCGGACATGAACACGGTGAGCAGCTCGCCATTTTCAACCATGGCGGTGTTCTGCGCGATGTCCGAAGCGTAGGGGTACTGCATTCCCGTGGTATTGGTGCTCACCAACAAGCCGGAGGGCCAAACGGCGGTGCCGGCGGCATTCATGCGTATGGCCATCAGCGGCGCGCCGATGCCGACATGGGCCACGAAGATGATCCCGCCGGCCAGGTCGTCGTGGATGCTCAGCTGCCCGGAATAGTCGGTGTTCGGCACCCCATTGCCGGGGCTTCCGAACTGAACGCCGCCATTGGGGGCGATGCGTTCGTAGGCAAAGCGGCTGTTGCCTCCCTGCGGGGTGTAGGACCAGGCGATGTAAGCTGAATCCCCGCTGAGCAGGGTCTTCAGGCGGCCGAAGCTGTTGATGTTGCCGAGCGGGCCATTACTGGCCCGGACGATCTCCACGGGAGCAGCCCAGAGTTCGTTCCCATCGGCATCCAACCGAACCACCTTGATCACACTGCCTGAACCGTTGGTGGCTTGGTAAGTGTACGCCACGAGCAGCGTGCCATCGGGCATCAGCAAGGGCGACAGGTCGGTCATGTTCGAATCCGGCACGCTCTCGATCAACTGCCCGTTGGCCGTCCAGGAGGCATAGCCGGCACTGTCCACGTGCTGGCCATACAATTCCCCGTGGTCCTGTGCCGAGCGGCGATCGATCCAAAAGGTGAACCAGCCGTGGCCACCATCGCTGATGGCCTTGAGGCCGGTCTGCACACCGGTAGCGTTACAGACCACCATCGGCGCGGCGGGGTCGGTGCTCCATTGGGCGTTGGCGGTGTATGAGGTGGCCAGCAGGAAGTTCAGCACGAGCGCAGTGATCAAGCAAGACCGGATGCCGATATGTTTGATGCGCTCAACGGACTTGGTGCGATCCATTGCAAGAGCGTAAGAGTGGTTCATGGTGTTTGTTGTTGGGCAGTAACGACCACCGCATGTTGGGTTGCGTTCGCTCGGGGCATATCTATCGGAAAATGAATCCCTGCACGTCGGCCATATCCGACTCCACATCCAGCCGTATGCAATTGCCGCAGGTCATCGGGAAATTCAGCGACCAGAACAGGCCCGCATGATCGTAGCTCTCCATGGCGTACACCGGATCTCCATCCACGGTACCGAGGTTGTGCCGGATCCAACGCCAGTTCGTGCCCGCATCCGGAAGTTGTTCCGTACCGAGGTCCGTTGTCTCCAGACGCCATGCCCCTGAAGCACCTTCGTAGATGGGCACCCACCAGTTGGTCGTTCCCTGGATGTGTACTCCGTATGTCAAACGGCCATCGGGGGCATGGTCGCCGATGATATCCACGCGGCAGTTGTCGTCCACCGCCAGATCGTTCAGCGGGTACGTATTGCCGGTGGTGCCTCTGAACACGATCCCGTCGAAGTCATCGGTCTGTAGGTAGCCCATCGAGGTGGCGTCTTCATCCCAGGTGAATATGCCGGGGATGGGGACGCCGAAAGTCTGACCCACGAACGGCGTGCCCGGCATGGTCTCCTCCTCTTTCTTGCAAGCGGAGAGCAGCATGGCAATGAGGAGGCTGGGTAGCAGGAGGTGTCTCATGGTCGTGTGGTTGATGGACCGAAGCAAGTGCGTCGACGGCCAGGCGGCAAACGGAACTGAGGGGGCGGCCACGGGGCTGAGGGAGCGGTACTGGATCTGCAGTGGAGTGGGCCCTTCATGCGCGGTGGTCATGCATCAAGTTGGCTTCGCTTGGGCGGGGGAAGGGTCATTCCTTGATGAAGCGCGCGGTGTAGGCGGCGGAGCGGGTGCGGATGCGGACCGTGTATGCGCCCGGGGCAAGCGATCCAACGGAGATCGAGCCGCCTTGCAGGGCTGCGGCATGAATTGCGCCGAGGCCATCGATCACTTCAACGCCCAGCGGGACTTCGCCCGAAGGGAACTGGAGGGTGATGCGGTCTTGGGCGGGGTTCGGATAGGCCATGACGTGCTGCGCTGGCCGGGCTTCGCCCATGGAGGTGGTACCAGCGGCCACGCCGGTGCGGACGATGCGTGCGGCGTGCAGGTCGCCGGCCCAATTACGCCAGAAGCTCACCACGCCACCATCACCATCGGGCATTTCGATCCGCTCATTGTAGAACGGGCGGAAGTCGAATGTGCAGAACGTACCTAGTGCGGACCATGCCGGTGTTCCATCGTCACGGATCCGCAAGGCCACGTAACCGTCCAGGTTGCCGTCGGTCATGGCGATCACGGCGCCACTGTCAGATGCTACCAGGCCCGGCGTGGTGTAGTTGGTGCTGATGCTTATGCCCACCAAGCCGTCCACGGTCCACAACGGTGCCCCGTCGGCATCGAACTTTTGCAGGTACACATCGCCATTGGCCGCGGGCGGGCGGTTATCGGCCCATGCAGCGTACAGGGTGCCGTCGCTCATGGCGAGCTTCGGCAGGTCGTGGTAGCTGGCATAGGTGCATACCGGCATGGTGTCCGTTGGGAAGGTGAGGCTGCCGCTGATGTCCAGCCGGGCCATCATGATGTCGCCGTTGATGTCACGCCAGACGGTGATCTGCGGGCCTGCACCGGTTTCCACCGTGTGGAAAGCATAGCTGAGTCCGGCGTTTTCCGGGCTTACTTGTACGTTCAGGGGCCAGAGGTCAGCCCCCGTAGGGTCCACGCGCATGGCTTGGAGAGCGGCCCCTGCGCCGTTGCCCGTGCGCCATTGCACCAGCACGCCATCGGCCGCATCGCCGTGCAGCTCGAAGGGGCCGTAGTAGGCCAGGTCGATGGTGCGTTCTCCGCCCCAAGGCAGCGTACCGTCGTTGTCGATCCGCGTGAGGTTCACCAAGTTGCTTCCACCGAAGTAGTTGTCGTACCAGCCCACATAGGCGCCACCAGCGGTGGCAATCGCGGTGACCTGGTCAAAGCCCAGCATGGTGGTTCCGGCCTCATCCAGCACGGTGGGTTCGGCCCACACCGGATCACCGGCTGCATCGAAGGCCATGGTATGCAACGAGAACTGCCAAACAGACGGACCGTAGATGTAGTTGATGAGCACGTTGCCGTTGTCCAACAGCACGGGTGCCAATTCCTTGATGCCCGTGTCGGGCACGCTGATGAGCAGTTTGCCGTTCGCGGTCCATTGGGCGTAGCCATCCGCGTCAAAATGCTGCCCGTAAACCTCGCCGAGCAGGCCATCGGTGCGCTTGTCGAGCCAGAAGGCGTACCAGCCGCCGTTGCCGTCGGCGAAGGCGCGCAAGGAAGTCTGGTCGTTCGGGGCGATGCACACGGCGAGCGGTGCGGCGGGGTCGGTGCTCCACTGGGCGTTGGCGCTGTTGCTGAACACCAGGAGGAAGATCAGCAGGAAGGCCGTGGCGATGCAGGCCCAGAAGCCGAGACTTAGAAGGCGCTCCAACGGGGAGATTTGGTCTTTGTGCGGTAGGGGGGCCATGGTGCCGGATTTGTAGGCACGAAGCAAGCGGGCCGAAGGCCCATTTGAAAGTAGCCTTGAGCAAGAGGTCGGTTTCTTGAGCAAGCGGTCGATCGGGCATGGAATAGCAGCCCCCGACCTTCCAACAGGCCAGCGCGGCCACCACAAGGGGTGCATGCTCCATGTGGCATCCATGCGCTGGCCTGTTGGAAGGTCGGGGGCTGCCCGGTGCAAGGCTTGCGCAAGGGGTGGTCGCCAAGCCGAAGCGTGGAAGGCTGCAGCTGCCTGGCAGGCGGCCGCCGCCCGGTTTCCGGGGTCCGGGTATTGCAACGGCGGTTCCGCTGTGTTTACTTTGAATGACCAAACACCCGCCCGGATGCCTGAGGAGGGGAAGGTGGAATTACCCGGTGGGTCCGAGGATCCACGGCAGGTCACGGAACAGCCGGGCGGACTCTACGCGGTTGCCCCCTCGCTGGCCCGGAGCCCCTTGGGCATCATCGCGTTGTTCATCCTGCTGGTGTACGCCATCTCGGGGATCGTGTGCGCCACGTGGACGCCTCCGGTGCCGGAGGCCTTGGTGTGGTTCATCGTGCTCTTCCCCGTGCTGGTGTTCCTGGTGTTCACATGGTTGGTGGTGGAGCACCATTTGAAGCTTCATGGCCCGGGCGATTTCACCGATCATCGCAACTGGCTTGCCGTGCAACAGTCCATCGCCGAAGCGGCCAAGGCGATGGATGCCTTGCAGCCGGTGATCAGCCAAACCACCTTGCCGCCCGAGGTGGACGTGTTGGCCAAACTGGACCAGGTACAGGAGGCGATCGCCCAGCGCACGGGGGTCGATCTGTCCCGCTTGCAAGCCAGCAAGCCGCCGGAACACCCGGTGGCCGAAGCCCCCGCTGCCGCCCCAACGCAAAAGCAGGGGGTGAAGCATGCGACGCGTGTGCGCGAGGTGAATGGGCCGTTGGGCGCGGCGGATGCGGACGACCCCCAGAAAGGCCAGTGGGGTGGTAAGCGCAGCCATGGCGATTACCACGTGGAGGTGGCGGGCAACAGGGTGCTTACCCTGCTGCCCGGCGTGTACCGGGTAACACTGCGGGTGTTCAGCAGCCATGCGGCAAGGAAACTGACCCGCCCGGTGGTGCTGCACCTGCATCCCAGCTTCGACCCGCCGCAACGCACGGTGGCACCGGTGGGTGGCGAAGTCCGTTTCCCCATGGTGCTGTGGGGCTCTTTTACCGTGGGCGTGGAGATCGATGAAACCGATGCGCAAGGGGCGCCGCAACGCACACGCTTGGAACTGGACCTGGCCGATCCCGACATCGTGTCCGACCAAGCCTTCAAAGACACCTGACCATGGCCGCACCGAACACCCCGCCGCGCAACAGGTCCGGCATGCCCCGCTCCCAAGCCGTGCTCTTCCTCTTCCCGGTGTTGTTCATCGGCATCTTCACCGTGGTGAGCTACCGGCAGGTGAGCGACCTCAACGAGCGGATCACCGCCAGTGTGGGCCAAGACATCGCAAGCGTTTGGGCCGCGCAGCCCGGCGATTCACTGGCGAAGGGCGCGCAGTACGTGAACCTGCAGAAATGGCGCTCGCTGGCGGCCATGGAACACCTGGCCATCACCAAACGCTAGAGGGCATCTCAAAAAAGTTGTCGGCTTAGAAGCATGATGCAGGCGAGCTGGACGAAGCCCAGATAGTTCTTGGCATGGAACTCATAGCGCACGACCGTCCGTCTCCAGTTGAACAGCCAAGAGA
>JAGPDT010000097.1 GCA_018057455.1 Flavobacteriales bacterium | reverse complement strand
CCATGCCAGCGATCTGGTGAAAGGCGCGGTCGTCCTGGTGGGCTTCACCACTGCTCTGGCGGCTGTGCTGCTGTTTTCCTTTGGCGCGCGCTTGGAACAGGCCGCCACGCTCAAGGGCCTGCACCGCATGGTTGTACCCTTGGTGGTGCTGACGTTCCTTGGCGGCGTGCAGCTCATCCTGCTGCAATGGCTCCTCCGCCAACGTGCCTTTACCGTGATCGCTCGCCAGAAAGTGCTGCAATCCCTTGCGGTCACAGGGTTCACCTTGCTGTTCGGATGGGCGGCTTGGCGAAACGGCCTGATTTCCGGCTACCTCGCCGGTTGGCTGGTGTACACCATTGCCACGCTCTGGGTCGTATGGCGTCGTTTTCCATTGGACAGGGGATGGGACCCGGGCCGGATCAAAGCGGTGCTCCGCAGATTCCGTGATTGGCCCCTGCACAATGCCTGGCCCGCCGTGCTCAACGCCGTGGCCTCGGGCATGGCGGTGCTCTTCATGGCGGCCTTTTTTGATGTGAAGGTGGTGGGTGAGCACAATTTCGCAAGGCAGTACCTGCTTGTACCGATCAGCATGGTGAGCGTGGCTCTCGGGCAGGTGTTGTTTGAGCGCACGGCCACACGTGTAAGGGAACACTTGCCCATCAGGGCTGACTTGAAACGGGTCACATGGTCCTTGGTGGGCTTTGCCCTGCTGATCGCTTTGGTGGTCACCTTGTTCGGTGCAACGCTCTTTGCGACCATTCTTGGCGAACAGTGGCGGTATGCCGGCCACATCGCGGGGATCTTGATCTGGGGCTATGCAGCCCAATTGGTGGGCAGCCCGTTGGGCGCGCAGTTGATCGCCATGGGCAAGGTGAAGGCGGCCATGCTCTTTCCTGTTTTCTATGCGCTGTTGCTGGCCTTTCTGCCCTTGTTCAAGCACATGCCCGCACCGCAGTTCATGGCCTTGCTGAGCGCTACGGAGGTATTGGCTTACGGAGGCTATGCTGCCTTGGTATGGTGGCATGTGGTCAGGTACGAACGCTCATTGCGCACTGCAGGATGAAAACATCCTTGACGCATCACGGAGTCATTGCCATGCACTTGGTGATGGTATGCCTGCTTCTGGCAGGGCTTACCGAACGCACCGGCTTGCGGTACTTGCCGGAAATGGCCCTGTACGTGGGTGCCTTGTTGGCAGCGTATGTGATGCTCGATGGAATGGTTCCGGCCAACAGGGTTCCAAAAAGATCGCCATCACCCTACATCCTCCGGTTCATCCAGGTCGTAATTGTCGCGCAGGTCATTCAAATGGTCCTCCACTGGTCTTGGATGGGAGGGATTCCCCTGTGGGAGGCCATGCACGAACAGGATGACTTGCGGATCGTTGCCATCAGGCGGGCTGCCGGGGAGGATATCCCGTTGTTGATGGACTATTGCTCGCACTTCATGATCAAAGCACTCGTGCCAATGGCCTTGCTGCTTGCTTGGTCCAAGCACCGGCGCTTGTTCTGGTTGTTGGCGGTTTCCGCTTCGCTGTACGCTGCTTCCTTGTTGGCGAAGAGTTTTGTCATCACACTTTTTTTTCCCTTGTGGGCTGCCTTCCTGGTCAATCGCCGATGGAAATCCGTTTCCGTGCTTACGCTCGTGTTCCTGTTGTTCACCGTGCTGCTTTCCACTGCCGCCAATCCACAGAAACTCCGTTCGCAACCGGCCCATGACACAACGGGTGGGGCGGTTCCGGAAGATGCGGGGGTGAAGGAGCACGGCTTCGTGCTGGATGCTTTGTTTGGCGTGGGCCGCAGGGTGCTGCTCATGCCGGGTTGGACCGTGGCGGAATGGTTCAGCTTCATTCCATCGGACATCCCGTATGCGGGGGGCGGCGCGGTGCGGCCCTTGGCCTTGGTGCTCCAAGTGCCGTATGTGGACTACACCGAAAAGGTGTATGACCTGGCCTATCCTGAAATGGCCGCGAAACACGTTCCGGGTACCATGGGGACAGCCTCTTTCATGTACGGCTATGCCAACTTCGGGCCATGGGGCCTCTTGGTGTCAGGATTGATCACGGCGTTGGTGCTCCTGATGGTACAGCGGATCTTCGGCCCGCGTTGGAAATGGGCCGTGGCCTTGAATGCGTTCCCGCTGCTCGCGCTCAGCGGAAGTGCCTTGCCCACTGTGCTGCTCACCCACGGCTGGGGCCTCACGATCATCTTGTTCCTTTGGCTACGACCGTCAAAAGAGCCTGCATCATGACCCGCGTCTGCCACATCACCACCGTGCATGGTGCGTTCGACGACCGCATCTTTTTCAAGCAGTGCCGCTCACTGGCTGCAGCCGGTTTTGAAGTGTTCCTGATCGCGCCCATCGGCCAAGCCACCACGGAAGGCGGCGTTCACATCATACCGGTGCAAGTGCCGGACTCACGCCTGTTGCGTCCGCTCGTAGGCGCTTGGCGGGCCTTCCGGGCAGCACGAAAGCTGAAGGCCGCCATCTACCAGGTCCACGATCCGGAACTGCTGTGGATCGCACTCTTGCTAAAACACAGCGGCGCCAAGGTGATCTACGACATGCACGAGTCCATGCGGGGCCACATCCATACCAAAACCTGGCTCGGCCCTGCCTGGTTCCGAAAACTGGCTTCCCGCTGCTACGGCTGGTTCGAAGACCTCGCGATCCGCAAGCTGGACCGCGTGCTGGTGGTGGTGGAGAGCATGCGGGAGGACCTCGTGCGCCTCCATCCGGCACAGGCCCGCAAGGTGGAGGTGGTCCGCAACCTGCCCGTGCTGGCCCTTATCGACCGGTCGTTGAAGACGGTGCAGCGGGATGAGCGGTTCACCTTGATCTACGTCGGCGGCCTTTCACGCATCAGGGGGATCAAGGAAGTGGTGATGGCCCTGGAAACCCTGCCGGATGTGCGTTTGAAATTGCTGGGTCCATGGGCCGATGAAGCCTACCGGGCGGAATGCGCGGCCTTGCCCGCATGGGCGCAGGTGGACAATCTGGGCCAAGTGCGCATGGACGAGGTGTATGACCACGTGCGCGCCGCCGACCTTGGGGTGTGCATGCTGTACCCCGTACACAACTACATGATCAGCCTGCCCATCAAGACCTTCGAGTACATGGCCAGCGGCCTGCCCATGCTGGTGAGCGACTTCCCCTTCTGGCGGCACACCTTCGGGCCGTTCGCTTGGTTCGCCGACGCACGGGAACCTTCCACCATCGCCAACGCCATCCATGAGGCTCAAGCCGATGCGGGAAGCCGCAGGGCAAAAGCGCTCGCAGGCCGCAAGGAAGTGGAACAACACTACAGTTGGGAAAGCGAAAGCAACCGGCTGGTCGATCTTTACCGCGAACTGGAGCGATGAAGGTGGAACCGATCACCGATGCGGCATGGGATGCCTTCTGCGCGGCGCGGCCGGAGGCGGGCTTCTTCCACCGCCCGGAATGGCGCGCCATACAAGGTGGGGTGCTGAAGCGCTTCGGCGTGCTGGATGACAAGGGCCTGATGGTGGCGGCCTTCCAGCTCACCCGTACCAAACGCAACCGCATCACCCTCTGGAGCCAGCCACCCTTCGTTCAGCATTGCGCCTATTTGGCGGACCTGCGCGCGAACAACCCGGCCAAGCGCAATGGCGATGCCAAGCGTCTGCACGCGGCGGTCGCGGCGTTCCTGGCCCGCTTGCCCGGTGTAGTCACCGTGGGCTTTCCCGCCGGGGAAACGGACATGCAGCCGTACATCTGGGCCGGGGCCAAGGTGATTCCGAGCTACACCTACCGCATCGACCTTTTGGCCGGGATTGACGCGGTGCGGAAAGATTATGCAGCCGAAACCCGCAATGCGATCAAGAAGGCCGCGAGCGACGGGGTGGAGGTACGCAGCGCCTCCCGGAAAGAGGTGCTGCCCTTGATCGAGGCTACCTTCAACCGCAAGGAGAAGGCGCTGGACCGGGCCAAAGTGGACCGCATCCTCGCCGCATTCCTGGATTCCGGCCAAGGCTATGCCTTCCTCACCGAGTGGAAGGGGAAGGCGGTGGCCGCTGCGTTCTGCGGCACGGATGCGCAGCGGGCCTACTACTTGCTGGGCGGCCACGTGAAGGCGGGCGGCCATGCCGGTGCCGGCGCACTCACTGTGGACGCTTGCATCGGCGAAGCTGTTGCACGCGGTATACCGCAATTCGATCTGGAAGGGAGCATGATCCCCGAGGTGGAGCGTTTCTTCCGTGGATTCGGGGCCGTCCTTACGCCGTACTACACCGTGAACCGCGCGTCCTTCCTGATGGAAGTGCTGCTCAAACGCAATTGGCGCCACCAGTTCTGAAGCATGCAGGTGATCCTCAGCCACGACGTGGACCACATGACCGTGTGGGAGCATTGGAAGGACCCGATCATCCCCAAGTTCTTGGTGCGCGCGCATTTGGAGCACCTGCTGGGCAAGATTTCCTGGAAGGAAGTAGGGTTGCGCTATGCCGGGCTGGTACACAACCGCTGGGAGCGGATCGAAGAGGTGATGGACCTGCATGAGCAGCACGGCATCCGCTCCTGTTTCTTCTTCGGCATGGCCAATGGCGTGGGCCTTTCCTATCCGCTGCGGCACGCGGAAAAGCACGTTCCCCGCGTGATCGCGCGCGGCTTTGAGGCCGGTGTGCATGGGATCGCATACACCGATGAAGCGGCCATGCAGGAGGAATACCGGCGCTTCGCCGCCATTAGTGGCCGCAATGATTTCGGAATCCGCATGCACTACTTGCGGCAGGATGGGACCACGTTCCGCAAGCTGGCCGCCACGGGTTACCGCTTCGATGCCACCATCCAAGGGGTCCGCGACCCGTACCGGTCGCACGGCATGTGGGAGTTCCCCCTGCTTTTCATGGACGGCTGGGCCATGGACGGTACCAAGCGCTACCAAAGCCGCAACCTGGAAGGCGCCAAGCGCTACGCGATCGGCAAGTTGGAGGAAGCGGAACAGGCTGGCCTGAACTACACGGGCATCCTCTTCCACGACCGCTACTACAGTCCGGCCTTCGCCACCTGGAAGGCTTGGTACGAGTGGCTGTTGATGTACCTGAAGGAACGCGGCCACAGCTTCATCACCCATGCCGAAGCAATGCAGGAACTGGAAGCTGCGGAGGCAACCAAAGCCAACGGGCCCGGGGCATGAGGATCATCTTTCTCACCCAGTACTTCCCGCCCGAGACCGGTGCGCCGCAGAACCGCTTGTTCGCTACGGCCAAGGCCTTGCAGGCCAATGGTGCGGAAGTCACCGTGCTCACCGCCATGCCCAACTACCCGGACATGCGCATCCATGCCGAATACCGGGGCAAGTTCCACACGAGGGAAGTGCTGGACGGGCTGGACGTCCACCGCGCCTGGCTGTTCGTGTCCGCCGGCAAGGGCATCGCTGCGCGGCTCTGCAATTACTTCTCCTTTGTGTTCACGTCGCTGTTGGTGGGCTTGTTCAGGCTGAAGAAGGCGGACGTGCTGCTGGTGGAATCGCCGCCGCTGTTCCTGGGCATCACCGCCATGCTGCTGGCCCGGCTGAAAGGAGCCAAGCTGGTGTTCAACGTAAGCGACCTGTGGCCGGAGAGCGCGGTGCAGCTGGGGCTGGTCACCAACAAGGCCATGATCGGCGCCAGCACCTGGCTGGAGGAGCGTTGCTACCGGGCCGCAGCGTTGATCACCGGGCAAACGCAAGGCATTGTGCGCGACATCAGCGGGCGCTTTCCGCGGAAGGAGGTGCTGTGGGTGCCCAACGGCGTGGACTTCGCGGCTTTGGCGGAGGCAGGGGAGGTGCCTGCTTCGGACATCCGCGGCCGCCTGGGCATTGCACCGCATGACCTGCTGCTGGCCTACGCGGGGATCCTGGGGCATGCACAAGGCTTGCACGTGGTGCTGGAGGCAGCCGCCCTGCTGCGCGAAAGGAAGGACATCCATTTCATCCTGATGGGCGATGGGCCGGAGAAGGAGCGCCTGCTCGCATTGAAGAAGCAGTTGGATCCCGTCCAGGTGCATTTCGTGGACCGCATGCCGCGCCGGGAGCTGCTGGCCCTGATGCGCTCCCTGGATGCCGTGGTGGTTCCGCTGCTGCGCAACGACCTGTTCAAAGGGGCCATCCCCAGCAAGATCTTCGAGGCCTTGGCCTTGCGCAAACCGGTGTTGCTGGGCGTGGACGGCGAGGCGCGCGAACTGTTCATCGATCAAGGCCAGGCCGGGCTCTACTTCGAGCCGGAATCCGTACCGGCGCTGGCCCGGGCGGCCTCGCAATATGCCGATGACCGTGCGTTGGTGCTACAGCATGGCGCGAACGGCGAACGGTATGTGGAAGAACATTTCGACCGCGAGGTGATCAGCAAGAAACTCTGGGATGCACTTAAGCGACTGGCATAGCGCAACCACCTGGAAGGAGCGGTCGGCTTTTGCGGGCCGGTGCGCGCTGCTGCTGGCCATTGCGGCATTGCCCGTGCATGGCCCGCTGGTGCCGATCCCCTTGGCGCTGGGCATTGTGCTGTTGCTGCCGCAAGTGCTTGCCTTTGGAAGCGTGAAGGACAAAGGAATACTACTGCTGCCGGTGGTGTTCTACCTGCTGCACGTGCTGGGCATGGCTTGGACCACGGACACGGACTTCGGTCTGTTCGACCTGGAAGTGAAGCTGAGCCTGTTGCTGGTGCCGCTGGTGGCCGCCGGTCGTGCGCAGCCTTCCGGCCGTGATCTGCCGCGCCCGGCGATGGCCGCGCTGTCCTTGGGTTTGTTGGTGGCCATGGGGCTCAGCGTTCATTCCGCCTGGACCTGTTTCGCCGCAAATGGTTGGTTGGAGTGCTTCACCCAGAGCTACCTCTCGGCCTACATCCACCCGAGCTATATGGCCTGGTTTGCCTGTTGGTCCCTGTTCTACTGGGGCTGGGAACTGATTGACGGCAACCTTCCCGGCGGCCGCTCCAGGGCATGGGCCGGTGGGTGGCTGGTGGTGTTGCTTGCCTATGCTGTGCTGCTTACCAGCAAGAGCGGATTGCTCGGGCTGGCCTTGGTGACTGCGGTCTTGCTGATCCGCGCCATGCGCAAATTGCCGCGAGGCGCGTGGCCGGGCGTGGGCGCGATACTGGTCGTGGTGATGGCGGTACCGTTGTACCTCATAGGGCCTGTGCTAACGGACCGGATCGGCGAGACCACCAGCGCACTGGGCCGATTGGTACGTGGTGATGCCGACCTGCTCACCGTGGAGACCAGCAGCAACGAGCGCCTGGTGGCCTGGTCGTGCAGCGTGCAGCGCATCGCCGCTTCGCCATGGGGCGCCGGCACCGGCGATATCAAGCACGCGCTGATGGCGTGCTATCAAGAGAAAGGCGCCACCGCCGCCATTCAGCACAAACTCAACAGCCATTCGCAGGTGCTGCAGAGCGGCGTGGCATTGGGCTGGCCCGGCCTGCTGCTGGTGTGCGCGCTGATGCTGGTGCCCTTGGCGATCGGTTTGCTACGGAACGATGCCTTCCTTGCGATATTCGCGTTGTTGTTCATCATCAACGGGGCCATTGAATCCGTGCTGGAGGTACAGGCCGGCGTGGTCTTCTTCATCTTGTTCTTCACCCTGCTGGTCCGTCGTTCCGGCGGCCAGCACCGCAAGGATCCCATGCAGCCATGATCCCCTTCTCACCACCCCGCATCGACGACCAGACCATCGCCGCCGTCACCGAGGCCCTGCGCAGCGGCTGGATCACCACCGGCCCGCGTACCAAGGAGTTCGAGAAGCGCCTGGCGGCGTATTGCGGCGTGGAGCGCATGATCGCACTGAACAGCTGGACCAACGCGGCCGAACTGGTGCTGCGCTGGTACGGCATCGGCCCCGGCGATGAGGTGATCCTGCCCGCTTACACCTACTGCGCCACGGCCAACATCGTGAAACACGTGGGCGCCAAGCCCGTGCTGGTGGACGTGCTGGACGATTTCACCATCGACCCCGAGGCCGTGCGCCAGGCCATGAACCCGCGCACCAAGTGCATCATCCCGGTGGACATCGGCGGCCTTCCCGCACGCGTGGCGCAGATCGTGAAAGTGGCCGAGGACAGCTGTGCCTGGTTCAGCCCTGCGGTGAACCTGCGCGTGGGCGGCTCCAACCCGCAGATGCGGCTGGGGCGGGCGCTGGTGCTCAGCGATGCGGCCCATTCCTTCGGCGCGCGCATCGGCGGCAAAGCCGTGGGCAGCCAGGCGGACATCACCGGCTTCAGCTTCCATGCGGTGAAGAACCTCACCACCGCCGAGGGTGGCGCATTGGCCTTCACCTTGCCGCCACCGTTCGATGGGGAGGAGATCTACCGCTGGTTCAACACCATGAGCCTGCACGGCCAGAACAAGGATGCCTTGGCCAAAACCAAGCCCGGCGCGTGGCGCTACGATGTGGAGGCGCCCGGCTGGAAGTGCAACATGACGGACCTGCAAGCGGCCATCGGACTGGTGGAACTGGAGCGCTATGACAGCGAGACCCTGCCGCGCCGCAAGGCCATCTGCGAGCGCTACCACGCGGGCTTTGCGCAGGAAGCGGCCATTGACCGGCCCCTGCTGAAGGATGCCGTGCGTGAAGGGAGCTACCACCTGTACATGCTGCGCGTGGCCAAGGCCACGGAAGAGCAGCGCGATGCCATCATCGCCGCCATTTCCGCCAAGGAAGTCAGCGTGAACGTGCATTTCATTCCCTTGCCATTGCTGACACACTACCGCAATACGGGCTACCGGATGGAGGACTACCCCAACACCTACAGGCATTACAGCCGGGAGATCAGCCTGCCGGTATACTATGACCTGGCCGATGAACAGGTGGACACCGTGATCAGGGCGGTGAAGGATGCCGTGCGTGAAGTGATGGGCTGATCGATGGTGAAACGTGGCTTCGACATCCTGTTCGCGTTGGTGGTCCTGGTGCTGTTGTTGCCCGTGTTGCTGGTGTTCGCCATGGCGGTGGCCCTCACGTCGCCCGGCGGGGCGTTCTTCCGGCAAGTGCGCGTGGGCCGTGCCGGGCGCGAATTCAGGCTGCTGAAGTTCCGCAGCATGCGGCCGGACAGCGAGGCCCAGGGCCAGCTCACCATCGGCGGGCGCGACCCCCGCATCACCGGTGTGGGCTACTTCCTGCGGAAAACGAAACTGGACGAACTGCCCCAGCTGTGGAACGTGCTGGCCGGCGACATGAGCGTGGTGGGGCCGCGGCCTGAAGTGCCCAAGTACGTAGCGCTCTACACGGCGGAACAGCGCGCCGTGCTTTCGGTGCGGCCCGGCATCACCGGCATGGCCAGCATCAACTACATCGATGAGAACGAGCTCCTGGCAAGGGCCCTGGACCCGGAAAAGGCCTACGTGGAAGAGGTGTTGCCCGCCAAGCTCACGCTGGACCTGCACTATGTGCGGGAGCGCGATTTCCTGCTGGACCTGCGCATCATCA
>JAGPDT010000129.1 GCA_018057455.1 Flavobacteriales bacterium | reverse complement strand
CTCCACCTCCCCTTTCACCCGGCTGTAGAAAATGCGCGAGCCGGCATCGGCACCAATGGCGCTGATGATGCAAAAGGTGGGCACCGCCTGCGCCTTCGCCCAGCGTGCAATGCCCAGTGGCAACGTTCTATCCACCGCGATGAACGCCGCCTGGCTGCCCGCCTTTTTGATGGTGGTGCCCAAGCAGCAGATCACCGCGTCCACCGGCGTGGGCTTCAGCGCATCCTGCAGGTCCTGCCCCACCCACTGCTCCAGCTTGATATGTTCAGTGGACAAAGGCCGCCGTACCAAGGCGACCACCTTGCCTACGCGGGCATCGGCCAGTAGCAGCGGCAGCACGGCGCTGCCCACCAAGCCGGTGGCCCCGGCAAGAAGGATGGTTGTGGACATGGGAACAAATTTCACCTTTGTTTTTTGTTTGTTTTATAAACTTATTTACATTCGTGGTCACTTTACGCTAAACCCAACCCCATGGAACGCGAACTCACCCCTGCGGAAAGCCTGAAGCTCATCGAGACGATGATCGGGCAGGCCAAGAACAGCTTCTCACGCATGAGCTTTTACTTTCTGATGTGGGGGGTACTGCTCATCACGGCCATGGTGAGCACCTATTTGCTGCGCAACTCCGGTGATGCATGGGCGCATGGCGCCGCGTGGGGCATAGCCGGCATCATGGGCGGGATCATCAGTTCCATCGTAGGGGCCCGCCAAGGCAGGAAGGAGCCGGTGGCCAACCCGATGGACCGGGTGGTAGGCTGGGTTTGGGGCGCATTCATCATCACCATGTTGTTGATGATATTCGCCTCCACCTCCGCCGGACGGGACCCTGGCGCCGCCATCACCCTGCTCACCGCAGTGCCCACCTTCCTCACCGGCCAAATCTTGCGTTTCAAGCCCTTGGTCATAGGCGGCATCCTGTTCTGGGCGGCCGGCATGGTCATGGCCTTCAGCGGAAATCCGTTGGTGGCTGTGGCCGCATACTGTTTGGCCATGGTGTTCGGCTACATCGTTCCCGGCATGTTGCTCAAGCGCAAAGAGGATGGCCTTCGCACCACTTGATCCCGTGCTGCACAACCAATTGCGGTTGGCCATCGTGAGCCTGTTGGTGAGCGTGGAAAGCGCGGACTTCAACTTCCTGCTGGAGAAAACCGGTGCCACGCGCGGCAACCTCAGCGTGCAGATCACCAAGCTGAAGGACGCGGGATATGTCACCGTAAAGAAGACATTCAAGGACAACTACCCGAATACGCAGTGCTTACTTTCTGCCAAGGGCTTGAAGGCGTTTGAGGGGTATGTGCAAGCGCTGAAGGAATACCTGGGGCCGGGGGCAGGTTGAAAGCCGGCCCACACTTTCCTTCTGCCCAAAGCGGTGTGCGGCTGCGATAATCCCGCCGTGGGCAATCCCTGCCGGTACAATTCCGGAATCCGATTCCATCATTGTACCGACAAGGCATTATGGACTGCATGTCAAAAGGAACGAGGGCAGCGGCAAGGCGCAGTCCCCCACTGGCTCGTGCGGTCCACACCCGTGTCTACTCCCTTTGCCACAGGGCCGCACCAACCACCAGGACCGAAAAAGCGTCAGCGCCCCGCCTTCCGGAGGCAAGTACATCGGATTGATCTGTGGTTCTTGATGGTATAATTTCGGGCCAATCCCATGACCAGCCCCTACATGCCTGGAACGTACAAACCCGTTGAAGAATCCGTGGTATCCCTTTCCATGCTTATGCTGCCGTCGCATTCCAACTTCGGCGGCAAGATCCACGGGGGCTACCTCCTTTCATTGTTGGACCAAGTGGCCTTTGCCTGTGCCAGCAAGCACAGCGGAAACTATTGCGTTACCGCCAGCGTGGACGTGGTGAACTTCCTGCGTCCCATCGAGGTGGGTGAGTTGATCACCCTGAAAGCCTCGGTCAATTTCGTGGGCAACAGTTCCATGATCATCGGCATCCGCGTGGAGGCGGAGAACATCCGCACCGGCGCGGTGAAGCATTGCACCTCGGCTTACTTCACCATGGTGGCCAAGGATGATGCGGGCCACAGCATTTCCGTGCCGGGCCTCACCGTGCGCAACAAACGCGCCATCTGCCGCTTCCTCAACGGTGCCAAAAGCATTCGCGAACGGGACCAGCGCAACCGATCCACCTGCGAAGTAGACCTTGGGAATGCCGCCTTCCGAAAAGACCTGGAGGGCTTCCGTGTCAAAGTGGATCTGGACTGCAAGGAGGCGAAGGTGTGAAAGCCGCTTCACTCCGGTTCCACCCAATCCCCGCCTTCCTTGATCAGGGCGATGAGCTCATCCACGGCCAGTTCCGAGGGAATGTTCCGCTTTACCACCGCTTTTTCCTTGTACAGGGTGATCACGCCAGCGCCGGTGCCTACGTAGCCATAATCGGCATCGGCCATCTCGCCCGGGCCGTTCACGATGCAGCCCATAATGCCGATCTTCACGCCTTTGAGGTGGCTGGTGCGGGCGCGGATCTTGGCCGTGGTGGCCTGCAGGTCGAACTGGGTGCGCCCGCAACTGGGGCAGCTGATGTACTCCGTTTTGCTGATGCGCGTGCGTGTGGCCTGCAGGATGCCGAAGGCCGTGCGGCACACCAGGTCTTCTCGGCCCGGGTCCGCATCGGTGAGCATGATGCCGTCGCCCATGCCGTCCAGGAACAAGGGGCCGATGTCCGTGCTGCTGTGCAGCACCAGTTGTTCACGGGTGCGTCCGGGGTAGCTGCGGTGGAAGA
>JAGPDT010000032.1 GCA_018057455.1 Flavobacteriales bacterium | reverse complement strand
AACGAACGGAGCGCTGCCTTGTACCTGTTGGTGGTGGACAACGAACGCACCGGCCGCCTGGTGCCGATCCGCTGAGCCATGAACACATGGCACACCCTTCGCGCGGCCGTGGCCGGTATGGCCTTGGCCCTGGCACTGCCCGCCTTCTCCCAGTGGGAGAATGCGGGCCTCCCCGGTGGAAACCACAACGTGAAAATGATGTACACCGATAGCCTGCACGACTGGCTGCTGGTGGCATTGCAGGGCCAACCGATCGTGTTTCAGGACTCGTCATTCCTACCATTGTATCGCTACAATAGCTTGGATTGGGACACCTTGGGCCTGTTCGGGAATCTGGTCACTACGGCAGTCATCTACCACGATACCCTCATCGTGGGTGGTGGTTTTGAGTACGTGAGGAACAGCAGCGCAGTTTCCATCGCCTGTTATGCCAATGGGGCATGGCATCCCTACGGCACATTCAGCAATGGTGTATCCATAGGGGTCATCCAACGTCTTCGGGTGATCGACGACACACTTTACGCGCTCGGGATATTCGAGACGGCGGATGGCCAGTACTGCCAAAGCCTGGCCCGGCGGGTGGGCGGCCACTGGGAGCCGGTGCCAGGCTGGTCCGAGCTGACCTTAAATGCGGATCCTCGGCTGAGTGAGATCATCCGCTACCAAGGCAAGTTGATAGTCAGCGGCAATTTCAGCTCCCAGGACCTCACGCTGAGGGACATGCTGCAGTACGACGGGAATGCCTGGGTACCGGTGTGCAACGGCTGCCTGATGGGCGGCATGGACGGGGTGGGCTCCATGGTGGAGTACCAGGGTTACCTGTATGTGGGAGGCATCTTCTTCTACGCCACGGGCAATGCGGGCCAGGGCATCATGCGCTGGAACGGGCAGCAATGGAGTTCGTTGGGCCCCGTGGGCGATGGCTTGCAGGTCATCAACTATTCGGACCAATACTCACCGGACATCCATCAACTGCAAGTGCGCGACGGCCTGCTTTACATCGGTGGATACTACGATTTCGTGGATCACCAGCCCGTGCCTGCGGGCATCTGCACCTGGGACGGCTGGGCGTATTGCCTGCTGGAAGGAGAACCCTTCGCCGAACGTTGTGCGCCCTTCGCCTTCTACCACGACAGCTTTTACGGGGCCATTGATAACGCGCCAGCCTCCTTTGGGGGGCTGGTGCGCTACACCGGCGAGCTTTGTACGTTCACGGGAGTGGAGGAAGTCGCTGCTGCGGCCGATGCACTTCAGGTGTCTTGGTCACCCTCCGGGGAACTGGCGTTGTTGGGCTTAGCGGACGGCCCGCACCAAGTACAGGTGTACGACGCCCAAGGCCGCTTGGTGCTGGAACGGAGGGTGTCCAGTATGGCCAGCCGCAGCGAAAGCATTCGCTTTGCCGGCCAACCCTCCGCGCTGTACGTAGTGGTGGTTGACAACGAACGCACCGTCCGGGTGGTGCCCATGCGCTGAGCCATGCCTGCCAAGAATATCCTTCGTGCCGCCGTGTCCGCCTTGGTTCTGGCCGCCGTGACGCCCGCCTTTTCCCAATGGGAGGGCACGGACATCAACCCGACCAGTTTGAGCCTGGTGTACACTGACAGCCTGCACGATTGGCTGCTGGTGGCCGTGCAGAGTCAGGAAATCGTTGTGGAGGACACGGGCTATTTCCCATTATGCCATTACAACGGCCTGGATTGGGATACGCTGGGCCTGTTCGGGAATTTGGTCCGTACGGCTGTGGTATACCACGATACACTGATCGTGGGTGGCTCATTCGACCATGTGAGGAGCAGCACCGCAGTGTCCATCGCCTGCTATGCCGGTGGGGCATGGCATCCCTACGGCACATTCAGCAATGGTGTATCCATAGGACTCATCCAACGCCTGCGGGTCATCGACGACACGCTCTATGCGCTGGGGATGTTTGAGACGGCGGACGGCCAGTTTTGCCAAGGCGTGGCCCGGCGGGTGGGCGGCCACTGGGAGCCGGTGCCCGGCTGGTCCGAGCTGGCGCTCAATGCGGATCCTTGGCTCATGGAGATCATCCGCTACCAAGGCAAGCTGATTGTCAGCGGCAACTTCAGCTCCCAAGACCTTACGCTGAAGGACCTGCTTCAGTATGACGGGAATGCTTGGGTGTCGGTGTGCAACGGTTGCCTGATGGGCGGCCAGGATGGGGTGGGCTCCATGGTGGAGTACCAGGGGTACCTGTACGTGGGGGGCATCTTCTTCTACGCCACGGGCAATGCGGGCCAGGGCATCATGCGCTGGAACGGGCAGCAATGGAGCTCGTTGCGGCCACCGGGTGAGGGGCTGCAGAACATCAACTACTCGGACCAGTATTCACCGGACATCCATCAGCTCCAAGTGCACGAAGGCTTGCTGTACATCGGCGGATATTTCCGGTTCGTGGACCACCAACCCACGCCCGCGGGCATTTGCACGTGGGACGGCTGGGCGTACTGCCTGTTCGAGGGGGATCCCTTTGCCGATCGCTGTGCACCCTTCGCCTTCTACCACGGCAGCTTTTACGGGGCCACGGATAATGTTCCGCTATCGCAGGCCGATCTGAGGGGGTTGGTACGCTACACGGGCGAGCTTTGTATGTTCTCCGGGGTGGAGGAGGGGGCCAGGCCGGATGGGGCCTTGCAAATGGCTTGGTCCACCACGGGGGAGCTTACCCTGCTGGGCCTCACCAATGGCCCGCACACCCTGAAGGTGTACGACGCCCAAGGCCGCTTGGTGCTGGAACGGAGGGTGTCCAGTATGGCCAGCCGCAGCGAAAGCATTCGCTTTGCCGGCCAACCCTCCGCGCTGTACGTAGTGGTGGTTGACAACGAACGCACCGTCCGGGTGGTGCCCATGCGCTGAGCCATGCCTGCCAAGAATATCCTTCGTGCCGCCGTGTCCGCCTTGGTTCTGGCCGCCGCGACGCCCGCCTTTTCCCAATGGGAGGGCACGGACATCAACCCGACCAGTTTGAGCCTGGTGTACACTGATAGCCTGCACGACTGGCTGCTGGTGGCGGTGCAGGGCCAGCCGATGACGATCAATGATTCGGCGTATCTGCCCATGTTGCGCTACAACGGCCTGGCCTGGGACACCTTGGGCCTGTTCGGGCATTATGTCCGCACTGCCGTGGTGTACCATGATACCTTGTTCGTGGGCGGTGTTTTCGACTATGTGCGGAACAGCACCGCATCGAACATCGCCTATTACGCCAATGGGGCCTGGCATCCGTATGGTACGTTCACCAACCAGGTGGACCATGGCCTAGTGCAACGCCTGCGCGTAGTGGATGATACGCTCTATGCCGTGGGGCAGTTCGAATATGCCGACGGGCAGTTCTGCCAGGGCCTGGCCAAGCGCGTGGGCGCCCACTGGGAGCCGGTACAAGGCTGGCCCGATCTGGCGCTCTATGCGGATCCCTGGCTGATGGATATCATCCGGTATCAAGGGAAGCTGGTGGTGAGCGGCAATTTCATCTCCCAGGATTTGACCCTCAAGGACATGCTGCAGTACAACGGCACGGCCTGGGTGCCCGTGTGCAACGGCTGCCTGATGGGCGGCCAGGACGGTGTGGCCACCATGGTGGAGTACCAAGAATACCTGTATGTGGGTGGCATCTTCTTCTACGCCACGGGCAACGCCGGCCAGGGCATCATGCGCTGGAACGGGCAGCAGTGGAGTTCGTTGCGGCCACCGGGTGAGGGCCTGCAGAACATCAACTACTCGGACCAGTACTCGCCGGACATCGGGGACTTGAAGGTGAGTGACGGCCTCTTGTACATCGGGGGCATCTTTAAGTTCGTGGACCACCAACCCACCCCGGCTGGCATCTGTACCTGGGACGGCTGGGCGTACTGCTTGTTCGAGGGCGAACCCTTCTCTGACAGCTTTGGGCCCTTCGATTTTTACCAAGGTTCGCTTTACGGGGCCACACTTGGCACTTCGCAGAACATGAAGGGGTTAGTACGCTATACGGGCGAACTCTGCACATTCTCCGGGGTGGAGGATGAAATTGCAACAGCCCAGGTCTTGCGAACGGTGTGGTCCGCTTCCGGGGAACTCACCCTGCTGGGCCTTTCCGATGGCCCGCACACCGTGAAGGTCTACGATGCCCACGGGCGCGTGGTGCTGGAACGGAGTGTGACCAGTGCGGCCCGCCGCAGTGAGGGCATCCGCTTTACCGGGCAAAGCTCCGCGCTGTACCTCGTTGTGGTTGATGGCCAACGCACCGGGCGGCTGGTGCCCATCCGCTAAAGGAAGCCATGTGCATGCACCAGTCCAGGTTGCCGCCTGGTCCCGGCACGATGGTCCGGTTAAGCCACGGCTTGCCAATTCGCCGAAAATTCCGACATTTGCGGCCCCTGAACGAAAAGGGACTTAAAAACCAACAGCGACATGCCGACCCGCATCCGCCTTCAGAGAAAAGGCAAGAAAGGCAACGCCTACTACCACGTGGTGGTGGCTGACCAGCGCGCACCGCGCGATGGCAAATACATCGAACGCATCGGTGCCTACAACCCCAACGTAGCCCCCGCCATGGTGGAGGTGGACCGGGAAAAGGCCCTGCAATGGCTGCAGATGGGCGCACAGCCCAGCGATACCGCCCGGGCCATCCTCAGCTACACCGGCGTGATCTACAAAAACCACCTGCAGAACGGCGTGAAGAAAGGCGCCTTCGACCAGGCCGAAGCCGATCGCCGCTTTGAGGTGTGGCTGAACGAGAAGCAGGCCAAGGTGGAGGCCAAGCGCACCCGCCTGAACGACGATGCTTCCTCCGCCTACAAGGAGCGTGTGGCCGTGGAGACCAAGAAATCCCACGACCGCGCGGATGCCCTCACCGCCAAGCTGGCCGCCTCCATTCCAGCCGCCGCTCCTGAAGGGGAAGCTGCCCCTGCCGAAGGTGGCGAAGCCGCCGAGCAGGCCTGAACAAACCCGATTTGGCGCAAGGCCCGGCCCGCAAGGTGCCGGGTCTTGCTGTTTTCGAGATGGGATGGATCGCCCGGTCTACCTTCACCCCCGGCAATGAACTACGGCAATTTGCGCCCACTCGGGTCGCTGGGCAAACCCTGGGGCCACCGCGGCGAAGTAGCCTTGCGGTTGGAGGGAGCCTCATTCGGTGAACTGCAGGACCTGGGTGTGCTCTTCGTGGAGCTGGACGGTTCGCGGGTGCCTTTTTTCGTGGCGCACTTCCGTGAGCACCCACGCATCGGGGCCGTGGTGAAGTTCGAGGACATCGATGATCCGCAAGGCGCCGCCTTCCTGGTGAATGCCCCGGTGTTCGCCCCGCCCGGCCACGAACCCCAAGCGGTGGAGGAAGAGGAAGAGGACGAGGAGAGCCTGGACCCGGATGAGCTGCTTGGCATGCACGTGTTGGACGAGGAGCATGGTGCGCTGGGCGAGGTGGTGGGCACGGATGGCACCGAGGACAACCCGGTAATGGTGGTGCGCAACGGCGATCAAGAGATCCTGATCCCCATGGTGCAGGAAATGATCATAGGCATTGACCTGAACACCGGGCACCTGGTGGTGCGTACCCCGCCGGGCCTGGTGGCGCTCTACAGGGGGCATTGATCCACGCGGCGGATGCCCAACGCCTACTTCCGCTTCAAACAGTTCACCGTGCACCAGGACCGTTGTGCCCTGAAGGTGGGCACGGATGGCGTGTTGCTGGGCGCTTGGACCCGCTATGCCGGGGTTCGCGGCATCTTGGACATCGGCACCGGCACGGGCGTGGTGGCCCTGATCGCCGCACAGCGATGCCCGGAGGCGGTGGTGCACGCGGTGGAATTGGATCGGGCATCCGCCCTGCAGGCACGGGAGAATGCCCAGGCCAGCCCCTGGCACGGCCGCATCACGGTACACCAGGCGGACATACGCACGTGGCCGCCGGCGTCCGGGATCGATCTGGTGCTGTGCAATCCACCTTTCTACAAAGGGCACTCCGTCTCGAAGAACGATCGCATGGCCACCGCCAAACACGAGGGACCACTTTCCATGGAAGCCCTGTTCGCGGCCGTGGAACACTGCCTTGCGCAAGTGGGCCGCCTGAGCATGGTCTGGCCATTGGACCGCTGGAATGACGTGCTTGCCGTGGCTGCAGCACACGGGTTTTTCCCGGCGCGGGGCTGTGCCGTGTGCTACCGGGCAGGCAAGGCACCCAAGCGCATGTTGGTGGAGTTCGCAAGGAATGGGAACCATGCGGCATGGGAGCAACTGACGGTACAGGACGCCGATGGCCGGTTCACGCCGGAATACCGCACGTTGTTGGGCGATCTGGAGCTGCACTTCTAGCGCTCCGCAGCCTACTGCGTCCAGAACACCTCCTTCACCAAGGGATCGCCCTTCAGCTCGTTCATCAACCGTTCCACGCGGCCTTGGAACTTATTGTCGAACTTCAGTTGGATGATGAGGTCCTCGCCGCCCTTCTCCAGGTTGAAGGACAGCACTTCCAGGTCGCTGCGATGCAGCAGGTCGTTGAGCAGGGAAGCATGTCCGGCACCGGCGATGATCTCCAAGGTGATCTGCTTGTACTTCCGGAGGTAGGCTTGTTCCAGGGGCTGCAAGGCCCACAGGATCATGAGCGCAATGGCGGTGGTGGCGCTGGCGGCGAAGTAGAGGCCGCCCCCGGTGGCCAGCCCGATCGCGGCCACCGTCCATAGGCCTGCGGCGGTGGTAAGCCCGCGGATGGTGCCGGTGCCCTGCTTGACGAACAGGATGGCGCCGGCGCCGATGAACCCGATGCCACTGACCACTTGGGCGGCGATCCGTGAGGGATCGAGCTGCACGTTCGGCGCCCCCAGGATGTCCGCAAAGCCGAAGGCCGAGACGATCATGATCAGGCACGAGCCCACGCACACCAGCATATGTGTGCGCAGCCCGGCCACCCAGTTCTTGCGTCCACGTTCCAGGCCGATCAGGCCGCCGAACAGGGCCGCCAGCGACAAACGGACCAGGACTTCATTCCAGTGCAACATGGGCGGCGACCTTTCTGCGGCTTTGGACCGTGGTGGCCTCCAAGGTACAACGCGCGAAGCGCGGGAATGGGTCGCGCCCGCATTGCGCACGCAGGCGCGGCGGTGCGTGTTGGCCCTGTACCCGCATGGCCGGCGCAGGTGTGTGGCCAATGGCAGGATGGCGGGGGGTCAGCCTTCCACTGCGCGCTCCTGGAAGGCGATGCCCAACGTGGCCAGTTCATCCAGGATGGGGTTGTACAGTTCCGGTGCCAACGGGAGCAGCACGCCATGCTGCCGCACCTGGCCGTTGAGCAACAGCTTGGCGCCGATGCCGATGGGCAGCCCCACGCATTGGGCCATGGCGGTGTGTATGCTGTCCTGGCCGATGACGGACAGGGCGGCATGCACCTCCTTGCTGCGGCCATTCAATGCATACCGGAAGCGGTGCCACATCACCAGCAGGTCCTTGTCGGCGGGTCCCAGCACCCACTTGGCTTCAAGCAGGCGTTGCAAGGTGGCGGCGGGGGACAGCCCGGCTTGTCCGATGGCACCCGTGCCGAAGAGGCCGAGCCATTCGAGCTTCTCCATGGCTGCACCGGTGGGATCCAGGCCGAGATGGTCTGCCACGGCCGTGCGCAGGCCGGCCCCGGCACGTGCGGGCAGGAAGGCGTTGAGGAAATCCGCCCAGGTGGCTTCTGCAGGCAGTTCCAGGTTGAAGCCGTCTTCGGTGCAACCCAGTTGTACCAAGGCATCCCAAGCTTCGCAATAGCCCTCCTTGCGCAGGGTGCCGCGCAACATGGTGGGAATGTCGGCGATGCCGTAGATGCCGCGGTATTTCAAGGAGTCACGGTTGGCATAGCCGTCGAAGGCGCCCAAGCCGGGCAGTTCCACGCGGGTGGTGCGCCGGAAGAGCCGGTGGTAGGGGATGTACTTGAGCTCGCCCTCTTGGATGTAGCGTGCCGCCGGGCCCTGGCCGGCCAGCACCACGTTGCGCGGGTTCCAGCTGAACTTGTAGCCCCATGGATTGTCGTCGCTTTCCGGGGCCACCAGCCCGCCGCAGTAGCTCTCGAAGGCCTCCATGCGCGCGCCAAGCGATCGCAGGTGGTCCAGGATGCGCATGGCGCTCATGTGGTCGATGCCGGGGTCGGCGCCCATTTCATTGAGCACCGTGAGGCCGGCCCGTTTGAATTCCGCGTCCAGCGGCCACAGGGCATCGGGCACATAGCTCGGGGTTATCACGTGCTTTTTCAGCCGCAGGCAATCGCGCAGCACGTCCATGTGCATGAAGGCGGGCAGCATGCTGATCACCAGGTCGTGCTTGCCGATGAGCGCGGCGCGGGCTTCCGCTTGGTTGGCGTCCAGTTCCACCACCTGCACGGCGTCTCCGGCGCCGTGCACCAGTTTGTTCGCCTGGGCCAGGTCGCGCTCGGCCACGGTGAGGGTCCACTGCTGTTGTGCGGCATGCCGTGCCAGGTATTGGATCAGGGAAGAGGCGGAGCGGCCGGCGCCGAGCAAAAGGATGGTGCGCATAGGGTATGAATGGATCGTTGACGGGGCCGCAAAGGTGCGGAACACTGCGTTGACGGCGGCTGCCGATGCTACCACCCCTGCGCCAGCACTTCAGCGAGGCTGTCGTGCAGCACCGACGCCAGTTGCCGGTCCATGCGGTTGTGGCTGGCGAAGCGCTGGTTCACCTCCAGTTCCACTCCGGCGTAGTGGGTAGGGAATACCTTGCGCAACGCGGTGGGAAGGCCGTCCGACACGCCTTTGTACGGCTGGTTCATGCGCACCACCAGTCCGGGTCTCCGGCGTTGGATCGCGCCGGACCACTTGCGGCAGAGGGCCCTTTCGGCGGCGCGTGCCGGATCATAGAGCAGGCCGATGTCCACGGTCCGCACCACACCGTCCAGCACCGGGGTGAAGCTGTGCACCGCCACGTGCAGTACGGTGGTGCCCGCCGCGATCCGGGCTTGGATGTCCCCGGTGATCGCTTCGCGGTAGGAGCGGTACAGGGCCAGGAGGTGCTGCTTGGGGCCGGGTCCCAGCTCTTGCGTGAATGCGGAGAAGAGCTGCCGGTGGCCCTCGGAGCGGTTCATCTCGATGCACAGGCGGGAGAGCGTGGTGAACTTGGATGCGGCTGCCAGCGGAACAAGCCGGTGGAAGAGGTCCAGCGCTCCGATGTCGTGGCCGCGGTGCGTGCCCAGCACGTCTTCGTGCCCGGCAAAACAGTGCTGAAGCTCCGGAGGCACTTGGTTGCCGCCGTGTTCGCAGCTGAGGAAGAGGCCGGTCATGCCAGCTGGCGGTCTTCCTGCAGGCATTGGGCCAGTTCCTTGTACACGGCGATGACCTTCGCCGTGTCGGGCTTGGGGCCGGTCTTGGCCAGGATCCGGCCGGCCAGGCAGCCATGGGCCAGGATGTGCCTGATGCATGTGCGGGCATCGTCGCTCAAGCTGTAGCCCACTTCTTCGAAGAGATGCGCCCAGAGTTCACGGGCGGTGGCTTCGGTGCGGTCCAGCCCGAACATCAGCAGGAAGTCGCGGTTCCTGATCCGTGCCCCGTCCGCGCGTTTGATCACCTTGTTGAAGAGCTTCAGCAAGTCCTTGTGGTGCCAGGCGCGCTGCAGGTATTGGCTCACCCAGCGCCCTTCGGTGAGGGCTTTGAGCGTGGCCGTGAGCAGTTCGGCGATGGCGAGGTCGGCGCCGGGGCATTCCTGGATGTCCACCACGCGGATCTCGATGGCCCCGCGGTCGAAGCGGGCAATGGCGCCGCGTGAGTTGGCGAACTGATGGTCCATGACGCCTTCGGTGTCGAAGGGGGCCAGGGCCTGGCCGATGGGGGCGAAGATATCGCGGTAGTATTCCTCTTCGGTGAGCACGGCCTCGGGGATCAGGCTGCCCATGAGCTGGGGCAGGCGTTCCTGGTGGTGCAGGTAGGCTTCCATGCGGGCGTCCAGGAAGCCGGTGGGCTTGCCGTCCAGGAGGGGCGAACTGGCGCTGAGGGCGGGAATGATGGGCAGCAGCAGGCGGATGGCGGTGTGCAGCTTGCCGAACTCCTCGTCGTTGGCGAAGGGCAGGTTGAGGTGTACGCTCTGCAGGTTGCTCCAACCGTGTCCGCGGCAATCGAAGATGCGGTTGTAGAGTTCGTACACCTCGTGGTGGTCATGCGGCCACAGCACCGTTTCGGTGAAGGGGTCGAAGAGCGGATGTGCGGCGGTGGGCAGCAGCATCAGGCCCCGCTTGGCGAGCAGGGCGTTGATGGCGCGCACCTCGGCGGCGAACTTCGCACGGAAACCGGGGATGTCCGCGGTGGGCTTGGCGGTCTTCAGCTCCAGCACGTGCGCGGTGAGCTCATTGCTCCAATCCACGTCGCCGCGCTCCACATCGCCGGTGATCCGGCCGGTCACGTCTTTGAACAATTGGTCCACGGTGGGGCTGGCGCGCAGCGTGTCGCGCTCCACCACCATGTATTCCAGTTCGATGCCGGCCACCTCGAAGAGGCCGTAGGGCTTGTGTTCGCTCATGCTTTGGGCGCCGTTGACGGGGGCGCATCGTAGGGGGTGATGCCGATCTTCTTCTCGATGGACCGTTTCAGCGATCCGATGATGCGGCGGTAGATCTCGTCGCCGAGCTCCACATCTTCCACGCCATGGTCGATGTTGGGGCATTCGTTCACCTCGATCACATAGGCTTTGCCGTTGTGTTCCTTGACGTCCACGCCGAAGAGGCCCTGGTCGCCCACCATGGCGCGCACGGCCTTGAGGGCGGCATCAAGGATGTGCTTGGGGCAGTCGGCCACGTTCACCGTGGCGAAGTCGCCGGTTTCATCTTCCTTGGTGGAACTGCCCCAGTTGTAGATCTGCCAGTGGCCGCGCGCCATGAAGTATTTGCATACGTACAGCGGCTGCCCGTCCAGCACGCCCACGCGCCAATCGAAGTCGCTGGGCATGTATTCCTGGGCCACGGCCAGGTCGCTGTCGGTGAGGATCCGGTCCAATTTCTCCTCCAGTTCCTCGGGCGTGCGGGCTTTTTCCACGCCTATGCTGAAGGTGCTGTCGGGCAGTTTCAACACCACAGGGAAGCCCAGGGCCGCACCCACGGTATGCCTGTTCTCGCCGTGCACGATGAGGGTGCGCGGCGTGGGGATGTGGTGGGTTTCCATCACCTCGGCCAAATACACCTTGTTGTTGCATTTGAGGATGGCGTCGGGGGCGTCCATCACGGCCAGGCCTTCGCGCTGGGCCCGGCGGGCCATGCGGTAGGTGTGGTTGTCCACGAAGGTGTTCTCGCGGATCAACAGGGCGTCATATTCACCCATTCGCTCAATGGCGTCCGCTCCGATGATGTCCACGCGGAAGCCCAGGTCTTCCGCGGCCTGCCTGAATTTCACGATGGCGCGTTTGTTGGATGGCGCGGCCTTGTCCTGCGGGTTCACCAGGATGGCCAGGTCGTAGGCGCTGCGGTCCTCGCGTGCGGTGTCGTAGCGTTTCTTGCTGAAGTATTCGGCGGCGAACCGCTTCAACAGGGGCACGTGCTCGGCTTCGATCTCCTTGTACGGTACGGGCCGTATGGCGCGCAGTTCCCACTTCTCACCTTTCACGAAGCGGGCACGCATCAACGGGGCCTCGAAGACCTTGTACAGTTCGTGGGCGAGCTTGTCGTAACGCGGGTTCACGTTGCGGCCGAAGTACACGCTGAGGGTGAAGTCGTGCTTTTCCTTGTGGCCCAGGCTCTGTTGGACCACATCGTCCAGGTCGCGCGAGAGCACCTTCACGATGCGCGGGTTCCTGAGGTCGAGCAGGGTCTTGGCGCTGGGGATCGCCTTGTGCCCCCGGGCTTCGGCCAGCAGGCTCACGTAGTAGCCACGGCTCTGGTAGGCGAAGCTGCGCGCCAGGTTGAAGATGCGGGTGTTCTTCAACTGGGCGAACCGAGGGTCGGTCAGGTAGTCCTTGCTGGACACCACTTCCACGCCCGGTGCGCCGAGCTTGAAGATCTTCGGGTCTTGTACCACGATGAGCTTTTTCATGGCTCGAAGGGATCGGGCGAGAGTATGAGCAGGTTGGCATCGTAGGTGACGATGCCCAGCATGATGCTATTGATCAGGCGGCCCACGGGCACTTCATAGCTGCGCCCCTCGGCCAGCGGGTTGTCCTGGTAGGGGTCCGCCACGTAGACGCGTTTGTGCTCCATGCCGGTGAGCACCACGAAATGGCCCATGGGCTTGCCCCGCAGGTCGTGGTATACGCTGCGGCCTTTGGCGTCGGCGTACTCGCGCTTGCCTTTGTACAAGTAGGTGGCGCTCAGCCCGGCCAGCACCGGCAGCCCGCGGTTGAAGTAGGAGCGCAGCAGCCCGGGCGCGGGGTCATCGAAGCGGATCTCACCGCCTTCCTTGAGGTAGCGCGCATAGGCCAGGCAGGCAGCATGCAGCTTCTTGCCTTCCTTGATCCGGGTCTGGGCGATGAGCTTTTGCCGCAGCACCTGGGCCGGCAAGCCATCCCAGGAGGGGTCGAACACGCGCAGGTTGTAGCTGTACAGCCGCGCATGCAATCCTTGCCCCAAGGCGTGGATCCCCAGCAGCACGGCCAGTGTGCCGCCGTCTTCCAATTGGTGCACTTGGTCCACGACGTCCCGCAAGGAGTGGTCCATGCCGAAGTGGCGGTACACGGCATGCAGGGCCGTGGCTCCGCAGGTATCGTCATCGGGCTGGGCGTCGATCCTGAAGTTGCGCATGGGCAAGGCTCGCCGGCAGGCCATCCCAAAGGGCGGGGTCGGATGGTCCGGGGCTGCAAAGTTGGGCGCGTTGCACGTGCTCCCGATGGACCCGCGGCACAAGCATCAAGAGGGCCTTGTGGGATCCGCCGGTTGCGCCATGCGCCCGTTGCCTTCCGGATCCGGTGTCTCAAGCAAGGCCGCCCTGCGGTCCGAGTGTGCTCAGGGCCGATTCACCCGGCGTTCTTCTTCTTCCCGGGTAAGGCCTTCACGGATCAGCTCAAAGGCCTGGGCCATGCGCCGCTTGCGTGTTTCTTCCTTGCGTCCGTCCCCCACCCACTCGAGGTATTCCTTGCGGCAGGCAGTGCTGAATGTTTCCCAATTGGCCCACGCTGTGGGGTCTTTGCGCAATACGGTTTCCAGTTCGGTGGCCTGCGGGTCCTTGTGGTGCGTTTCAGCCGTGGCCTTGGCGGCTTTCTGGTTCAAGGCAGCGGCACGGGCGACCAACGTGGAGAATGCGGCCTCATGGATGGGTTCCCCTTCGCGGAATTTCACGGAGCGGGGCTGCTTGTCCTCGGTGCAGGTCTCGTACGGCAGCCGGGTGGACTTGAATTGGGCGCCTTTGGGGAAATGCACGCAGACCGAGGTCTTTGAGGCGGAAAAGCTCAGCATGGGCTGGTCGGCCACATCAAAGTGGGGGCTTTGTGCACGCCAGGTCTCCTCCACGTTTTCACTGGTGGTGTGGATCAGCTGGCGCAGGCGCACCAGCACTTTGCGCTGCCACTCGGGTTGGCCGGCGATGTACAAGTTGATCTGTTCGGAAGCCAGCATGGTCAGGGGTGGTTATCAAGGGGCGAAGATGCACATCAACGGCGACCGCCGTCCACCATTTCGATCAAGACCGGGAAGGTACGGTCTTTCCGGAAATCGGGGGCGCCCTCCAGACCGTACAGGCCGGAACCCAAGGGCCACACGGCATCGGCATCGAAGTAGCCCTGGCGCGTGCCTTCCCGCAGCACCACCGTCTCCTTGTAGCCCCCGTCGCCGCGGAATTCCAGCATCAGCGCCTCCTTGGGCTTGTCCACGGGTTCGATGGCCTCGTTCTTCTTGCGCAATTCCACGTTGCTGGCCGCATCGTTGTAGAACAGGTAGAGCTGGTCCTGGAAAAGGATGGAAAAGGTCTTTCCCGGTCCGTCGTTGGTGAAGCTCATTTCCCGCGGCACTTCGCTGTACCATTTCATGGCCCCGGCGGGGTCCAGCTCCATCACGTGGAGGTTGCCGTTCACCCATTCGGTCTTTTCGGATTTCTTGCCGCTGAGGTCGCTCACCAGGTGCGTTTCCATGCCGGACCGTTCAGCCACCACCAACAGGCTCCCGTCCGCCTTGGGCCATGCTTGTTCCAGGTGCATGTTGGCCTGCAGGCGCTGTACTTTCTTCACCTCCCGCAGGTTGAACGGGGTGCGGCTGGCCATGCGCCACTTGCCGTCTGTTGCGTTGAGCTCCGTGCGGAAGATCCCAACGGACTCGTTGCGGTTGGCCTCGCCGTTGGAGTAGATGCCCGCACAAGCCCAGGTGCCATTGGGCAACTGGGCCACCCGGGCCTCCTGCACGAAGTCCTTCTTGCCCAAGTCCAGCGGGAAGGCCTGCTGCCCCAGGCTGTCCAACCGGTACAGGCTGTAGGTGTAGCCTACCACCTCTTTGGTCTTGGGGTCGGCGTTGGTGATGTTTTTGACCAGGTACCAGGCCGAACCGTTCTTGTCCACGGATGTGCTGATCACCTCGGTGCGGACATTCGCGGGTTCCGTCGCCAAGTTCCTCATCCATACGGGCTTCATGGCGCCGTCCACCATTACGGCCACAAGGGGTGCACCGGCGGAGCGCGTGGTGGAGGCAGGGGTGAGGCCGATGAGCATGTGTTTGCCGTCCGTGGCCACGGTGGTGGTGAAGCCGATGGTGATGCCCGGCTTGAAGTATTCGTTGGTCTTGCCGAATAGGTCGTAGGGCACTTGGGCCACCATGGCCGCGGCACGGCCGGTTAGGCTGCGCGGGCTGAGCACTTGTTGCAGCAGCAACAGTTGCCCATGGTCCGGATCGGGCTTGGAGAGGATGATGCGGAATTGCTTGTTGAAGGTCTCGATGGTTTCCATGGCCACCGGGCCCACGCCCCAGACGAACTTGGGCTGGTCGTGTTTGATCTCGGCCATTTTCTCCGAACCGATCACATGCAACTGCCAGCCCAGCTCGCTGGTGGAAAGACCGCCGAGCGCGCTCTTTCCGCCCAGGGTCTTGAGGGCCACGAAGCTGCCTTCATCGCCGTACACCACCTTGCTCAAGCCCAGTTCGCGGTCCGGTGGGGCCAGCAGGTCAGCCTTCACTTTCACCCGCAGTTTGGCGTCTTGGGCATGGCTTACGGCCATACAGGCACAGGTGGAAAAAGCCACGGCAAGGGAACGGAAGCTCGGACGGTACGGCATGGCGGAACAAGGTGGTTGGAGCGGGTGAAAGTAACGGACAGGCGCGATCAGGCCCGTTCAAGGATGGTGGCGTAGCCTTGGCCCACGCCAATGCACATGGTGCACAAGGCATAGCGCTTTTGGGTGCGGTGCAGTTCCATGGCGGCGGTTAGCAGCAGGCGCGCACCGGTCATGCCCAAGGGGTGGCCCAAGGCAATGGCGCCTCCGTTGGGATTGAGGCGCGGGTCGTTGTCGGCAAGGCCCCAGGTGCGCGTGCAAGCCAAGGCCTGTGCGGCAAAGGCCTCGTTCAATTCAATGAGGTCCATTTGGTCCAGGGTGAGGCCGGCGCGCTTGAGGGCGATTGCCGTGGCCTGCACCGGACCAATGCCCATGATGCGGGGTTCAACGCCCGCCACTCCGCTGCTGACCATGCGGGCCAAGGGCTCCAGGCCATGCTGCCGGGCGCCGGCTTCAGAGGCCACCAGAAGTGCTGCGGCGCCGTCGTTGAGCCCGCTCGAATTGCCCGCGGTAACACTGCCGCCCTTGCGGAAGGCAGGGCGCAAGGAGGCCAACACCTCCAGGGAGGTTCCCGGTTTCACGAATTCGTCCTGTGTGAAAAGAACCGGGTCCTTCTTCCGTTGCGGAATGCTCATGGGGGCGATCTCCAAGGCCAGGCGCCCGCTCTGCTGTGCGGCCGTCGCCTTCTGTTGGCTCCACAGCGCGAAGCGGTCCTGGTCTTCACGTGTTATGGCCTGGGCCTCCAGCAGGTTCTCTGCGGTCTCGCCCATGGCATCGGTGCCGTACAACTCGTGCATCCGCGGGTTCACGAAGCGCCAGCCGAAGCTGCTGTCGAAGAGCTGTGCATCGCGCCCGTAGGGGGTGCTGGTCTTGCTCATCACCCAGGGACTGCGGGTCATGTGCTCCACGCCGCCGGCAACGAAGACCTCGCCATGGCCCGCGGCCACGGCACGCCCGGCCTGTACCACGGCGCTCATGCCCGAGGCGCACAGCCGGTTCACGGTTTCACCCGGCACGCTCACCGGCAGCCCCGCCAACAAGCCGGCCATGCGGGCCACGTTCCGGTTGTCTTCACCAGCCTGGCCGGCACAGCCCATGATCACGTCGTCCACCGAAGCGGGGTCCATGCCCGGATGACGCTTGGCCAAGGCCCCGATCACGTGGGCGGCCAGGTCGTCGGCGCGCACGGCCGAAAGGCCGCCGCCGAGCGTGCCGATGGCGCTACGGACCCCGTCGATGATGTATGCGTCCTTCATGGGGCCAAATGTCGGGGTTCAACCGGAACGGCGCACCCCAAGGGCTATTTTCGCGGGCATGGATCCCACTGAACTGGCCCGCCGCGTGGTTGCCCGTATGATGCAACAGGATGCCTTCAGCCAGTGGCTGGGCATTGAAGTGCTTTCGGTTGCGCCGGGTGCGTGTGGATTGCGCATGACCGTGAGGCCCGAAATGAACAATGGCTTCCGCATCACCCATGGTGGCATCAGCTATTGCGTGGCGGACAGTGCCCTGGCCTTCGCCTCCAATTCGCACGGCATCCACGCCGTTTCCATCGAGACGTCCATCTCGCATGTCAAGCCGGTCCGCAGCGGCGATGTGCTGGTGGCCAAGGCGGAAGAGGCGAGCCGCAGCACCCGCCTGGCGGTGTACCACATTTCAGTGGCCAACCAGGAAGGCGTGGTGGTTGCGCTGTTCAAGGGCACGGTGTTCCGCACCGGCAAGCCGTGGGAATTGGACCAGGCTGAATAGGACCGCCTATTTCCGGGCCTTCCGGTGCAAGGGCAAGGCGTACTTCACCAGAAAGTCCTCGGCATCCAGGACCTCCATATCGCCGAAATGGAAGTCGTTTCTGTCATAGGTGACGATGCAGGTGCAGCCTGCCGTCTTGGCCGAGTAGTATTCCAGGCCGTCCTCGAAGTCCCCCACCTTCTTGTTGGCCACGGTCTGTAGCACCACATCCTGGTCCAGTGTGGTCATTTTCAGCTTGCTTGCCAGCAGGGCCATCTTGTGCAAGCAGGGGCGAAGTCCGTTCTTCTTCTTGGAGAAGTGAGCGCTTATGGCCAGGCATAGGGGAGAGGTATACACCTCAAAATGCTTGTCATCGCACAGGCTGAGTACCCGTGCGCACCAACTGAACCGGGGATATTCATTGCACAGCACGCTCACAAGGATGTTTGCATCCAGAAAGATGCGCTGCATCAGCGGCGGCTTTCGAGGTAGTCCTTGCGCAGGCTCTTGCTGTTCTTCCGGACGTACTGTACTTCACCTTGGCTCACGGCACTGACCCAATCGGAAACGGGGAGTTCATCAAGGCTCCGATAAGTGGCGTTGCCCACCTTGCTGAGCAGGAATTCCGTGAGGCGCGAAAGGCTGATGTTGTTCGCTTCCGCAAACTGCTTGGCCTTGTCTATGACGCTTGCGTCAAAGCTCAGGGTGATCTTGGCGTCCATCTTCGTTCAGATTACACCACAAGTATAGTTCATTCCTACGTATAAAAAACGCTCACCTTGGTTTCAATCAAAGTTCCGGTCTGGCCGGACTTACTCCCTCTCCATGGCACCTTCAAGTTGAAGCAGCCACTTCTTTCGCCACAAGCCTCCCCCGTAGCCGGTCAACAAACCATCGGAACCCACAGCCCGGTGGCAAGGCACCAGGATCAGCAATGGATTGATGGCGCAGGTGGCGCCTACCGATGAAGCTGCACCACCGGCACGTTCGGCCAGGTGCGCATAGGTGGCAAGGTGGCCGTATGGAACTTGGGACAGGGCGTTCCACACCTTCCTGCGGTATGGCGAACCCACATGGTAAAGGGGCAGGTCGAATTTCTTCCGCCGGCCGGCGAAATAGGCGCCCAGTTGGGTGGCGGCCTCCTTGAGTATTTTGGGTGTTTTGCCCTGTCTTCCGCGACCGGGATTGGCAAAGCTGGCCCGCGTGATCCGCACCCCGTCCGACTCCACCCACAGTTTGCCGATGGGCGTTTCAATGGAGGCCACGTATTGCGGGCCGAACAGTTCCGGTTCCCGGGCTTTTCCTGGGTGTGCCATCGGCAGGGCTATCTTGTGCGAAACTACGGATCCATGGCGTGGTTCACCCCCGATTTCAACCGCTTCTTCAAAGACCTGGCGGCCAACAACAACAAGGAGTGGTTCGATGCCAACCGCCAACGTTACGAGGTTTCCGTGAAGAAGCCTTTCGAGCTGTTCGTGGCCGAGGTGATCAAGCGCGTGGCCAAGCTGGATCCCCAAGTGCGCATCGAACCGAAGGACGCCATCTTCCGCATCAACCGCGATGTGCGCTTCAGCAAGGAGAAAGCGCCCTACAAGCTGAACCGCTCGGCCCTGGTGTCCGCGGAAGGCCGGAAGGCATTGTCGGGAGCGGGGATCTACTTTGAACTGGGTCCGGAGCACGTGGCCTTCTATGGCGGTGCGTACATGCCGGAGAAGGAGGAACTGCACCGGCTGCGCACACGCATCGCTGCGGACACTTCCAAATTCAAGAAGCTTTGTGCGGACAAGGAATTCGTGAAATTCTTCGGACGGGTGCAAGGTGAACGTAACAAACGCCTTCCGCCGGAATTCCAGGAGGCCTCCGAAAGAGAACCGCTATTGTTCAACAAGCAGTTCTACTACGGGGCTGAGCTGCCCGCCTCCATGGTCACCAGCCCCAAGCTCCCGGACGTTCTAATGGAGCACTATGCCGCCATGGTGCCGCTGAACAAATTCCTGATGGGCTGATGCCGGTTTCGGTTCTTCAACAGATCTGAAGCAGCTTGTAGGTCTTGGCCCGGAAGGTGGCCGTATCCCCGGCTGATAGACCGGCAAAGGCCGCCAGCAGGGGCGCTTGCACGGAGATGACGTGCACCGTGTGCCCATCGATCTCCATGCTGCCCAGGGCAGTAGCCACGTAGTACAAGCCCTGGTCCGTGACCAACAAGGCACCCGGCGCGATGCGTGTTACGGGTTTGCCCGGGTCGATCTTCAGCAACACAGCATCCATTTCCTGCAAGTTCCGAAGGACCGATCCTTGCTTTTCCAGTTCGATCTGCGCCATGGCGCGCGCTGTTTCATGCTTGTCACCGGCGCTGCTTTTGGTATCCGCCGTTCCGGATTCACGTGCTTGTTCCAATCCTGCTTGGGCAGCGCGGATCCGTTCGTTCAACAGCCGCAGGCAAGCGGCGTGCACGGCCGGCTTGAGGTGTTCCGGCTCCCTCATCCCAGCACGTTCTTACGTGCAACGTCCACCACGAACCGCCCGCGCAGGAATTTGCGCCCCAGCAACACCTGGTGCTTCATGTCGCTGCGGTCGAACAAGGTGAATTGCGTGCGTACCGTGTGCCCGTTGAGCCGCACGGGGGAAGAGACCAAGTAACGCTCCGTACGCTGGCCGGTGCTGCTTTTCACCGTCACCAAGCTGAATTTCCGGAAGATGATCCGCGTGCGTTTACGGCCCATCGCAAAGGTCACCACCAGTTCCTCCTGGCCGTCGGCCTTGCGCAAGGCGAGTTTCTGGTAGTGCAATGCGCTCCGGTACGCGCCCGTGTCCAGCTTGGCCCTTACACGCTCCACGCCCAACGTGGGCAGGGCGATGTATTCCGTACGGCCAACGGTGACCTTCGCCTTTGCCATCAACGGCAAGGTGGCATGGAAGCGCTTGCAGCCGCCCGGCCCGGGCACAAATGTTTCCCGTCCGCTGTGTTCATAGCTGCCGCATCGGCGGCCTACAGGTGCATGAATTCCTTCTTGGCCAGGAGCTGTTCCTTGGTCTCGCGGTGGGCCGGATCATCCACGCAGCAATCCACCGGGCACACGGCGGCGCACTGCGGTTCATCGTGGAAGCCGGTGCATTCCGTGCATTTGTCGGGAACGATGTAGTAGATGTCCATGGCCACCGGCGCCATGGACACGTCCGCATCATAGGTATTGCCCGTGGGCATGGTCTGCAGGCCATGCAGGCTGGTGCCGTCGCTCAGCTTCCATTCGGCGCCGCCTTCATAGATGGCGTTGTTGGGGCATTCCGGCTCGCAGGCCCCGCAGTTGATGCATTCCTCGGTAATGATGATGGCCATGGCAACAAGGGTAGATTTGCCCTCCCTTCGTGCTTTCCATGCAGCAAGCAGATGGGGAAGGTGCCGCAAAAGTAGCCACCCTGTGAGCAAGATGATGCCCGACAAACGAAGTTCGCCGCCCTCCACCACGCTCGCCTCCTTCGTGCAATTGGGGTCGGTGTTGGCCTTTTTCGCCGAGGCCCAACCTTGGCCCGGGCACGGCATCGGCCTTACCGAAAGCGAATACCAGGCCTTTCAGGCGGCCCTTTCCCAAGCGCAGGTGCGCAATGGATGGTTCACGCAGGAGCAGGTGCGGTTCGCGGCCAATGGCCTGGTGGCGATGCTGGACAAGGCCAGCATGGAGCAATGGCTGGCGCATTACCCTGCGCTTTCAGGTTCCCGCACTTCCAGCACGGTGGGCATCATCATGGCGGGGAACATTCCCTTTGTGGGCTTCCATGATCTGCTGTGCGCATTGCTGTGCGGCCATCGCCCCGTGGTACGGGTGGCCGCCGATGATGCGGGGCTTACCCCGGCCTTGGTGGAGCTGTTGGGCCGGTTTGCGCCGGAGCTGGCGGAAAGGGTCGTTTTCTCCTCCGGGCGGTTCACCGGGGTGGATGCCATCATAGCCACGGGCAGCAACAACACGGCGCGCTATTTCAACCATTACTTCGGCCACCTGCCACACATCATCCGCAAGGGCCGCACCAGCGTGGCCGTGCTGGACGGCACCGAAAGCCCGCAGGAGCTCGGCGGTTTGGCCGATGACGTGTTCCGCTACTTCGGCTTGGGCTGCCGCAATGTGGGCAAGGTGTTCATCCCGCGTGAATTCGACCTGGACCGACTGTTTGCGGCGTTCTTCCCGTGGAAGGAGATCATCCAGCACCACAAGTACGCCAACAATTACGACTACAACCGGGCGGTATGGCTCATGGACCGGGCGGCCATCGTGGAGAACGGGTTCCTGGTGCTGAAGGAAGATGCCGCGCTCAACAGCCCGGTTGCGGCCTTGTACTATGAGCGCTACGATGACCTGGTTGAAGTGGAAGCGCGGCTGGCCCTCGAAGAGGACAAGCTACAGTGCATCGTGGGCCATGGCCATGTGCCATTCGGCGTTGCGCAGTTGCCCGGGCCTGGGGAATATGCCGACGGCGTGGACACGATGGCGTTCCTGTTGGCCTTGGATCAAGGCACGAAGGTGTAACAGCCCAGATCGGAGATGTCGCTGGGCCGCAGCACGCCGTCCAGGTCGAAGGTGGCCTGGGAATCCTGGCCGAACGGGTCGGACCCCTTGTGGCGGACAAAGGCATTTTCGTTCAGGTGGTAGTTGCCTCCGCCGCCATCCTTGAAGCCCGGACTTTGGTTGCGGTACACCGTGGACTGCTCGAAATGGGCGGCATCCGTGGTGGCGATGGTGGTGCGCAAGAGGAAGTTACTGAACTGGAAGTCCGGCGGCAGCTGGTCGTTGAAGGACAACTCGAACTCGTTGGCGTTGTTGCCCTCGATGATGCCATTGCGGAAGCTGCTGTTCTCCACCTGCCGCACCTGTACGGCACCGGTGATGTCGCTGAAGGTGTTGGTGAGGATGAAGGCGGGTTCCTGGCGCACATCGTAGCCCCAATAGTTGGCCACGGTGCTGTGGTTGAAGACGTATTGGCCGCCACCGGTTAGGGCCACGCAGTACTGCCCGCAATTGGCCACCAGCAGGTTCGTGCTTTTGATGCGGTAGTTTTCCGAGAGGATCCCGGCAGCCGAGCAGTTGCGGATGCTCACATTGTCCAACACCAATTGGTTCGTGCTGGTGGGTTGGCCGGGTGTGCCGATCCAGCTCTGGGGCTGCAGGCCGATCAGCGCGTTCTTGATGTCCACGTGGTTGAACACCTGGTCCGCCGGTCCCTCATTGACCCAGATGCGGTCCCACTGCCCCGGCAGGTCCGCATACATGGCCTCGCGGCGGTCGCCTTGGAAGGTGATCTTCTCCTGGGCCGTGCCATTTGCCACGATGTTGCCACCTTGGTACACCCAAAGCCCGCCGCCGCCGTGGAAGTACACGCGCACGCCGGGGTCGATGGCCAGGGAGCAGCAACTGTCCACCACGGCATAGCCGAAGATCACGTAAGGTTTGTCGTTCACCCACTGCACATCCTCGCAGATCTGGTTGCCCCCGCTGTCATACCCGCCGGCGATGTAGCTGAATGGAGGGAGGCCTTGCACCACGTTGTCCGGCCGGAAGAAGTGGGCGTCCTGTCCCCACGCATTGAGGGCCACGCGCTGTTCGTGGCCGTTGGTGGTGAACCGGATGTGGTCTTCGATCACGAAGGGGGTGTTCACCCCGCCGGGTCCCAAGGTGGCTTCCACGAACACGAAGATGCTGTCGCCCGCGGGGATTTCCACCTGGCTGAAGCTGAGGCCGGAGCTTCCGTCCACGTTGATCCGGAAAGGGGATGGGGAACCACCTTCCAACTGGATGTCCACCCGTATGCCTTCGCTGTTGGTGTTGCGGGCGGTGAAGCGCCGGGTCACCGTGCCCACCGTGGTGAACACGGTATCGAAGAGGATGGAATCCCGTGAGAATTGCAGCTCGGCACCGGCCGCATCGGTGAACAACTGGTCCTTGCGGCAACCGAATTGGGCTGCGGCCAACAAGCCCAGCAGAAGGACGGAGAGGAGGGGGTGCTTCACGGCGGGCAAAGATGGGATGACCGCGCTATTACGGGACCACAGCCCCGATCATTGCCCCAACGCATGAAGTGGGACACGGATCAAGTTTTTCCATACATTTGCGCCCTCATTCGCCGGGCATGCCCTTGGCGGACCTGCAAAAACACCTCCCGCGATGAAAAAAGGCATCCACCCCGAGAACTACCGCATCGTCATCTTCAAGGACATGACCAACGAGGACATGTTCCTTGGCAGGAGTTGCGCGGCCACCAGGGACACCATGAAGTGGGCGGACGGCAATGAGTACCCCCTGGTGAAGCTCGATATCAGCAGCACGTCGCATCCGTTCTACACCGGCAAGATGATGTTGGTGGACACGGCCGGCCGCGTGGACAAGTTCAAGAAGCGCTTTGCCAAGCACGCCGAGATGAAGAAGGCGGCCCCCGCCGTGAAGCAGGAAGAAGGCGCAGCCGAATAAGCGGACGATCCTCTTGGTCAACACCAAGCCCCCTCCCGATCCGGAGGGGGCTTTTCTTTTGCCCCCGGTTGTTGCGCAACGCTTACATTCGGCTTCATGCTAGCCGATCGCGCCACCGAAAAGAAGCTCTGCCTGGAGTGCGGAGAGCCGCTCCACGGCCGCTTGGACAAGAAGTTCTGCACCGACGCTTGCCGCAACCTGTTCCACTACCGTACCAACAATGCGCCGATCAACTATGTGCGCAACGTGGTGAACACGCTCAAACGCAACCGCAGGATCCTCAGCGAACTCAACCCGGGCGGCAAGGCCAAGGTGCACCGCGACAAGTTGGTGGAGCGCGGCTATAATTTCATGTACCACACCAACATCTACCGCACCAAGGTGGGCAATGTGTACGTGTTCTGCTTTGAACACGGTTTCCTTGAACTCAGCGAGAACTGGTACGCGCTGGTGCGCCGGGATGAGTACTTGGAACGCGCCGGTGACGCCTTGGCCTGAAAGGCAAGTGCGATCAACGGCCACCGGCCGGGTCCGCCACGCGGTTCAACAGCTGGCCCAGAGGATCAGCACCACCATGGCGAAGACCATCACGGCCAGCAGGACGGGGCCACCGATCTCATTCTCTTCCGCTTGCTCGGGGAAATGACCTTCATGCTCGTGCTCGGACATGGCCTGCGATTGTTTGGTGCGGCGAATATAGGAGCCGGAGCCAACTGTGGCGTACGCGCCCTGCTCAGTTCAAGCTGAAGGTGGGCTTGCGCAGGATCATCCGGGCGATCACGTCGCTCTCGTTCCTGCGCATGCGGCGCATCATGGCGCGCACGTGTTCGTCCAGCTCGCTATCACTCATCCGTGCCGGATCGGAATACACCGACAGGCTGCTGCGGCTCTTCAGGATGAGCGCTATTTTGAAGGGGCGTGACATGGTGACCGTGTTTCCCGTCCATCCATAAGACGGCGCAAGACCCTCGATGGATGCCTGTACCCGCCACGGAACAGGGAATGGTGCTTATCAATGGCGGAACGGTGGATGTGCAGCAAGCAGGGCTGGCCGGGTTTCCTGCCAAGCGCCGCTCTGTTGGCTCATTGGGCTTTTTGGTGGATGGCTCTCGCTCAAGCTCCGCTGGGCTCGGCCATTCACCAAAAAGCCCCTGCGACATTGTCGCAAGGGCTTGGTCCTGGTCGGGGTGAGTGGATTCGAACCACCGGCCTCTACGTCCCGAACGTAGCACTCTAACCGGGCTGAGCTACACCCCGTAGCTGCTTTGGGGCGGCAAATATAGGCGCTTGCCCCACGCCATGTTCAAATGGCAGCGAAGAAGCATCGGGAACCACGGCCCTCCTGCGCGGGCCCCTGCCGGTGGTCTTGCGGGCTGTGGCCACTTGATCCCGTGATCAAACCTTTTGCCCATGGCCGCAAGGCACTACATTCGCCCCCGCAAGCGGGAGTAGCTCAGTTGGTAGAGCATCAGCTTCCCAAGCTGAGGGTCGCGGGTTCGAATCCCGTTTCCCGCTCAAGGCCTTGGTCGTGGCGACCAAGGCTTTTCTTTTGTGCCATGAAAGTTCGGCCGTTGGGGTGGCGCGTTTTCCAGCTGATCGGCACGCTTTTGGCAAGCAGCGGCGTCCGTGAACTTCCGGCAAGCCTTACTTTGCACACAACCCGGCGGCTTACCATCCATACCGTGATGGCGCCTGCCGCAAGCAAGGAATAGATCAAGCACACCATGGAACCAGGGAACATGCGGAAAGGAGTACGATCGTTCGGCCGGTTGACCGCGCCATTGGCGGCGGCAGCCATGCTGGCCACCCTGGGCAGCCGGGCACAAGGCCCAACCACGGGAAGCATCGTGCTCAACGGAGGATTCGAGGTGTTTGACAAGGCCCCCAACACCTTCGACCAACTAAGCCGGGCGGACGGGTGGGAGCATGTCACCATCGGCATGGCCGAGGCATTCACCAAGGGGGCATCGGTAAAAACCGTGGGGATCCCCGAGAACTTCTACGGCACCATGGAGCCGTTCGAAGGGGAACACTATGCGGGCTTCGTGGCCTGGAAGGATGACCAGCGCAACAACTTCTCCGGCGACCCTGAAGATCCCTTCCTGCCCGGTTGGAACGCCTATTCCGAGTATCCGATCACCGAGCTGCCCATCACGTTGAAGGAAGGCCACACGTACGAGATCAGCTTCCACGTGGCCTTGGCCGCCAGCAGCGACCGCGCCATGAGCGGCATAGGAGCCCTGGTCACGCCGCTGAAACTGCGCTACCAGAACCGCAGCTTCCTCAGCGAACGGCCCCAAGTGGTGGAGGAAAAGATCCTGGAGGAGCGCGGCAAGTGGGTGGAGGTCACCGGGAGATTCACAGCCGATGGAAATGAACGCTACTTGGTGATCGGCACCTTCCCCACGGCGATCTTTGAAACCAAACGGATCATTGAAGGACCGGACAACCAATATGCGTACTACTACCTGGATGGTGTATCCTTGCGTGAAGTACCTGCCGGGGAACGGGCCAATTGAACCCAACCACTACTTTCGGGCACTTTCCGCGCGGGGGCCTTGGCACGGCCCAACCACGAAACCACAAAGCAAAACCAACCCCCCAACATCATGCATCACAGATATTCATGGCTTCTGGCCGGAACCCTGATCGCCGGCGGCGCGTTTGCCCAAGGCACAGGCGACAACTTGGTCAAGAACGGTGGATTCGAAGAGCTGGGCAAGCCCGTTACCACGTGGAAGCAGCTCGATCGCGCCAGCGGTTGGTCCAACCCCAACACCGGCAGTGCCGATGTGTTCGACAAGGGCGCCAGCCATAAGACTGTGGGCATCCCTGACAACGAGCTGGGCACGGGTACTTCCGCCTTTGAAGGCGAACACTACGCCGGCTTCGTGGCCTTCAAGGAGGCGGAGCGTTGGAATTGGAAGCGTGCGCTGGACGGCCGTGAGAGCCCGTTCCGCCCCAGCTACCAGGGGTACTCGGAGTACGTGCAGAGCGCACTGGCCGGGCCCTTGACGGCCGGGCAGAAGTACGATGTGACCTTCCGGGTAAAGCTGGCCAACGGCAGCGACCGGGCCGTGAGCGGCCTCGGCGCCTACCTCTCGCCCGTGCAATTGGCCTATCACAACAATCAGTTCCTCCAGGAGAAGCCGCAGGTATCCACGGCGAAGAAGGTGAACAACAAACAGGACTGGACGGAAGTCACCGGCACCTTCACCGCGGACGGCACCGAGAAGTTCATCATCATCGGCGCCTTCATCAACGGCGGTTTCGAAACGGAGAAAGTGGTTGAAGGACCCGACAGCAAGCGGGCCTACTACTACTTGGACGGCATCAGCCTGAAGCTGCACCCCGAGGAAGACCGCGACAAGGACGGCGTGCCCGACAAGGTGGACCGCTGCCCCGATGAGGCCGGCCTGGCCGCCTTGGACGGTTGCCCCGATCGCGACGGTGACGGCATTGCCGATAACATGGATGCATGCCCGGATGTGGCGGGTCCCGCCAGCTTCAACGGTTGCCCCGATTCCGACGGGGATGGTGTCCCGGACAACTTGGACCGTTGCCCCAAAGTGAAAGGCCCCGCCAGCAACAACGGCTGCCCGGAGGTCTCCGAAAAAGCCAAGAAACTGTTTGAAAAGGCGCTCACCGGCATCCAGTTCGAATCCGGCAAGAGCGTGATCAAATCCTCCAGCTTCCCCATCCTCAACCAGGTGGTGGACGTGATGAAGGAGAACCCCACGTACGACCTGGAGATCCATGGCCATACGGACAGCCAGGGGGATGATGCCAAGAACATGAAGCTGAGCGAGGACCGTGCCGCTGCAGTGCGCACCTACTTGGAAAACAAGGGCATCAGCGGTGACCGGACGAAGAGCTTCGGCCATGGCGAAACCGTGCCCGTGGATGACAACGCCACGGCTGCAGGCCGCGCGAAGAACCGCCGGGTGGAGTTCAAGGTGACCTTCTGGCGCTAGAACACACCAACCTGATCCACGAGAGGGACCGCTTCGCAAGAGGCGGTCCCTTTCCATTCAAGCCCATGCCACGGGCCAGTGCACAGCACCGGAATTTGAGCGGCCCCTCGCCGACATCCATTGCCCGTCTGTCAATCCGAAGTGGGGGGAACAGCACCGAACAGGATGTACCGGTAGGGCAACTTCCGGTAATGGATGCCCACGTCGCCCACGCCGAACCGGCCCAGTTCATCAGCCACCTGCTCATAGCCCATGCGCTGGTTCAGCGGGGGGCCTTCGGGGCTTGGTGTGGGCAAGTAGTTCACCAGATAGAACAGGTGTGGTGCCTTGATGCCTGCCATGAGCTGGGTGAACCAGGCTTGCCGGTCGCCCAAGGTGGAATACTCCCGGGTGATCAGGGCAAGGTCCACTTCATTGGGCCCCAGGCCCACGGCGCCAGGCGCCACCACGCGCACCAACAAGCGGTCATCGCCAATGCCCTCGCTCTTCTTCCGGGCTTCCATGGCTCCGCCTTGTGCGGGGTTGTCCACGATGGCCAGCACACGCGCCCCGGCCCGTACCAGGTGCCAGGCGAAGACCTCCCCGCCGGCCGGGAATTCCGCCACCACCTTGCCTTCCAACGGCCCCAACATGCTGAGCAGGGAATCGACAGTGCTGGATGCTTCCGGAGCCGCAGCCTGCTGGGGCGCGGTAGTGGTTTCCGCGCTGGTGGTGGTTGGGGCCTGCGGAGGAGTACAAGCTTCGCAGCCCAGGATCAACAAAGCACACAACGGGAAGATGGAACGCATGGCCGGAATGGTGGACGGCCAAAGTACAGAAGCACCAATGGAAGGCCGGAATTAAATTCCATGTAAAATGATGGAGGCTACCTTTGCCGCATGGTCAGCCTGGACAAGGAACTCAACATGGAGTTCAAGAACGAGCACCAGAAGCTGTTCTTGAACCTGCTGTTCACCTCCAACTGGTTGCGGCACATGGACATGGAACGGCTGCGGCCATCGGGCCTCAGCCCCCAGCAGTACAACATCCTGCGGATCCTGCGCGGAGCCGAAGGCCGGAAGATGAACATGGGAAGTGTGTTGGAGCGCATGTTGGACCGCGCCCCCAACACCACCCGCCTCACGGACAAATTGATCGCCAAAGGCCTGGTGCTGCGCGAGCGGTGCGAGGAGGATCGCAGAGTGGTGTACTTGACCATCAGCGCCAGGGGCATGGACTTGATCAATTCCATGGACCAGGAAACCGAACGGATGATCGGCCTGGTGGCCCGAAAGTTGACTCCCTCGGAGGCCCAAGCACTGAACATCGCCTTGGACAAGCTCCGGTCTTGACACACACGGCATGCCGATCCCCGCTTGAACACACCATGATCAAAGCCGTTGCCCTCGTGTTGTCCATTTGCTGTTCGTTGGCCGCCCTGTCCCAAAGCGACCATCGGATCGATCCAGCGGCCACCAAGTTGGAATGGACGGGCAAGAAGGTGACCGGCCAGCACCGGGGCAGTATTGACGTACAGCAGGGCAGGGTGCAGTGGGGGGCGAACGGACTGGTGCAAGCCGAAGTGGTCATTGACATGACCACGATCAAGGCCCTGGACATGGATGCCAGCGGGGCCACGCGGCTCGAAGGCCACCTGCGCTCGGATGATTTCTTCCACACCGGCCGTTACAAGACCGCCAGTTTCAGGACCACCAAGGTGGAGCGGCTCGGTGCCGCCCGTGCCGGACAGCCGAACTATACGGTGACCGGCGATCTCACCATCAAGGGCATCACCAGGCCTGTCACGTTCAAGCTGCGGGCTTGGCAGGAAAAGCACGCTGTACGCGCGGTGGGCACGGCGGTCTTTGATCGCACCCGGTATGGCATCGAGTACCGTTCGGGCAGTTTTTTCGATGCCTTGGGCGACAAGATGATCGACGACCTGGTGGAGCTGCGCTTCGACCTGGAGGCCAGGTAGGGCGGGCTACCGGTGTGTGGCCAACTTGGCCACCATGGCCTGGTTGAGGCTGGAAGCCCTCGGCCCGAAGGCGTTCACCAGCACGCCCTTCACATGGTGCTTTTCGGAGCTGATCGCATACACGATGCTTTCATCGCTGGGGTTGGAATCGCCCTCGAAGCGGTGGAACTCATCAATGGTGAATTCATCCGGATGCAAGGACGTATTGTTGCCATTGCAGATCAGGCACTCCTGGTGCAAGGTCAGTTCATCGGTGTATCCGCGTGCGATCAGGTCGTTCACGGCGAGAGAGAGGGTGTCGTAGGCGCGTACCATCCGAGCGAAGGTACGGACTTTCATCTGTGGACATGCGTGGTCCGCGGGCCCCAACAAGCAAGGCCGCCCCGATGGGACGGCCTTGCGGAGGGCCCTGTTCGGGCGCTTAGCCCAGCTTCTTGCCCATGTCCAGCATGTCCTTGATGCCGCCCAGGCTGCTGAGCACGCCGGTGGCTTCATAGGGCATGTAGACCACTTTGTTGTCCTTGCCGCTGGTCATCTCCTGCAGGGCATCCAGGTAGCGCATGGCGATCAGGTAATTGGCGGGGTCCGCGTTGGCCCCCTTGATGGCATCGGTCACCAAACGGATGGCCTCGGCTTCACCTTGGGCTCGGCGGATGCGGGCTTGGGCATCGCCTTCAGCCTCCAGCACTTGCGCCTGCTTCTGGCCCTCGGCCTCGTTGATCTGCTTTTGTTGAACAGCTTCAGCTTGCAGGATCACGGCCCGCTTGGTGCCCTCCGCGTCGATGATCTGTGCACGCTTGTCCCGCTCGGCGCGCATCTGCTTTTCCATGGCCTCGCGGATGTCGCGCGGAGGGTTGATGTCCTGCAATTCCACCCGGTTCACCTTCACGCCCCATTTGTTGCTGGCCTCGTCCAGGATATTGCGCAGCTTGTGGTTGATGGTGTCGCGGCTGGTGAGGCATTCGTCCAGGTCCAGTTCACCGATCACGTTCCGAAGGGTGGTCTGTGTAAGTTTCTCAATGGCCATGGGCAGGTTCTCGATCTCGTACACGGCCTTCACCGGGTCCATGATCTGGAAGTAGAGCAGCGCGTTGATCTCGGTCATCACGTTGTCCTTGGTGATCACGTTCTGCTTGGGAAAGTCGTACACGGTTTCGCGCAGGTCCAGCCGTTCCTTCTTCACGAACTGCACGAACTTGTTGCCGTCGGGCAGTTCGCGGCTGTAGCGGAAGATGATCTCGCGCGGCTTGTCGAACACGGGGATGATCACGTTGAAGCCCGCGGTGAGCGTTTCACGGTACTTGCCGAAGCGTTCAATGATCATGGCCTCGCTTTGCTGCACGATGCGCACGCCCTTGGCGATGATGAAGATCACGAAGAAGGCAATGAGCAGGAGAATGATGGTGCCGGGACTCATGAATTAACGGGAGGTTAGGGGTTTTACGATCAGGGTGTTGCTCTCCACGCGCACCACCTCAATGAGGTCTCCGGTGCGCAGCGGGGTATCGGTGTTGCATTCGGCACGCCAGTCATCACCGCCCACCTGCACGCGGCCCAAGCCGATGCCGGGGTCGAAATCCTGGCTGACGCGGCCGCGCTGGCCCACAAGGGCATCGGCATTGGTGGCTACGTGCTCCTTGGTCCAGAAGCGTTTCATGAGGATGGGCCGCACCGTGAAAAAGGCCAACAGGGAGAACAGCGAGAACATCAGCAGCTGGCCAGCGGGCCCGAAGCCCATGGCGGCGGTGATGCTCGCGGCGATGCTGCCCATGCCCAGGCAAAAGAGGAAGAAGCCGGGAAGGAAGATCTCCGCGATCAACAACAACAGGGCCAACCCCGCCCACCAATGCCACTGGAAGAATTCCATTTTCTGCTGCAACTGTGCCGAAAGATAGGCCTATCCCCCCGAGCGCGCCCCTGCTGTTGGGATGGGCGGTCCCAGCTTCGGATGAGGCTGCTCCCAAGCCAGCGCACGACCTACTTTCGCGCCTCATGGCCGGCAAGATCATCAGTTTCCTGCGTTCACCCCAGGGAAGGGACAGTTTGCTGACCACCCTCACCGAGGGCTTGTCCATGCTGGGCATGGTGCTCACCTACCGGTTGGCGGCGCAGGTGAGCAAGCAGGACCTGGATATCTACGTGATCGTGCGGCGCACGGTGTCGTTCATTTTCCCGGTGATCCTGATGGGGGCCATGGTGGGACTTACCCGCTTTGTGTCCATGAGCGGTGAACCTGCACGCAAGCGGGGCTATCTGCGCGGAGCCATGGCCTGGGTGGTGCCCATGGGGGGGCTCACCTTGGTGCTCTCCTTCCTGCTGGCCAAGCCCTTGGCTTGGACCATTTACGGATCGGAAGCCAGCGCTCCGCTGGTGCCGCCCCTGGCGTTGATGACCGTGGGCATCGCCCTGCATGGCGTGGCCTACGGTTTCCTGCGCGGTAAACCGGCCGTTGGCGTGGCCAACTTCATCCAGCTCATGGTGTTGGCCATTGCACCGTGCGCGGCCTTCCTGCTTTGGGGCGACATGGTCACGGTGCTGTGGGCCACGGGTATAGCCTGGGTGGCCGTGCCGCTGCTGTCCATGCTGCCATCGCTGCTGGCGCCGGTGAAGGCGAACATGCGCAAAGAACGCAGCGAGCTGCTGCGCTACGGGCTGCCGCGCGTACCGGGCGACATCGCCTTGGGCGCCCTGCTCACCGTGCCGGGTTACGTGGCCCTGCGCACGCACGGGCTGGACGTGAGCGGCGAAGTGGGCTTCGGCGCCACGCTGCTCAACCTGGCCGCCGCCGCCTTCTCGCCCGTGGCCTTGCTGTTGCTCCCCGCCGCGGCCGGCCGACTGGCCGTCGGCGATCATGCGGGCCTGGAACGCAGCATCGGCCGCATGACCGGCTTGGTGCTGGCGGCGTCCATCGCACTCACCCTGGGCTTTGAACTGCTGTCGGGACCGCTGCTGCTGCTGTACTTGGGGCCCACAGGCGAGGCGTACCTGCCCATGGCGCGCATCATCTTCATCGGGGCCCTGCCCTTTGCCTTCTTCAACGGCATGCGCAGCGTGCTCGATGCCTACTTCCAAACGCCCCGCAACGGTGTGAACCTGGTGAAGGCGTTTGGCGTGCTATTGGTGGGCAGTGCAGTTCACCTGCTGGTCCCCACGCCTTTGTACACCATGGGAGTGGTGACGGTGCTGGCCATGTTCTACTTGGGCTGGCTCACCTGGCGCGATGTGGGCTTTGTGCGCAGTGAGCTGCGCCGGATGGCGAACCGGCCGCCAAGCCAGTTGCGCTTGGTAGTGCTGATCCCCGACCGCGCGGATGGAAGCACCTATGCCGCTTCCAAGACACAGGCACAGGCATTCGCTCTCAATGGTTGCGATGTGACGCTTTTTCACTTGGAAAACCGCAGGTCCCTGATCAAGTTGTTCAGCGCCCGGCGTGCATTCAAAAGGTTGCTGCATCAAACACGGCCGGATGCGGTGCATGTACACTTTGGCTCGGTGGCTGCGCTCTTCACCGTGTTGGTGAGTTCCGTGCCGGTAGTGATCACTTTTATGGGCGACGACCTGGACCGCAGCAATGTTCCTGGGCTGGCCAAGCCGTGGATGGGCGGCTTGTTCAGCCAAATAGCGGCGTTCTTTGCCTCGGGCATCATCTGCCCGAGCGAAGCGGTCCGTGAGCATTTGTGGTGGCGGCAAGGGGAAGCGGTGGTTTTGCCTTTCGGACCTGAAGGCACGGCAAATTCAGGGGAGACATTGGCGTATGTGAGGGAGGTGGCACTTCACAGGACAACGGAGCAACCAGCGACAGCATGAGCGGCCAGCCAGCGCCGGTGACAGCGCATGAAGGACCGCGTTTCCTCAGGTCCGTAGCGGCACTTTTCAGCGGTACCGTGCTGGCCCAAGCCATCCCTTTCCTCCTGGCCCCGGTCATCGCCAGGCTCTACACTGCGGAACAGTTCGCAACCTTTGGCACACTGCTCGCCGTTTTCAACATCTTGAACGTGGTGGCGGCTGGCCGATATGAACAAGCCATTGTCCTGCCCAAGGAACGGAACCATGCCAGCGATCTGGTGAAAGGCGCGGTCGTCCTGGTGGGCTTCACCACTGCTCTGGCGGCTGTGCTGCTGTTTTCCTTTGGCGCGCGCTTGGAACAGGCCGCCACGCTCAAGGGCCTGCACCGC
>JAGPDT010000096.1 GCA_018057455.1 Flavobacteriales bacterium | reverse complement strand
CATGCTTCACACGCATGAGGTCACTGGTTCGAATCCAGTAGGTCCCACGTTGAAAAGCCCTTCGGCCTGTGCCGGGGGCTTTGTTCTTTACAGGAGATCCACGCCCCTATGGAAAAGCCCCCCGAACGCATCGGAGGGCTTTTGCAACTTGTTGGGTGGGCGTACAAGCCCACCGCTTCAACACGGTCACTGTTTGATCCACCTGCCGCTGCCCAGCATGGTCCCATCGCGGCCCAGGATGCGGTACACGTAGAGCCCGGTCGACAGATCGCCCGCGTCCACCTGCAACGTGTTGTGTTGCAATGGGGCTTCGCGCACCAAGTGGCCCATGGCATCATGGAGCATGAGGTGTGCCCCGGGCACCACCGGGCCGCTGAGCAGGAGGGTGAATCCCTCGTGGCCGGGGTTGGGGTACACCTCCGCCGTGCGCAATTGTTGCAGGTCCTCCACACCCACCGGATTGCATTGTTCGGCATCCAGCTTCTTGATCCAGCCGCGCGGCATGGCCATGGTGTTCAAGTCGCGGCGCGAACCCATCAGCAACACCCCGCCATCGCTGGTGGCCTTGATCCGCGTGAGAAAGTAGTACGCGTTGTCGGCAAAGCCGTCCACGATGTACTCGCACTCCACGTTCAGCAGGGTGTCCAGCCGGTACAGATGGATCCGGGACGGGGCCATGCCCATTTGGACTTCCAACGGATTTGTGACAAAGTTCTCCAACACGGCGAAGACCACTTTGCCGTCCGGGGTCATATCGTGGCCCTGCCTGTACGCGATGTAGTCATCGTCATAGCCGCTTACCGGAAGGAAGGTTCCATGGTAAGAACCGTCCGGTGCCATGCGCACCAACGCGGCCCGCATGGGCTTTTCCGGCTCCAGGTTGCCAAAGCGTCCGGAAACAAGGAAGGTATCGCCTGCCAACCCCGTCATGTACAAGCAATCCTTCATCAAGCTGTCGATCGGTTGCACCGCACCGGTTCCGCTCAGGGAGGTGAGCGCGAAGGCATCCACATGCTCCAACTGAGGGGTGAACCGGTGAAAGGATTCCGTGCCGATCGGGCTTCCCGGCAGGTTGCCGTCCATGGAGACCCGCATCAGGCTGTCCCTGCTGGGAATGGCGTGGCGGCCGATCTTCATCGAAGTGCTATACCCCTGAATGCTGCTTGCCAAGATGCTGTCCTGTGGGGATGCCCGCAGCAGCAGCAGCCGATTCGGCAGCACCCCCGGTCCCGCGATCAAGGATCCCAAGATGAACAGGTTACCGTCCTGGTCTTGGCAGCTGTTGGTGTACCAGATCCGCAAGCTGTCGCCCAGGTCTTTGGCAATGCTCAACTCAAGGTCGTCAAACGCATGGACCTCGTGAACCAGGATCTTGAAGCTGGATATCGGGCTCTGAAGCCATGAATTGGACACCATGACCAGCTCGCCACCGGGCAGCCTTTTCAGGTCGGAAACATAGACTGAACGGCCCGGTTCCGCCTGTACTTGGGCCAGGCCTTGTATTTCGCCGGAGGATGAAAGATCCACTACCCAGCTTCGGGTTGTCGGAGTGAACGGGTCGAAGATGGAGCCATAGGCCGTCAATGATAGTCTCACATCACCTGTGGGCGTTTCCAATGCATCCGTTACCAGCAACTTCTCCGCAGATGGCTCCAGCGTGGTGGCCCATCCGTATTGGCCATGCGCCAAAAGAGGTGCTAAAAGGATTAGAATGAGCAAGGCAGATCTCATCATCATGGCAATTTATTGGTTCGATGAGGTCTTCACTCCGAATGTAAAGCTGCAAAAGTGCAGGAAAGTTGAGCCCTGACCGATAGCCAGGTCTCCATCGACGGTCAGTGTCACAGCTTGTTTGGAGGGACAGTAGTTGTTTCGGATGTGGCTCAAGACGTCATATACGCCTTGGGTGTGGAAGCTGAGGTCGCTGGCATCCAGGCATGGGCTGCAGTCGTAGTCACCGCATAGGTAGATGGGGTAGTCCATGTTGGAGTGTCCTGGAACATTTTGCGGGTTGCCAAACGAAAATGCGTCAATGCATTTATCAGGGATCGATGTTTGAATACCCCAGTCTACGGACCATGTTTCCACGTTGGTGAAGTATTCCCCCGGTTGCATGGGCAACATGATCGCGCTGCGCACACGGTGTTGGATCTTCTTTTCGGCGCATACTGTACTGGGCACCGAGCTGCAGCTGCAGTCACCGGCTTGGGTCCACCAATTCAGGGAAATCCAGGAAGGGTAGTTCGTGTCCAAGACCTTTTCGTAGTTGGATCCGATGGTGTACCGGGTGATGAACTCCATGTTGTCGCCTGTCGTCCTGGCTACCACATCCACCAGGGCCAGGTGCTGCACACCGTCATGTTCCACAGCGGCCAATTGTGCGTACAAGGTGTTGAACGCATCACTGGCGGCTGCATCCGTGATCATCCCGTCAGGGCACGGTACCACCACTGTAGGGCTGTCCACGGTTTCCTCGTTATGCTCGACCCAAGCTTTGGCCAGGCTGTAGTTCAAGCCCGCCTCCACATACCACACCGCACTGTCCACGCTCATGGTCTCCATGGATTTGGCGGTGCCGCCTTGGGCTTGCGCCACAAACGCCTGCACCAACTGGTGAACGCTTTGCGTGGAGGTGGCGTTGCCCGGAACGGAAGGCTCGTTCAACGGGTCTTTATTGCAGGAAACAAGCATACCAATGGATAACAGCACCAAGCCCCCTGCAATGATCGCTACGCCGCGCCTGGCGTGGGGTGTGGGGTGTGGGGTGTGGGGGATACATCGGACTCTGGTATTGGGTTGTGTGGCAAGGTAGGGCGTGGCACCTTCGTCGGGCCTGCCGGATGTCAGCTGGCCTGGTAACAAGGTCGGACAGGAAAACCGTGGAAACACCGGCCTTTCCATGATGGCAGAAACCGCCAGGACGCAACCTCACACCACCTCCGCCACCACGAATGCGCTGCCGGTGACCAGTACCAGATCATTCGCGACGGCAGCTTCTTGTGCGGCCGCCAACGCAATTTTTACCGAAGGGTAGGCGGTGCCGATCAAGCCTTGTTCCCGGGCCTTTCCTTTCAGTACATCAACCTCCAGCCCACGCGGAATATCAGCCTTGCAGAAGTAATAGGTGGCATGCTTGGGCAGCAAGGCCAGCATCGCCGCAAGATCCTTGTCGTTCACCATCCCCAGAACGATGTGCAAGTGCTCGTGCGGGGAATGGGCGAGCATCGTATTCACCACGCGCAGGCCGTCGGCATTGTGGCCGATGTCCACGATGGTGCGTGGGATTTCCGCGATGGTTTGCCAGCGGCCCGCGAAGCCGGTGTTGGCGCATACCTGCGCCAGGCCCGCCTTGATGTGTGCGTCCGTGATGTTCCAGCCGTTGCCGCGCAGGGTCTTCAATGCGGCCATAGCGGTCCATGCATTGCGCAACTGGTGTGCACCGGCCAGGTCCAGCGCATAGTGCATTGGCGTGGTGTGGTCGGTGAAGATGATCGGTGCACCCACTTCCTCCGCTTTCCGGCGGAACACCTCGGCGATGGTTCCTTCGGCCTCGCCGATCACCACCGGTATGCCCGGCTTGATGATGCCGGCCTTTTCACCAGCGATCTTTTCCAATGAATCGCCCAGCAGGTCGGCGTGGTCCCAGCCGATGTTGGTGATAATGGATACTTCCGGGGTGATCACGTTGGTGCTGTCCAATCTTCCGCCCAAGCCGCATTCGATCACCGCGATCTCGGATTGCTCCCGCCGGAACCAGTCCAGCACCAGGGCCACGCCCCACTCGAAGAAGGAGGCGCCGATGGGCTCGAAAGTGTCGCGGTGTTGTTCCACGAAGGCGGTGACGGCTTCCCGGGGGATCATTCCGCCGTTGATGCGGAAGCGTTCACGGAAGTCGCGCAGGTGCGGCGAGGTGTGCAACCCGGTGCGGTAGCCGGCCTCCTGCAGCACGCTGGCGATCATGTTGGCCGTGCTGCCCTTGCCGTTGGTGCCCGCAATATGCACACACTTCAGGCCCTGTTCCGGATGGCCGAGCAGGTCCATCAGGGCGTGGGTGTTGCCCAAGTCGGCCCTGTACGCGGCTTTGCCGATGCGCGAAAACATGGGCAGCCGCTCGTGCAGGTACGCCAGGGTAGCGCTGTATTCCACGGCTAGTGCAACTCGAAGATGAAGGTCATTTCACCCTTTTGTTCAGCGGGGCCGTCGGGCTTGGCGCTGAAGGTGCACTGCAGCGCGGCTTTCTTGGCCAGGTTGAACAGCTGGGTGCTGGTGGTGGTGCTGCGGTCCAGGTTCATGGCCACGTGGGTCACTTTGCCGTGGCGGTCCACCCAAATGTCCAAGGCCACGCGTCCGCCTTCATCGGGCTTCTCGGTGATGCTGGGTCCTCGCTTGAGGCCACGCCCGGCAAGCTGGCCTTGGAAGCCTTGGCCTTGGAAGAGGCCGGTGCCCCCGCCAGATCCCCCGCCCGAACCGTTGCCGCTGCCCGTGCCGCCGCTTCCGCCTGGGCTGAAGGTGCTGCCGGGCTTGTTCGTTCCGCTCCCGGGCTTTGATGGGGTGAAGAGCGCGTTGGGGTTGGGCTTGGGCGGCTGTTCCGTCTTTGGCGGGGCTGGCTTGGGCTTGGGCTTTTCGGGTTTCGGTAAGGCCACCTCGCTATCCTCTTGTGTGTTCACCGGGTAGGCAGGCTCGGGTTCCACCGGTTCCTGTGTGGCGGGAGCGGCTGTGGCCGGGGTGGGTTCACCACCGCCGCCACCGGCTCCTCCCAGGTCCTCAAAGACCAGTTCGATGGCTTGTTCCTTGGGCAAGGGGTTGGGCTGCTTCAGGCCCACGTACAGGAACAGCAGCAGGAGCAGGGCATGGAATAGAAGGGTGGACAGCATGCCCGTGCGCCGGTCGTTGGCTTGCTGCCGTAGGCTGAGGCTGCTCATGGTTTGGAACCGGTGCCGGCCACGCGCTTTATTTGGGTTTGGTGGCCAGGATCACCCGCCACTTGTTGCGCTTGCAGATGTCCAGTACGCCCACCGTGATGCCTGTGGCCACGCTCTGGTCCACGTGCAGGATGATGGCCTGGTCCGTGGGCACCTTGGCCATTTCGGCCGTGAGCGCGGGCTCCAGTTGGGCCGCATCCACCAGCTGGTTGTTCACGCTGTAGTGGCCTTCGGCATCCACGCGCACCGAAACGCTGGCTTTCTCCTTGGTCTTGTTGGCGCTGGTGGGCAAGTCCACCGGTAGCGCATAGGGACTTACCAAGGTGCTGAGCAGCACGAAGAAGATCAGCAGCAGGAAGACCAGGTCGGTCATCGAGCTCATGTTGAACCCGGCATCCACCTTGTGTGAGCTTCGCAGTGCCATGGCCTATTTCGCTGGGGAGTCCAGGACATCCATGAAGGCGATGGACGAGGCTTCCATCTGTTGCACCACCTTGGTCACCCGTGCCACCAGGGTGTTGTAGGCCACGTAGGCGATGATGCCGATGATGAGGCCGGCAACGGTGGTCACCATGGCCTGCATCATGCCGCCCGAGAGCTGGCTCACCTCCACCCCGGCGCCGCTTATCTCGATGGTATGGAAGGTGATCACCATGCCGATCACGGTGCCCAGGAAGCCGAGCATGGGCGCGGCCCCGGCGATGGTGGCCAGCACACTCAGTCCCTTCTCCAGCTTGTACACCTCCAGTTTGCCTGCATTCTCTATGCTTACCTCGATGTCCTTCAGGGGCCTGCCGATCCGGCTCAATCCCTTTTCCAGCATGCGGGCCGTGGGCGCCGTATGCTGCGCGCAGAGGTTCTTCGCCGAGTCGATCTTGCCGTCGTGGATGTAGTCGCGGATCTTGTCCATGAAGTCCGGGTCCTGGCGCAATGCGCGCCGGATGGCCATGCTGCGCTCGATGATCAGGTATACCGCGATCATGCTCATCAGGCCGAGCGGGCCCATGATGTACCAACCACCGTATTTGATCAGCTGCCAGATGGAAAGGGTTTCTTCAACCGGTGCCGGAGGCGTGGCCGTGGCGGCCTGGTCGAGCAGTTGGCGCGCGGCTTCTGCGTTGTCCTGTACTTGGGCGATCAGATCAAGGAGCATGGAAGGTTGTTGCTGTTATGGGAACGGGAAGATGCCCCGGAAATTTCATCGGTCCAGTTGGTCCATGGCGATCTCGAAGGCGCTGCGGGTGAGGTGGGTGTTGCCGGCGTTGCGGGCATGCACCTTCTCCAAGGCTTCGCCGATGGTGACGCTCACGTCGCGGAAGATGGCCTTGTCCGACAGGTCGGCGCCGTAGCCCATGCAGTAGGCGAACACGCGTGCCATGCCGCAGTTGGCGATGAAGTCGGGGATCACCACCACCTTGCCATCGGCGTAAGCGGCGATGGGCCCGTAGAAGATCTCGGGGTCGGCGAAGGGCACGTTGGCCCCGCTGGCGATCACCTCCAGGCCGCCGGCGCACAGGCGGTCCACCTGTTCGCGCGTTACCAGGCGCGAGGCGGCGCAGGGCAGGAACACCTCGGCGCCGCACGCCCAGAACCGGGCGTCGGCCTCCGCGAAGGACAGCATGCCCGGGGCTTGCAGGGCGTTGCCTTGCTTCTCCAGGAAGAGCTGCTCCACGGCGGCGGCGTCCAAGCCATGCGGTTCCAGCAAGCCGCCCGTGCGGTCCAGGATGCCGGTGACCTTGGCCCCGGCACGCGCCAGGTACAAGCCCGCGGCCGAGGCCACGTTGCCCCAGCCCTGCACGGCCACGCGTTTGCCCTCCACGGTGCCGCCTTTGATGCAATAATGATGGATCACGCTCTGGGCCACGCCCCAGCCGGTGATCAGGTCCGCCACGGCGTATTTGCCCGGAACAGGCGTGAATTTCGGGTCGTTCACCCGCTTGCTCACGCCGGTGCGCAGCTGGCCGATGATGCGTGCCTTGCCGGTCTCGTCCAGGCCGAAATGCCCGCTTACCACGCCTTCCTGCGGGTGCAGCAGGCCGTATTGCTCGGTGATGGGGATCACGTCGTGCAGTTCGTCCACGTTGAGGTCGCCCCCGGTGCCGTAGTAGTTCTTCAGCAGGGGCATCACGGCCTTGAACCAGCGTTGCAGCACTGCGCCCTTGCGCGGGTCGGCCGGGTCGAAGTTGATGCCGCTCTTGGCGCCACCGATGGCCGGGCCGCTCACGCTGAACTTCACCTCCATGGTCTTGGCCAGGCTGGTCACCTCGCGCTTGTCCAGGCCTTTGCGCATGCGCGTGCCGCCACCGGCGGCACCGCCGCGCAGGCTGTTGATCACCACCCAGCCCACGGCTTCCGTCAGCGGGTCGTGCCACTCGAACACCACTTCGGGCTCCCGCTCTTCAAATTTCCTCAAGGCGTCCAGCATCTTGCTTTTTTCGGATCCAAGCGCCCAAAAGTAGACCCCGGACAGGGGGGTGCGCCGACCGCCGCAAGGGGTTATCCCTTGGCTGCTGTTAATTGGGCCGGTACACCGCCCCGCCGATGCTGTCCCGCGCGGCTCCGGTCACGCTGGCCAAGGTGTTCACTTCGCGCTTCCAGCGCATCAATCCCAAAAAGGCGAAGATCACGGCCTCCTTGTAGTCGATCAGCTCCTTGGGGGGAAGGACGGGCTTGGTGCGGCAGCGTGCCGCGATGCGCTCGAGGAGGAAACCGTTGTGCGCGCCACCTCCGGTGAAGAGCGCCGTGGCCATTGCGTTCCGGTCCAGTTCCCCGGCAATGAGCATCGCCAGGTGTTCACTGACGGTGCGCAGCCGGTCGGCCAGTGGCAGTCCGGTTTCCAGCAGCGGCAACATCCGTTCCTCGAACCACTCGCGGCCCAAGGATCGCGGGGGCGGCAGGCGGTAGAAGTCCAATTGGTTGAGCGCGGCGAGCAGGGCTTGGTCCACGCTACCGCTGCGGGCCAACCGGCCGTCCTGGTCGTAGGGCAGGCCGGCCGCCGCCGCCAACAGGTCCAAGGGCTGGTTGCACGGGCAGATGTCGTAGCCGATGGTCTTCCCCCTTCGGTGCAAGGCGATGTTGGCAATGCCGCCCAGGTTCACGAAGGCTTGGTGCTCCGGGAATAGCATCCGCTCCCCGAAGGGCACCAAGGGCGCGCCCTGCCCGCCCAGCGCCACATCCATGGTGCGGAAGTCGCATACGGTGGGCAAGCCGGCACGTGCTGCGATGTGCGCGCCGCAGCCCACCTGGGTGGTGAGCCCCTCATGCGGTTTGTGGAACACGGTGTGGCCATGGCTGGCGATCAGCGCAGCTTCCGTTCCCTGTCGGAATTCCTTGCAGGCCGTGCCGATGGTGATGCCCACATCGCGGTGCAGGCGGGCCAGCTCCAGCGCATCCGCTGCGGTGGCATGGAGCAGTCGTTCGCGCAAGGTGCCGGGCAAGGGCACGGTTTCAGCCTTCTCAATGGCGAAGGACCAATGCTCCCCGTTCCGATCAAACCGGCAGAGGGCCAGGTCGATCCCGTCCAGGGAGCTGCCGCTCATCACGCCGATGACGGAGGGAAATTCCGAAGTACGTTCCATGAAATCAGGGGCGAAGGTATCCGGGATGTTGCGCGCAAGGCATCCGCCAACCATCACATCAAACCAACTCTGCGGCCAGGCACACAAGACCGCCGGTAGGCAGGTCCATCTGCGTAATCTGCGGACAACCCATCTTGGACATGACCAGTGAATTGGCGCATGATTGGCTACATTTGCCCAGCCTGGATAAAGACCTCTTTTCACATGGAAACAGCCACCATCTCCGGTATGGATTTCGAACTCAGCGAAGAACAAAGGGCCGTGCGTGATGCCGCCCGCGACTTTGCCCAGAACGTGCTGAAGCCCGGCGTGATCGAGCGCGACCGCGAGCAGCGCTTCCCCAAGGACGAGGTCAGGCAACTGGGCGAGCTCGGTTTCCTGGGCATGATGGTGAGCCCCAAGTACGGCGGCGGCGGCATGGACGCCGTGAGCTACGTGCTGGCCATGGAGGAGATCAGCAAGGTGGACGCCAGCTGCTCGGTGGTGATGAGCGTGAACAACAGCCTGGTGTGCTGGGGCCTGGAGGAATTCGGCAACGAGGAGCAGAAGCAGAAGTACCTGGTGCCCTTGGCCAAAGGGGACGTCATCGGCGCCTTCTGCCTCAGCGAACCCGAGGCCGGCAGCGACGCCACCAGCCAGCGCACCACCGCCATCGACATGGGCGACCATTACCTGCTCAACGGCACCAAGAACTGGATCACCAACGGCGGTACCGCCAGCACCTACTTGGTGATGGCCCAGACCGACGTGGCCAAAGGCCACAAAGGCATCAATACGCTCATCGTGGAAAAGGGCATGCCCGGCTTTACCGTGGGTGCCAAGGAGGACAAGCTCGGCATCCGCGGCAGCGACACCCACACCCTGATGTTCCAGGATGTGAAGGTGCCCAAGGCCAACCGCATCGGCGAGGATGGCTTCGGCTTCAAGTTCGCCATGAAGACCTTGGCCGGCGGCCGCATCGGCATCGCCTCACAGGCTCTCGGCATCGCCAGCGGCGCCTTTGAACTGGCCGTGGCTTACAGCAAGGAGCGCAAGGCCTTCGGAAAGCCCATCAGCGAGCACCAGGCCATCGCCTTCAAACTGGCCGACATGGCCACCGAGATCGAGGCCGCACGCCTGCTCTGCCTAAAAGCCGCCTGGCTCAAGGACCAGCACAAGGACTACGACCGCGCCAGCAGCATGGCCAAGCTCTTCGCCAGCGAAGTGGCCATGAGGACCACCGTGGAGGCCGTGCAGGTGCATGGCGGCTACGGCTACGTGAAGGAATACCACGTGGAGCGCCTGATGCGCGACGCTAAGATCACCCAGATCTATGAGGGCACCAGCGAGGTGCAGCGCATCGTGATCGGAAGGAGCGTGCTGAAGGAAGGGTAGGGCGCGCGGGGCTTGAACAGCTTGGTCATTCATAGTT
>JAGPDT010000095.1:6423-9929 GCA_018057455.1 Flavobacteriales bacterium | reverse complement strand
GCCATGGGCATGGCTGTGCTGCCGCATATTCCGGAGCAGATCACCTTGCGCAACTCGGTGATCCAACAATACGATGAGATGTTGGGATAGCTGGTGGAACGCCCCCATGTTCCACTGGGTACTACGTACAACCACTCCTACTATCCCATCCTGCTCAAAAACAGCGCACAACGGGAACGGGTGACCAACCAACTGATCGCAAACGGAGTGACGCCAAGGCGCTATTTCCACCCATCGCTCAATGTGCTGCCCTACGTCACGACTTCGGGGTGCATGCATTCAGAAAGTGCGGCGGAACGTGTGTTGTGCCTTCCCCTCTATGCCGGCCTTGCGCTAGCGGATGTTCAACGTATCAGCCGGTTGATCAGTGCAGCGCTATGAACCGTGAACCGTTGTTCATCCTCGGCAACCCGCGTTCCGGCACCAGCCTGCTGCGGTCGCTGCTGAACGCCCATCCCAACATTTGCATCCCGCCGGAATGTGGCTTTCTCCTTTGGCTCCATCCTAATTGGAAGGATGTCAACTGGAACGCGGATACCAAGCAGGCGTTTGCCGCCGCCGTGTATGCGTCAAGGAAGTTTGAAACCTGGGAAATTGAACAGGCCGTACTGGTGAAGGCACTGAACAACCGGGCTGTTGGCAGCTTTGCGGAGGCGGCAAGTTGCGTGTATCGAACCTATGCCGCTTCCAGAGGACGAGCAGGCGGCATTTGGGGCGACAAGAACAACTACTACATCGGGCATGTTGCCCAATTGAAGGGAATCTTCCCCAGCGCCCGATTCGTCCACATTGTGAGGGATGTACGGGATGTGGCTTGCTCCTATCGTGAGTTGGGCCTGAAAACGATCAACTCCATCTACCAACCGCGGTTGGAGAGCAACTGCGCTGCCATAGCCAAGGAATGGCGTTCGAACAACGAAAGTGCACAACACAACCTTTCCGGGACGGACCATATCCGGATCCGCTACGAAGATCTGGTGTCCCGCACCGAAAGCACTATCAACGGCATATTCACTTTATTGGGCATCGATCGATTGATAGGCACCACCTCCGACCTGCATATGGCGTACTTGGATGAACCGGTTGAATTCCTTCAGTGGAAGGCTAAATTGAACGGTCCTGTTGATGTCGGCTCCGTCGGGCGGTTCAAACAAGACCTGCCGCCGGAAGAGATCCAAGTAATAGAAGACATTGCGGGCAGCCTATTGACCGAGTTCGGTTATCTACCGAACCAAAATCGTTGATCAATTGTTGACCGTAGAAACGAAGGAATCCCCATGACCGGATGAATCTTTCGGAGCGACCTTCGCCCATTCGGCCCCTTGTCAGCGTTATCGTTACAACCTACCAACACGCTCCGTTCATTGAGCAATGCCTGCAAGGCATCCTGACGCAGCAAATCACCTTTCCTGTGGAAGTGTTGGTTGGTGAAGATGAAAGCACGGACGGCACGCGGGCCATCTGCGAACGAATTGCGAGGGAGCACCCAGAACGCATCCGGCTCTTTCTTCAGCGCCGCAAGGATGTGATCTACATCAACGGAAAACCCAGCGGCCGAGCTAACTTGCTGCATGTGCTCAGCGAGGCCAAAGGCAAGTATATCGCTCGTTGTGAGGGTGATGACCATTGGACCGATCCATTGAAACTGCAGCGACAGGTGGAGGCTTTGGAAGCCGACCATACTGCCGTGGCCTGCTTTACCAACGCGTGGAACCAACGCGGTGAAGAGCGTACAGAATACTTGGATGGCAGCTACACCAAGATCCCTGGACCAAGGGTGGAACAGCGCGAATTGGTGAACGCCCAAGGCTTGCCCACCTGCACCTTCATATGCCGCGCCGATCGGCTCTTTCCACTTCCCGGGGTGCTGCGGCACACGCCCACGGCCGATACCATCCTGTACGCCCACTTGAGCAACTTCGGCCACTTCATCTACCTGCCACGGATCACGGCGGTGCGCCACATGCACCCGGGCGGCATCCATTCGCTCACCAGCGTGGCCAACCGCCTGCTGGTCACCCTGCGCAGCCTGCCCTACATGGACCAGGTGAGCCACGGTAAACAGCACGGTGTGATCGCCGCACGCGAGCTGTACGAGGCACGTGCCGGATGGGCCGTATGCCTGAAGGAGCACCGGCCCGAACTGGCCGAACTGTGCTGGCGCATCTTGGCACGCCGCCGCCGGGAAGCCGGATGGAACCTCACCACCACCGCCCGCAACTACCTGAAGGCCTATTGGCCCAAGACCGAGCGCGCCATGGGCCGCCACTGGGACCGCCTGTTGGGCCGGTGAGCCCCGGGCGCTCAGCCCGCCTTGCGGCCGTATACCGCCCAGCCCAACCGGTGCAGTTTGCCGCCGAGCCACGTACCGCGCTTGGCCACCAGGGCCAAGGCCGCATCGCGCAGGTCATGCCGCCGCCAGAGCCGTGGCCGCAAGGCCACCTGCAGCAGCACCGCAACCCGCTGCACCGCGCCTTGGGCCGCATGGGCGCGCGCCGCCAGGCCCTTCTCCCGGAAGCGGTCCATGGCCGCCCCCGGCACGCGTACCCCGCGCCCCCAGCGCAGCAGCGCCGCATACATCCGGGCGGCGTGGCCATCACCCTGCTTGGTGCGCGTGATGCGGTTTTCGCTGTGCACCCCGCGCCGCGCCACGGCCTGTGCAATGCTGCCCGGGTAGAGCCGCAAGTGGTACGCCAACCGCACCAGGTACTCGGAGTCCTCGTTCATGTGCAGGTCCTCGTCCATGCGCTGCCCGCAGCCCAGCAGGCTGGCACGCTTCACGGTGAAGGCATCCAGGCTGAAGTGTCCCGCGCCGGGCAGCAGGCCGATGAGGCCGTTGAACAATTCCTCCGGCGGCAGTTGGCGGGTTACCGTGGTGAGCTCCTGCAGGCCGCGCTGTTCAAAGCGTGACCGGCCTTCGGCATCGTGGAAGTACGCATCAATGGCGCCGTACACGCCGTCGGCACCGGGGTGCTGGGCAAAGACGCGGTGCTCGGCCTCGAAGCGGTGCGGGAGAAAGAGGTCATCGGCATCCAGGAAGGCGATGTACGGCTGCGTGGCCATGGCCACGCCCAGGTTGCGCGAGGCGGAAGCCCCTTTGTTCACCCCGCCCGGGTGGCGGAGGAGTTTTACGCGCGGCTCGCGCATGGCCAAGGCCTCGCATACAGCCAGGCTGTTGTCCGGCCCGGCATCATCGATCAACAGCACTTCATGCACCTCGCTGCACTGCAATGCCGAGGCTACGGCGGCTTCCACGAACCGGGCCGCGTTGTACACCGGCACCACCACGGAAACGGCCAAGGGTGGTGCGGCTTCAGGGGCGTTCATGGCGCGCGAAGGTAGCCGGGGTGCATGAGGTCCGTGCGAGGCCTTTCGCATTTGGAAAGAGCCCCTACGTCACTGCGTGCCCTTTCGCATTTGGCTGCCTTGCGTCACTGCGAGGCCTTTCGCATTTGGAAAGGCCGAAGCAGTCTTTGATCATGCGGTGCCTGTGGTGAACGGACCGG
>JAGPDT010000095.1:0-6323 GCA_018057455.1 Flavobacteriales bacterium | reverse complement strand
CTTTACAACAAGGGGCCGTACGTGGAGGAAGCCGTGCACAGCGTATTGGCGCAGGCTTGCGCTCACGCGCATGCCAAGCCCCTCGCGATGACGTGCAAGGAAAGGGTGCCGTGCGAGGCTCATGATGCACAGCCCACAACGCACGTCATCGCGAGCGGACAGCACCCGCGGAGCGCGGGATGGCCGCGAAGCGATCCCAGCCGGGTTGGCACGGAAACAACGGGAGGTGAAGAAGCCAGGTGCGTTTCGCGCGGCAATGCTGGGCCAGTCTGCGCGGTAGGCCTCGCCATCCTGCACTCGCTCATGCAGCAGCTACCTTCGCGCGCCATGTCCGCAACGCCCACGGTCACCGTGCTGATGACCCTATACAACAAGGGGCCGTACGTGGAGGAAGCCGTGCACAGCGTATTGGCGCAGACCTTCGCCGATTTCCAGCTCTTGATCGTGGACGATGCCAGCACCGACGGTGGCTTGGACAAGGTGAAAGCCATCCTGGACCCGCGCATCCGCATCCTGGAAAGCGCGGTGAACACCGGCCGCGCTGCCGCGGCCAACCGTGGACTCGATGCCGCTACCGGGGACTACATCGCCGTGCTGGATGCCGACGACACCATGCATCCCGCGCGGTTGGCCAAGCAGGTGGCCTACCTGGAGGCACATCCCGGGGTTGGCGCGGTGGGTTCGTGGGCCTGTGTGCTGCATGCACCGCAGCAGCTGGTGCGCTGGCCCGCCGATGATGGGCACTGCCGCGCCCTGATGCTCTTCGGCGTACCGGTGTCCTACGGCCTGGGCCTGCTGCGCCGCAGCACCGTGGAGCAGCACCGGCTGCGGTGCGATGCACAATGGCGCACCCCCGGCATGGACTACCTCTTCATGCTGCAGATCGGCCGCCATGCTTGCTATGCCAACCTGCAGGAACCGCTCTGTGCCTACCGCATGGGCGCCAACAACATGCGGCACGGCCGCGATGAACGGGACGATTGGCGGTTGCTGGTGCATGAGACCTTCCGCTTCTTCGGCCTTCCTGCCAGCGCGGAGGAACTGGAACTCCACCTGGCCTTTCACGGCCAATGGGCCGAGCCCTTCAACGCCGGGCGCACCCGCCAACTGTGGGCGTGGAAAAACAAGCTGGCGGCCCTGGCCCGTGAACGCGGGCTGTTCAGCGGGGCGCTGTTCGAGGCGGAGCTGGACCGCCGCTGGGGCCGCCTCTTCCACCGCTTCGCCGACCATGACCTGGGCGCGGCCTGGGCCCATCTGCGCTGCTCGGGCCAGTGGCCGGCGGACCGCCTGATGTACCTGCTGAAAACGACCTTGTCCCGTTGGGGCGGCCGCAAGCGATGAAGGTGAGCGTGGTGATCCCGGTGTACAACAAAGGACCCTTCCTGCGCGAAGCGGTGGACAGCATCCTGGCCCAAACCCATGCGGACTTCGAGCTGATCTGCGTGGACGACAAGAGCACGGACCACAGCCTGGAGGTGCTGCGCACGATCCAGGACCCGCGGTTGCGCATCATTGAATTGGCGGAGAACGGCGGCCCCGGCGTGGCCGCCAACGCCGGGCTGGACGCCGCCCGGGGCCAATACATCGTGCGCATGGACGCCGACGACATCGCCGTGCCGGAGCGCATCGCCCTGCAGGTGGCCTTCATGGATGCCCGCCCCGAGCTGGTGCTCAGCGGGGGCCGCATGCGGCTCTTCGGTGCCGAAGACGAAACCTGGAACTACCCCTTGGACGCGGACGCCTGCGCCGCGCAGCTCGTATTCGGCGTGCCCGTGGTGCAGGGCGCTTCGATCATGCGGCGCAGCGTGCTTGAAGCACACCACTTGCGCTACGATCCCGCATGGCCGCGCATCGGCGAGGACTGGCTCTTCTGGCTGCGCATGGCCCCGTACGGCCGCATGGCCAACCTGCCCGAGGTGCTGGTGCACTACCGGCGCGGGCCGCAGAACATCGCCCATGGCCGCGACAAGGCCGCCGACACCGCACCGCTGCAAGCCGCCGCCTTCCGCGCGCTGGGCATTCCGTTCACCGCGGAGCAGCTGGAGCTGCAGCTGATGGGCTCCACCCTCTTCAAGCGCAAACCCACCCCGGCGCATGTCGGGGCCCTGCGCCATTGGTACAACGGGCTGGTGGCACTGAACGGCACCTTGCACTTCGCGCCGGAACCGGCCTTCGGCCAACGCGTGGAGCAGCAGTGGAACAAGCTCTTCCACCACCTGCCGCGCTATGGCATGGCCACGGCCTGGGCGCACATGCGGCTCAGCGGGCAGTGGCCCATGGACCGCGTGGCCTACGCCCTGAAATACCGCATCAACGCCCGCTTGGGGCGGCTGCCCAACGGCTGAGCCATGGACAAGGAACTGTGGCTCTTCACACAGAACTTCCCCTATGGGCGGGGCGAGGCCTTCCTGGAGAATGAACTGCCCACGCTGGCCGCGCGCTTCGGCCGGGTGCGGGTCTTCCCCTTGCACGGCGGCGAGGGCATGCGCGCACTGCCGCCCAACGTGGAGGTGGAACGCCTGTTGCCGCAACCGTTTGCGCGGGCCACGGCGGGGCAGTTGGTCCGGCACACCGGATCACTGCGCCGCATGGTGCACTCCTTGTGGGATGATGTGGGCATGGCCCTGTTCAGCCGGCGCTGGCGCGGGGAGTTGCAAAGCATGGTCCGCGGCCATGTGTTCCGCCTGGCGGTGTTGGAAAAGGCCCTGCTGCCACGCTACGACCCCGCGCGCGTGGTGATCTATTCCTACTGGACCCATGAATGGGCCACCCTGTTGGCGCTGCTCCGCGCCACGCACCCGCAAGTGCGCTTCGTCAGCCGGGCTCACGGCTTCGACCTGTATGAGCACCAGCATGCATCCGGGGTGATCCCCTTTCGTGCGCTGCAATTGCGCGCAGTGGCGCGGATCTTCTGCGTGTCGCAAGCCGGGTTGGCACACCTGCAGGTCCGCCACCCGGCCTACCGGGGCAAGTACGAGCTGGCGCGGTTGGGCACGGCGGACCATGGCATCAACCAGCGCCCGGGCACGGATCGCCTGCAGGTGGCCAGCTGCTCCCATGTGATCGCGCGCAAACGCGTCACGCTGCTGGCGGAAGCATTGGGCCGCACCACCCGGCCGGTCCACTGGACACACTTTGGCGATGGCCCGGAGATGGACCGCCTCCGCAACCTGGTGCAGGCCATGCCCGCCCACGTCACCGTGGATTTGAAAGGGGCCGCGGACAACGCCGGCATCATGCGCTGGTACCAGGAAAACCCGGTGGACGTGTTCGTGCTCACCAGCGCGCTGGAAGGCGGCGTGGCCGTGGCCTTGCAGGAAGCCGCCAGCTTTGGGATCCCGCTGATCGCCACCGATTCCGGCGGGGTGCGCGACATCATGAACGACCGCACCGGCATCCTGCTGCCCACGGAACCCGGCGCTGCCGAACTGGCTCGCGTGCTCGACGGTTTCAAAGGAGGGCCCATGGACAACACGGCCTTCCGCGCCGGGGTGCGTGCCTTTTGGGAAGAACACTTCCGGGCGGAAGCCACCTTCAACCGCTTCTGCGACCGCCTGCTGGAACTGCATGCCGGTTGGCAGGGCGATTGAGGCTTGTGCCAACGCCCGTCGGCTCCTTCCGGCGCCGGTGCATTCCACCGGACCTCCCTCCGTCATTGCGAGGGCCGGTGCATGTGACCGGACCTCCCTCCGTCATTGCGAGGGCCGGTGCATGTGACCGGACCTCCCTCCGTCATTGCGAGGGCCGGTGCATGTGACCGGACCGAAGCAATCTTTCATGGGGCGCAGCCTCCGGCGGATCAACGATCGATCCGTCGACCTCGTTCCTCGGTCTCCTCGCGATGACAGGGTGCAACGGCCTCCCTCCGGCCTTGGTCAGAAGCGGCCTCACGACCCAGCGCCAGCAGCATGCCTCCTCCACCACCATGCTACCTTGCGCCGCATTTTTATCGAACCCTGCACTTTTCCCTGTCCGCCCCTTCGGCCCACCCACGTCCATGCTCTTCAACTCGTTCGAGTTCATCTGCATATTCTTCCCGTTGGTAACGGCCTTGTACTTTTTGCTGCCGCACCGTTGGCGCTGGCTGCTGCTGCTGGTGGCCAGCTGCTGGTTCTACATGGCCTTCGTGCCCGTGTACATCCTCATCCTGGCCTTCACCATCGGGGTGGACTATTTCGCGGGGATCTGGATCGAACGCAGCGAAGGGCGCAAACGCAGGCTGGTGCTCACCGCCAGCATCGTGGCCAACGTGGGGGTGCTGGCCTTCTTCAAGTACTTCAACTTCCTCAATGAGAGCATCGCCGGACTGGTGCGTGGCATGGGCTTCAACTATGGCGTGCCCGACCTGGGCATCCTGCTGCCCATCGGCCTCAGCTTCCACACCTTCCAAAGCCTGAGCTACACCATTGAAGTGTACCGGCGCCACCAGAAAGCCGAGCACCGGCCGGGCATCTTCGCCCTGTACGTGATGTTCTACCCGCAGCTGGTGGCGGGCCCCATAGAGCGGCCGGGCAACCTGCTCAACCAGATCAACGCCACCGCGCCGGGCACGGGGATGCGATCGCACTTCAGCTACGACCGCACCGTGGAAGGCCTGCGCCAGATGCTCTGGGGCTTCTTCAAGAAAGTGGTGATCGCCGACCGCTGCGCCGTGGTGGTGGACCAGGTATACGGCGCACCGGACCACTACGGCGCCTTGGCCATCGCCCTGGCCACCTGGCTCTTCGCCGTGCAGATCTACTGCGACTTCAGCGGCTACACGGACATTGCCCTGGGCGCCGCCCGCGTCATGGGCTTCCACCTCATGGTGAACTTCCGCACGCCCTACCTGAGCAGATCCATCAGCGAGTTCTGGGGCCGCTGGCACATCAGCCTCAGCAGCTGGTTCCGCGATTACCTCTACATCCCCTTGGGCGGCAACCGCGTGGTGAGGTGGCGCTGGTACTACAACCTGATGGTCGTGTTCGTGGTGAGCGGCCTGTGGCACGGCGCCAACTGGACGTACGTGATCTGGGGCGGGCTGCACGGCAGCTACCTCATCCTGGCCTTGGTGTCCGCCCCGCTGCTGGCGCGCCTCACCGCAGGCACCGGGCTGGACCGGCGCCCCGGGCTGAAGCGCGCGCTGAACATCTTCATCACCGTGCAGCTGGTGAGCTTCGCCTGGATCTTCTTCCGGGCCGGCACCGTGCATGAGGCCTTCACCCTGGTGCAACGCCTGTTCACCACGCCCTGGGCCTGGGCCGACCTGCAACGGTTGCTGGCCGACCTGCCCCGCAGCATGCTGGACCTCACCGTGGTGCTGGTGCTCGCCTTCCTGGTGATGGACCCGCTGTATGACGCCTGGGCCAAGTGCGAGAAGCCCGTGCCCAAGGGCCTCCTGGGCACCACCCTCTTCGCCGCGCTGCTGGTGGGCATCCTGCTCTTCGGCTACTTCGGTGCCACCAGCTTCATCTACTTCCAGTTCTGATGCCCGTGCGCTGGAAACCCGCGATGCGCTTCGCCGCCGTAGCCGCCGGCCTGTACACCCTGGCCATGGCCATCATGGCGCACTTGCCGTTCATGGGCAAACCCCTGGTGTACCGCACCGGCGACTATTACACCTGGCCCGGCGGAGACACGTGGCTGCGCTTCCGGGAATTCGACCCCCGGCAGCGCTACGATGCGGTGATCATCGGTTCGTCCCATGCCTACCGCGGCTATGACCCCTACGTGTTCGCCCAACGCGGCCACAAGGTGTTCAACCTCGGTTCCAGCGCACAAACCCCGTTGAACACCTATTGGTTGGTCCAGGAATTCCTGGACAGCACCAACACGCCCTTGCTGATCTTCGATGTGTACATGGGCAGCTTCCGCAACCGCGGACTGGAAAGCACGGCCGACCTGTGCCAGAACCAGCCCAGCGATGCCGCCGCTGCCGGCATGGCCTTCGACCTGCGCGACCTGCGCGGGCTGAACCTGCTGGCCGTACGCTGCCTGACGGACCACCGCCAACCCTTCTATACCGATACCTCCTACCAAGGGCTGGGCTTCGTGCCCACCCCGGACAGCATCAAGGCCGCTGCGGGCCCGCCCCCTGCCGCCGCCGTAAGCCTGGATCCCCGCCAAAGGCATTTCTTCGAAGCCATCGTGGCCCTCTGCCGCGAACGCGGCATCGCCTTGGTGGTGAGCAGCCACTTCGAGCGCTTCGACCGAAGGGACCTCGCCCACCAACCGGTGGCCAGCTATATCGGGCAGGCATTGGCCCCCACGGGGGTGCGGTACCTGGATTTCACCAACGCCCCGGGGATCGATGACCGCAACTGGTTCGCCGACCACAGCCACCT
>JAGPDT010000094.1 GCA_018057455.1 Flavobacteriales bacterium | reverse complement strand
GGCACCTCCTCCATGGATGGCCAGGTGACCGGCTACCACGGCGGTGACCGCGATGTATGGGCGATCAAGGTGGACCACACGGGCGCGCTGGTCTGGCAATCCACTTTTGGCGGCAGCGCTTGGGACCAAGCCACCGATATCCATGCCACCCCCGATGGCGGCTACATCTTCGCCGGCGGCACCACCTCCAGCGATGGCGATGTTTCCGTGCAGCACGGCCAAGGCGATGCCTGGGTGGTGAAGCTCGGCCCGGACTACACCGGTTTGGCAGAACATGGGCCGGTCTCCGACCTCTCCCTCGTTCCCAACCCCAGCACCGGCCACGTGGCCTTTAACTGCACACTTCTGGAGGGTGGCCAGGTGGACCTTGCCGTGTTGAACAGCCAAGGACAGCAGGTGCTGCCCGTGTTCCATGGACACGCCTCGCCGGGCCTACAACAATGGCACTTCGACCTGCAGGACCTGGCTCCCGGGGTCTATCTCCTGCGCTTCGTTTCCGCCGGGCAGACCCTGACCCGAAGGTTGGTGCGGCAATAGGTTCGGGTAGGGTAAGTTGGGGGCCAGGTCGCGCGCAGCATCACTAGGGCACGCAGGTGGGCAAGGTGGACCGGGAATGGCCCCGGTCCACCTTGTCCACTCTGGTTAAGCAACCGGCCCCCACCTTTGCCCGGTGCCCGGCCTCTATTTCCATATCCCCTTCTGCCACCGGGCCTGCACCTATTGCGACTTCCATTTCAGCACCTCGCTGCGCACCAAGGAGCGTGTGGTGGCGGCCATGCGCAAGGAACTGGCCGTGCGCAGCCAGGAGATCGGCGGCTGCTCGTGGGGCAGCATCTACTTCGGCGGCGGCACGCCCAGCCTGCTTTCCGCGCATGAGCTTGGGCTGCTGCTGCATGAGGCACGGGAGGTTGCACCGGTGGATGGCGGTGCGGAGATCACCCTGGAGGCCAATCCGGATGATGTTACCGCCGAGGCCCTTGAAGCTTGGCGCAGCATCGGCATTACACGGGTGAGCCTGGGCATCCAGAGCTTCCGCGAAGAGCGGTTGCGCTGGATGAACCGATCGCACAACGCGGTCCAATCGCTTCGCGCCATTGACCTGGTGGCCACGGCAGGGTTCACCTCTTGGACCATCGACCTGATCTATGGCCTGCCCGGCATGACCGTGGCGGAATGGGACGAACAGCTTTCCATTGCCCTGGCCCACGGCATGCCGCACCTTTCCGCTTACTGCCTCACCGTGGAGCCGCGCACCGCCCTGCACAAGCAGGTGGCCACGGGGCATGTAGTGCCCGCCGGCGACGCCGAGCAGGCCGAGGAGTTTGAGCACGGTATCGGCAAGCTCGCCTCCGCCGGCCTGGTGCAGTACGAGATCAGCAACTTCGGGCGCGAAGGCCACTTCGCCAAGCACAACACCAGCTATTGGCAAGGCGTGCCCTACCTGGGCATCGGCCCTTCGGCACACTCGTACAACGGTGCGCAACGCCGCTGGAACGTGGCCAACAACGTACGCTATGCGGATGGCGTGGAGCGGGGCACCGCGTACTGGGAGGAGGAAACCCTGACCGACAACCAGCGCATCAACGAACGGGTGCTCACCGGTCTGCGCACGATGTGGGGCGTGGAACTGGAGCCTTTGGGCGAGGGGTTCCGCAAAGCCAATGAAGCCGTGGTCCAACGCTACCTTGCGCTGAAAGAACTGGAAATGCGCAACGGCCGGTTGATCCTTACTCCGAAAGGGAAAAACTTCGCGGACCGCATCGCTTCGGACCTGTTCCTGCCCGCCGAATGATCGCCGCCATCACCCACCAAGGCCGCACCTGGCGCATCGCGCTGGACCAGCCCATCGACCTCTCCCTCCCCTTGGACCCCGACAGCCCCGGCCCCAGGGCCTGGTACGTGGGGGCGCCCGCATTCACCCCGGTGAACGACGGGGAGCGCACCTACACCGTACAGGACGGCGCACCGGTGAACTTCCGCAATGTGCAGTTCAACCCGCACGGCAACGGCACCCACACCGAGAGCGTGGGCCACATCGCGCGCACGATCCATCCCGTGGGCAACCTCTTCCAGCGCTACTGGTTCACCGCGCAATTGGTGAGTGTGCCGCCCCAGGAGCGCCGAACCCCCGCAGGCACCGCCCGCGTGATCACCCTGGAGCAACTGCAAAGCACGGTGCATGAACGCGCACCCGAAGCCCTGGTGGTGCGCACCCGGCCCAACGGGGAGGACAAGCGCACCCGCCAATGGACGGACACCGACCCGCCCTTCATGGAGGCCGAAGCCTGCCGTTGGCTGCGTGGCATCGGCGTAAGACACCTGCTGTTGGACCTGCCCAGCGTGGACCGCGAGCGCGACGAAGGCCAACTGGCCGCGCACCATGCCTTCTGGGATTTCCCGCGCACCACCGACCTCGGCCGCACCATCACCGAAATGATCTTCGTGCCAGATACGGTGCGCGACGGGGATTACCTGCTGGAGCTGCAGGTGCCCCACTTCATCAACGATGCCGCGCCCAGCAGGCCTCTGCTCTATGCCCCAAGGCCATGAACATCGCACAATTCCGCGAACTGTGCCTGCAAAAACCGGGGGCCACGGAAGAAACGCCCTTCGGGCCGGAAACGCTGGTCTTCAAGGTTTGCGGGAAAATGTTCGCCCTCACCGGCCTGGATACGTTTGCCAGCGTGAACCTGAAATGCAGCCCCGCACGCGCCCTGGAACTGCGCGAAACCCATCAAGGCATCACCCCCGGCTACCACATGAACAAGAAGCACTGGAACACCGTGGCCACCGATGGCAGCATCAACGATGCCCTGTTGCGCGAACTGCTGGACCACAGCTACGCACTGGTGGTGGCTTCGCTGCCCAAAAAGGCAAGGGAAGCGGTACCAGGCCGCAGTGAGTAGGCCACCGGTCAGGGGAATTGGGGTGAAAATCGCGTGGACCGCCCGGAAACAACGCACCGCGGTCCCTGTACGGCGGACAGTGCCGGTCAGGCCCCGGCCCAATACATTCGCATCATGAACGGAAACCGAAAGCTGGGGCAACTGCTCTTGGGCTATTTCTTCCGCGGTCTGCTGTTGATCGTGCCCGTGGCGGTGATCGGCCTGGTGGCCTATGAGGCCCTGACCTGGGTGGACCAGATCGTGCATGTGGACATCCCCGGTCTCGGCGCGGTGATCGTGCTCACCAGCGTGGTGCTCATCGGCTGGCTGGGCTCCACCTTCCTGTACCAGCGCTTGGCCGAGATCGGCGACGACCTGTTGGGCCGCGTGCCCTTTCTGAAGACCGTGTACGACGCGCTCAAGGACCTGATGGAAGGGCTGGTGGGCAGCAAGAAGAAATTCGACCGGCCGGTGATGATCACCCCGTTGGACGGTTCGGGCCTGAACCAATTGGGCTTCCTCACCCAGGAAGACCTGGCCCACCTGGGCATAGGCTCAGACCATGTGGCGGTGTACGTACCCTACAGCTTTGCATGGAGCGGCCGGTTGTTCATCGTGCCCGTCACCTCCATCACTCCCATCGATGCCAAGGCCGCCGAGGTGATGAAATTCATACTCAGTGGAGGCGTAACCCGGGTGGACGAGGAATGAGACCCGCACGGCACGCCACCCCATACGGCCGCGCTGCCTGCCGGTGGGCGGTGCTCCTTCTGCCCGCCCTGTGGCTGGCCACCCCTGTGCAAGCCCAGTTGGTGCCCAGCCTGGCCGCCTTCCAGTTCAGCAATGGCGTGCACCCCACCTTCGATGCCACCTTCGAAAGCACCAGCGAGCGCGACGTGTCACGCTTCTGGTACAACGAACTGAAAGCGGCCAGCATGCGGGTGACGAACAAAAAGGAGATGGTGGGCTATGCCGCGCGGATCCCGGCCGCCTCCACGGACACCCTGCAAGTGCTCATCGCCGTGGAACGTTCCAAGGCCTTCCAGTCCACCACCGTGCACATCGCCTTCTTCACCCGCATCGGCTACATAGGCCCCGATTCGCCCGAGCGGGAGCTGGGCGGCTGCATGGAATGGGTGCGGCAGCGCATGGTGTCCTTGCAGCGCCAGCTGGCACAAACCGCCGTGGCCGCCGGGCAGCGTGACCTGGGCAACCTGAGCCGCCAACTGGACATGCTCCAACGCGAGGAACAGCGCATGGAGAACAGCTTGCGGCGCACCAGGCAACGCATGGAGCAGGCCGCCAAGGACAGCACCCAGTCCGCGGAGCAACTGGCCCAACTGGCCATGGCACCGGACACCGCCGGTACGGACAGCGCCACGCGCGCCGCACAGGACAAACAGCGCAGGAAGGACCTGGCCCGCTGGCAAGACCGCTCCAAGCGATCGGCCTACACCAAGCAGGACATGCAGCAGAAGGAACAGGACCTGCAGTGGGCCTTGAAGAAGAGCAAGGAAGACCAAGCCGCCAAGCAAGCCCAGGTGGAGCGGCAGGAAGCCGTGGTGCGGGACCTACGGGAGAAAATGCAAGCCATCCGTTGAACCTTCATGGAGATGGGAAGCACGGTACGCACAGGGCCGGGCGGCAAGGCCACGGCGGAGCAGGCCACGGCCCCGGGCCACGGGCCGCAAGCGCGCCGCAACGCCATCCTGTTGTTGCACCTCACGGTGTTCATCTGGGGCTGGACCGGCATCCTGGGCAAGTGGATCGACCAAAGCGCCTTGCACATCGTATACATCCGTTGCGCCGTTGCCTGCGCGGGTTTGTTCGCGGTGGCGCTATGGATGCGCCGGTCGCTCTCGCCCCGCACGCCCGACCTGGGCCGCTACCTGCTCACGGGCCTGATCATCCTGGCCCATTGGATCACCTTCTACCTCTCGATCAAAGTGGGCAGCGCCTCGGTGGCCGTGGCGTGCCTGAGCACCGGCGCCTTCTTCACCGCACTGATCACACCGTACTGGACCAAGGAACGGGTGAGCCGTTTCGAACTGGCGTTGGGCGCGGTGGTGATCGCGGCGTTGCTCCTGATCTTCGGGCTGGAGACACGCTACCGGGACGGCATCCTGCTGGGCACCTTGAGCGCCCTGCTCAGCGCCTGGTTCAACGTGGTGAACGGCCGCCTGGTGCAACGCGGCGATGCCGTGCGCATCGGTTTCTATGAACTGCTCACCGCCGGAGTGGTACTGGGGCTTTGGCTGGTGGTGCAGCGCGACCTGCCCCCGCCGTTGTGGGCCATGCCCGCGGCGGACATCGCCGGCCATCTCGTGCTGGGGCTCATCTGCACCACCTTCGCCTTCACCGCCGGCATCCATGTGCTCAAGCAGCTCACCCCCTTCACGGTGATCCTCACGGTGAACCTCGAACCCGTGTACACCATCCTGATCGCCTTGCTGCTCTGGCCTGAGAGCGAGCGCATGCACCCGGGCTCCTACCTCGGCATCGGGCTCATCCTGGCCTGCATCTCGGTCAATGGTTGGCGGCAGCGCCAATTGCAGGCCAAGGTGGTGAAGCCCCAGTCGCTGGCGCACGGTTGACCTCAGCGCGGTGCGCCGGCCACGGGCCCTGCGGAACGCGTATCCAAGCTGATTTGCTCATCCCCCGGCCGGTAGTCCACGTAGTTCACGAAGAACTGCAGCATCTCGTCGGTGGTGCGCATGTGGCGGCCCTTCGGCGCCAGGGCGGTGCGCGGGGGATCGTACGGGTTGTTCGGGTTGGCCGAAGTGTTGTCCATCACCACTTCCACGTGGATCACCGCGTTCCGCGGGAGGTGCAACATGTACGGGAAGGTGTAGGCGTACTGCCAGCGGAAGTCCCAGTCGGGTATGCGGATCAGCGGAATGGTGTCCTTGGCGGGCGATACGGCATAGGCGAGAAAGGACTTGCCCAACAAATGCAGGTGCGGGTTGATGGACAACACGCTGATGTCCGCCGGCACCCGCAGGCTGGTGCGGAAGGTCATCACCGTGTCCGGTGGCACCACCAATTCGGGCACTACGGGGCTGCTGCCCAAGGTGCCCAGGAACAGTTCCTTCATGGGGCGCTGCGGCGGTACGGCGCCGTACCACAGGTTGAAGCGGGAGCGGTCGGTGGTATCGCGCATGCTGGGACCGTAGTGCATGGTGTTGAGCAGGAAGGCCCCTTTGCGCGGCAAACGGTAGCCCCCGATGCCCGGCGGGTAGATCGGTGGTGAAAGCCCGGGGAGATAGTTCACCAGGTTGGGCGTGAGCACCGGCCAGGTGCCGTCGTCGTTCTGCAGGAGCAGTTCCGCAAAGGCGTCCAGGCTACGTGTGCTGTCCGCATTGATGTAGGCCGCACCGGCGGCGACATCACGCTTGGCCCCTTCGGCATAGGAGACCATGGCACCGTTCATGTGGTGGGCGTAGCGCCGGTTGCCGGGCACGAACTCCACGGCGCGCAGGAAGGTGTCCCGTTCCAGCTCGAAGGGTGCCTTGGTGATGATGAAGCGGTCGCGGTTATCGCCCCGAATGTGGAAGGTGTCCGGCAACCATACCACGGCATCGGGCGGTCCCATGGCCGGCAGCACGCCAGTTGCGGGGCCGATGGGGAAGGCCGGCAGGGGCGGCAAGGCGGAGGTATCGCCCGCCAACGCGCCCTGGTCCACCCATTTGGCGATGGTGGCGATCTGCCGGGCGTTCAGGGTGCGCTCACCAAGAAAGCGGCTATACGCCGTGTCAGCCGGCCATGGAGGCATCCAGCGGCCCACCACCATCTTGCGCACGGTCTTGGCCTTGCGGCGCACATCGTTGTAGCTGGTCAAGGGGAAGGGCCCCACCTGGCCCGGTCGGTGGCATCCCGTGCAATGCGATCGGATGATGGGGGCCACGTGGGCAAAAGTCACCGTGTCCGGCAGGCCTTCCACCACCGGTACCGTTGCTGCCGAAGGATCCGCTGGTCCACCTGTGCAGCCCATCAAACAGGCCACCGCGCCGAAGGCCACCGGCACCGCCATCCGTGCACGCTTCAACAGGTCGCGCATCACTCTTCGCATTCCACGATGCAGCCCACGGCCACCACTTCCGGCTGCGGTTGACCACTGGCCAGGAAAGCATCGAGGGCATGGGCCAGGTGAGGTACATGGGCATCGAGTTTCTTGCGGCCTTGCCGCACGGGCCGGTCATCAAAAGCGCCGTTATACACCACCTTTCCAGCGGGGCTTACCACGAAACACTCCGGGGTTACCCGGGCATGCAGCGCCATGGTGATCGTGCAGATGCTGTCCATCACCTGCGGGAAAGCGAAGCCCGCTTGCCCGGAATAGGCCTGAGCCTTCCTCCGTTCCATGAAGGGCCCGGAATACACGCCGATCACGGCAACCCCTTGGGCCGCGTAGGCATCGGCCATGACCTGGAACGCCTGTGCGTACAGTTCGCAGATGGGGCATTCGGGGTCCAAGGTGATGAACACGGTGGCCTTGTCGCCCATCATGGATCCGATGGTGCGCCGCTCCCCGTCCAAGGTGGTCCATGGCGTAGCCATGATCGGTGCTACCGAAGCCGCCTGCGGCATGCATCCGGCCACGGCCAACAACACCAACAAGGCCCAGGTTGAACGGGCAACACGCATGGTACAAAGCTACATGCGGGGCGTGGCCGCATATCCGCCAACGCCGGTTACGCCAGCGGCGCTGCCAGTGCCACCACATGCGCATCCGGGTCGGCGAAATAGGCCACGCGGTGCCCCCAGTCGCGATCGCGGGCCGGGTCCACCACGTGCGCACCAGCCTCCTTGGCCCGCACCACGGCGGCTTCCAGGTCGTCCACCAACAGATACAGCTCGCAGCGCGGCACCCCTTGCCCCTGTGCCGGGTGGGGCATCGGGCCGCTGATGATGCGGGCAATCCCCTGCTCGGGCATCAGGCCCAGCTTCACGGCGGGTCCCAGCCCGAATTCAGTCATGCCGGGCACGTCCAACAGCGGATCGCACCCCAGCAAGGCGCGGTAGAAACGTGTGCTCCTGGCTTGATCGGCCACATACAGGATGAACTCGCTGGCGGTGATGCGCATGCAGCGAAGGTAGCCCGGTGCGGGCGGGCCCTTGCAACGGTCCGTGATGATCCTCACCGGTGCATGGATGGTGCGGGCCCACCTTTGTGGCAAAGCCGATTACATGAGACCGAACATGGGCCAAACGGACCGCTGGGTGCGCATTCTTGCGGCCATCGCCATTGGGGCGCTGTACTTCACCGATGCAATCACCGGTACTTGGGGCGTGGTGCTGCTCGCCGTGGCCGCCGTGTTCCTGGCCACCGGCTTCTTCCGGTTCTGCCCGCTGTATGCCCTCGTGGGCCTGCGGACCAACAAGGCCAAGGGGCAATGACCAAGCGCACCTGGATCCTTACCGCGGCCGGCGTGGCCTTGGGCGCCCTGGCCGGTTGGCTCTACTGGCGGTATTGGGGCTGCACCAACGGCTGTGCGATCACCGGCAGCCCGGTGAACAGTTCATTGTACGGTGCCTTCATGGGCGGGTTGCTGTTCAATTCCTTCAAGAAGGAGGAACCGGCAACCGGCCCGCGGAACGGAACTGATGGAAGCGACCAAGCCCCGGGTGGATGAACCAACGTTGACGGGCCCGCCATGGCAACCGGGCAAAGCTGCCCTGGCAACCAAGCGGTCCAGCGGTTGGGGCCTGGTACGGTGGGTCCGGATCGCCTTGGCCGTGGCCATGTTCATGGCAGGCCTGGTTGCCGATTCCGTGGCCGCGTACGCCTTGGCGGCATTGTTGGGCATGCAGACGCTCTTCCATTCCGGTTGTTGCGAGGCCGCTTGCGACCGGGATGAACCCCGGACCGGTGAAGCGGAACCGGCCAGTACCGGAGGCCATTGACAAAATGGCCCAGGGCTGTTGCACGGCTCATGCATCGGTTGGCCGATCAACCCGGAGGGCGGTACCACCGTACCGGGTTCGATCACCCGGCAACGTGCATGGGGTGCACCTGCACGGAACCGCGCCCCAAGGAAACGCGGCCGGTGGTGCGGAGCTGTTGCAGCAAGCGGGTGATCACTTCACGGGGCGAGCCCAGTTCATCGGCGATTTGCTGATGGGTGAGCTGCAACGTCCGTTCACCGGTGGCCTGGGCCCGTTTCAGCAGATAGTTCCACAGCTGCTCATCCAGCTTGTGGAAGGCCACCACCTCAAAAGCCTCCAGCAATTCCTCGAAGCGTTGGGCCTGCACTTCGTTGACATACTTGCGCCATTCCGGGTGGGCCATCCATTCATCCACATAGCGCACCGGGATCATCAGCAGCTCGGCTTCCTCCTCCACCACGGCGCGCACGCCGCTCACCCGCTTGGCCACGCAGCAGGTCAGTGAAGTGGCGCACGATTCGCCGGGCAGGATATGGTAGAGGTACCGTTCCCGGCCTGCGCCGTCCTGCGCGAGTATGCGCAAGCTGCCCTGCCGCACGATCGGGATGTGGGTGATGGCATCGCCCGCCTGCATCAACACCGCGCCGGCCGGCATGTGCTTGCGCACGGCGACGCTTTCGAACTCACGCTTCAACAAAGGGTCTGCGAACATGGTCCCGAAGGTAACCTGCCTGTTCACTCGCTGCCTTGTGAGAGGCGCGTGCGCCGGCCGCCGGTCTGCTGTGTGGCTCCTTTGGGTGCGGGCTTGATCTGTTGCAGCCAAGTGACCTCTTTCTCCTCCAAGTGGCGCCAGTGTCCGCGCGGCAGGTCCTTTTTGGTGAGGCCGGCGAACATCACACGGTCCAGCTTCACCACTTCGGCGCCCAACGCAGTGAACATGCGGCGCACCACACGGTTGCGACCCATATGGATCGATAGGCCCACCTCCCGTTTGGAATCCCCCGCGAAGCTGGCCTCGTCGGCTTGGGCCAGGCCATCTTCCAACATCACCCCGTCCACCAGCTTGTGCAATTCTTCCACGGTCAACGCGCGGTCCAGCGTGGCGTGGTAGAGCTTTTGCGCGCCGTGCGAAGGGTGGGTGAGCTTTTTGGCAAGGTCGCCATCATTGGTGAGCAGCAGTACCCCGGTGGTGTTGCGGTCCAAGCGGCCCACGGGATAGAGGCGTTCGGGGCAGGCCTTGGCGATCA
>JAGPDT010000031.1 GCA_018057455.1 Flavobacteriales bacterium | reverse complement strand
AGAATTTCGAGAAGCTCACATCGCGGTAGCCCAGATGCACTTTCGCCCACTTGTAATAGGGGCTCAACCCGAACTGGTTGAAGGGCTGCTGGAAATCGCGCTGCTGGTCGCTGATCATCACCATGAATGGCAATTGCACGCCTTGGATCGTGGCGGTAGGTGTGCCGCTGATGGCCCAGAAGAAAGGCGTGCGCCGAGGGTCGATCCCGCTGACGCTGTAAAAGCCGGCCTGCGCCTGAACGCCCGCATTGAACTGCACCGGACTCTGTTGTCCGATCTGCCCGATGTCCTGCCCCGCACAGGGCGCGGCGTGCAGCAGCACGATCAGGAAGGGAAGTCGTATGGCCTTGCGCATTTCCACGCGATGAAACTACCGATGGCACATGTCCGCAATTCGGGTGATCAAGCCTGCGACCCGTCCAATCGAGTATCCGAACGGGAAAGGGCTGTCGCTCCGATCCCGCCAGCGCGGATCAGACCTGGAATTTCTCATGGAAAGCATCCCGTTTGCTCTTGGCCAATGGCACGTTGGCGCCATCGTCCATCACTAAGTAGCCGCCCTCGCTGCGCACGAACTTGCTCAGGTGTACCGGGTTGATCAGGTGCGACTGGTGGCAACGGAAGAAACCGTGCGGCGAGAGCATCTCGTCCACGTCCTTCAGGGTCCGGGAGAGCAGCATCTTGCGGGCATCCTGCAGGTGGACATGCGTGTAATTGCTGTCCGCTTCGCAACGCACGATCTGGTCCACGCCGAAGAACTCCACCCCATCGCCCGTGGGCAGTGCAATACGCGGATGCCGGGAGCCATCGGGACCGAGGTTGTGCATCAACACCTTCATCTGCTGTCCCGCACCCGCACTGGCGGCCTTTTCCAAGGCACGGCGCACAGCTTCCCGGAGTTCGGTCGGTTGCACGGGTTTCAGCAGGTAATCCACCGCGCTGAAACGGAAAGCGCGTATCGCATATTGATCGAAGGCCGTTACGAAGATCACCTGACCTCTGATCTCGCCGAGTTTCTCCAGCACTTGGAAGCCGTCCATGCGCGGCATCTGCACATCGAGGAAGAGCAGGTCCGGATCATGCTCCTTCACGGCTTGGATGGCTTCAGGTCCGGTGCTGCACATCGCCACCACCTTCACCTCCGGGCAGTGTTGTTCCAGCTCCATGCGCAGCGTCTCGCGGCTGTGCTTCTCGTCGTCAGTGATGATCGCGGTGTAGGACATTTTGTGTGTTTCAGGTGATGGTCTCATGGACGATCGGGATGTGCAGCACCACCCGGGTCCCGCAAGGTCGGCCGTTGTCGTCCAGCAGGTCCTCGATAACGGAGCGCAGGTTGATGCCGAGCGTTCGTGCGCTAAGTTCCATGCGTTCGGCAGTGATGCGCATGCCGAAGGAACGCTCCCGCTGCCCTTGGGCGCTCTTGATCTCTTCCGCCTTCTTCCGGCCCACTCCGTTGTCCTCGATCAGCACGCGCAACTCCTCGCCTTCCTTGGTGATCGCCACGCGCAGTGCGCCACGCTCCTCCTTGTTCATCAGGCCGTGCCAGATGGCGTTCTCCACGTAGGGCTGCATCAGCATGGGCGGGATCCGTATCATTTCCGCATCGATGCCCTCGGCGATGGTGATCGCATGGTCGAACTTGTCCTCGAGCCGCATCGACTCGATCTCGACGTAAAGCCGCAGAGCCTCCAGTTCATCGTGCAAAGGCACGAGGTCCTCGCGCGAATTCTGCAGGATGCGCCGGATGAGCATCGCGAATTTTCCGAGGTAGTCCGCAGTCTCCCGGGGACTCTTGGTCATCGCGTAATACTTGATGCTGTTGAGGCTGTTGAACAGGAAATGCGGGTTCATCTGCGCGCGCAAGGCGTGCATCTCCACTTCCGCCAGCTTCTTCTGGAACGCGGCCTTGCGTCGTTCCTCCTTCCGTACCGAACGCAGCCGTATGCGGAAGAGGATGAACACCGCCAGGATGACCAACAGGATCGCCATGATCTGCGCCAGCACTGTTCGGTACCAAGGGGGTGTAATGATGAACGTGATCCGCTTCACATTATCGAGTGCCCGGCCGCCACGCACGGAACGGAATTCCACTTGATACTCACCAGGCTCCAGCGAAGCGAACTGTACGCTGCGTTCCTGGCCCAGCGTATGCCATGCGGAATCGCGCCCAAGGATGCGGTAGGTGTATTGATGAGCGAACGGACGCGAGAGGTCGATCGCTGCGAATTCGATCTGCAGGGGCAGGTCCGCTTCCTTGATGCGAATGGCCGATCCCTTCGCAGCCATTTGGTCCGGGGCTGTGTTGCTTGTCCGTGTGCGGATCCGCAGCAGCTCGATCGAGGGCGCTGCGGGCTCGCGCAAGAGATCCGCGACGCGGAATATTTGTAATCTCGGCTCATTGTCCACGTGAAGCACGAGGCGCCCATCGCGTGTCACGAGGATCCCCGCATCGCCATCGGGCAGCGAGAGCAGGCCATCGTTGCGATCGAAACGCCTGAAGGTCCCGCTCCGCGTGTCGATCATGAGGACACCTTTGTTCACGGCCCAAAGCCGGTCCTGCGTGTCGATGACCATGCGCAAGCAGCGCTCGCGATCGAGGCCGGTGCGGGCATCGATCGGGCGGGATCGGAAGCTGCCGTCCGCATCCACCTCCACGCGGCAGACACCACCATGGATCAGGCTCACCCACATGGCACCGCGGCTGTCGCGGACCACGCTGTACACCCCCTCGGAAGTGAATCCTGAACGGCCCGTGGGGTCCTTGCCGAAGTTAAAGAAGCGGCCCTGCGCCTCGTCATAAACACTTAATCCGGCGTGTGTCGCGATCCACATGCGCCCCAACGTGTCCTGTGCGATACCCCAGATCCTGGCATTGCCGATGAGCGAGTTGGCGTTGTTGGGATCATGCTTCAATCGCTTCACGGTTCCTTGGCCGCGTTGCCACACACGGACACCTTCGCTCGTCCCGATCCAAAGCCGCCCTTCAGTATCCTCGAACAGACCTGCGGACCAAATGCGTTCTTCCGGGTAGAGCGGGACCAGACCATCCGCACCCGGTTCCTGCACCAGAGGGCCATCCCGGGAGGCGACCCACAGCCGACCATCCCGACCGTAGAGGATGTTGTTCACACGAACAGTGGCACCATCGGACTCCGGTGGTGCACGCACGATCTTCCAGGATCCATCCGCCTCCTGCTTCACCACGCCGGCACCATCGTACGTCCCCACGGTGATCGAGGCGTTGCGCGGGTCTTCCGCCATGGCCATTACCCATAGGGGTGTCGTTCCGGTCACGCCATCGTCCGGGAACTCGATCGTGCGGTAGGGATAGGGCGAGGCCGGCAGCACGAAGAGGCCGTTGTCCGTGGCGGCCAAAGCACCGCCCTTGCTGAGGCTCAGCACTTGGCTGGCCACGGAATGCTGTTGCGGGAGCATCGGATCCACCATGGCATGGGCCGAGCGGATCGTTCCGTCATCCGCGTCCATCTCCAACAAGCCGTACTCCGACGCGACCCACAGCGTGCTGTCATCCTTGATCGAGATCGAGGTGGTATAGCCGCCCAGGACATCGTTCATCTGCATGATCCGCAAGTGCTCCGCCTTGGAATGGTCCAAGCGGAAACGCCGCACGCCCTGCCCCCAGCTTCCCACCCAGATCCATCCCGCATGCACCACCGCAGGCACGGTCCTGTATTCACCTTCGCCATTGGGTCCGAGGTATTCGTGGAACGTTCCGGCAACAGGGTCGAACCCGGCTACCATGGTGTTCGTGGTGATGATCAATTGGCCGGGACGATCGGGATGTTCGGTAATGGCCTTGATGCCCTTGTCGGGGAATCGGGCAGGCAGGGCGAAACGCGTCCTTGTTCCATGGCCCGGGTCCACGCGTAGAAAGGCATCACGCAAGACCACCCAGATCATACCGTCCGGAGCCACATGCACATGGAGCGCGGGCTCGTACGGTACCATGTCCGGCACCTGGGGTCGCCATGCGCTTCTGCGCGCCACACGCCATGCGCACAACCCGTTGTCGGTGGCCAACCAAAGCAGTGAGTCGCCTTGCCAGGCTAACCACTGGATCCCTCGGCCCGGAATGGCCGTGCTGTCCATCGGGTCGTACGGCAGTCGCTCCACCGTGGTCCCGTTCGTCACGAAAAGCCCTTCCCCGCCTCCGATCCAGACGCGTCCTTCACGGTCCTCCACCATGGCCGACAATCGCCGGTCCGCCAGTTCCGTGAGGTGCGGATAGGCACGGAAGGGGTCGCCCTGTTTGAAGGGTTGGGCCGTGGCGCATGGCATCCCCGCGCCGCATAGAAAGAGCGCGACGAGCGAACACTGCACAGCGAGGCGGTTCATGAGATCTCTCGACACGGGCTGAAATTCGCCATTCGCCGCTTAGCACGAACTACAGATCGAGCAAGGATGCGTCTTGATCGATCCATCGGCACACAATGTCCAGCTTCCGGATCGGCCAACGGTGTGCAGGATGGCGTCCGGGGTCGGCCACAGTGGATACGATGGAAGGCGGATAGGTCGCTTACAGCGGCCCTGCCTATTTTCGCGGACCATCGGCGCACCTCGCGCCGCGCACATCTATCAAACAACAACACCATGGGACGGGTTTTCGAAAAGCGCAAGCACCGGATCTTCGCCCGCAACGCCAAGCTCAGCAAGCTCTTCACCCGTATAGGCAAGGAGATCTCCATGGCCGTGAAGGCCGGTGGGCCCAGCCCCGAGGCCAACCACCGCCTGAAGGTGGCCATCCAGAACGCCAAGGGCATGAACATGCCCAAGGACAACATCGACCGCGCCATCAAGAAGGCCGCGGGCGGCACCGAGGAGAACTACACCGAGATGACCTACGAGGGCTACGCCACGGGCGGGGTGGCCATCTTCGTGGACACGGCCACCAACAACCCCACCCGCACGGTGAGCAACGTGCGCAGCTTCTTCAACAAGTGCGACGGCAACTTGGGCAACTCGGGCTCGCTCTCGCACGTGTTCGAGCGCAAGGCGGAATTCGTGGTGGAGGAAAAGGCCCTGAAAGGCATGGACCCCGATGAATTCGAGATGGCCCTGATCGACGGCGGGGCGGATGACCTGGTGCACGACGAGGACGGCTTTGTGGTCCTGGCGGCCTTCACCGAGTTCGGCAATATCCAGCAGAAGCTCGATGCGCTTGGCATAGAGGCCAAGAGTGCCGAGCTCAAACGCCTTCCCTTGAGCACCGTGCCCGCCGACCTGGCCACGGCCCGCAACGTGATGAAGCTGATCGACATGCTGGAGGACGACGACGACGTGAACGCCGTGTACCACAACATGGAGCTCAGCGAAGAAGTGGAAGCGGCGCTGGCCGAGGGTTGATCCCCCGAAGACCCGCTCCATGCCCCGGTCGGGCAGCCTGGTGCTGCCACCGCCAGGGCATGGAGCCGTTGGTCGGGCGGCGTGGCGCGCAATCGCCTTACCGTGTACGGAACCGGATGTGGTAGCGGGTGCCCGTAGGGTCGCTGTCCATGGTGATGAAGCCGTTGAGCTGCTCCACCAGGCTCTCGATCAGGCTGCGCCCCAGGGTATCGGCATGGTGAAGCTGCTTTTCCAGGGGTATGCCATTGCCATCGTCGTTGTAGTGCAGGTCGAACTCAGCCTCGCCTGCCCGGTGCAGGCGCAAATTGATGAAGCCCTCGGCCTTGTTGATGAAGGCGTGCTTGAAGGAATTGGTGATGAGCTCATTGAGGATCAGGCCCAAAGGCACCATGGTGTCCAGCTCCAGCACCAGGTCCGGGTCGATGGCGGTGCGGTAGCGGATGTTGCCGCTCACCTTGTTGATCTGCACCAATGCCGTGAAGAGTTCCTTGATGTAATGGGCCAGGTTGATCTGGGCCAGGTCATCGCCTTTGTACAGTTTTTCATGGATGAGGGCCATGGAGGCCACCCGCCCCTGGGTCTGGTCGAAGACCTGCACCAAGCGGGGGTCTTGGAGGGTTCCTGCCTGTAGGCGCAGCATGCTGGAGACCACCTGCAGGTTGTTCTTCACCCGGTGGTGGGTCTCACGGATCAGCACACGGATGCGCTCATTGGCCCGCTCAAGCTTTTCCTTCTCGCGGAACAACACCTGGTTGTACGCCATGTCCCGCTCCTTGGCCGCCCGCAGGTTGTTCTGCATGCGGGCAATGGAAAGCCCCAGGGCATCCTGCTCCCCGCGCACCACCACGGGGGTGTCGTAGTTGCCTTGGCCGATGGCATCAGCGCTGGCCGACAACGACCGCATGGTGTCAATCATGGTGTTGAACGACCCGGCCATCTGGCCCACTTCATCCATGGAGATCACCTGCACGTTGGCCCGCACATCACCTTGGGCCAAGGCCGCCGCAGCGTTCGTCACCTCGGTGATGGTGCCGCGCAGGCCGCGCATGATCATGAAGGCCATCAGGGTGACCATGCCCACCACCAGCAACAAGGCGGCGAGCACCAGCACCAAGCGCTGCTGGGCATCTTGTGAGACCTCATTGCTCATGGCGATGATGCCCTCGATGGAACGGGCTTCCACGGCGCGCAACCGGTCCAAGGCCTTTCCGCTCAATGCCCACCATTGCCCCGGATCGGTATCCAGCCCCTGGGTGCTGCGCTTGATCTCCACCATGCCGATCACCGAGCGCAGGAAGTTCACGTCCGGCCCTTGGAAGGTGTTGTGGTAGTGCTCCAGCATGTTCGCCGAGCCATCCCGCTCGAACAGCATCATGCTGGTCTCGTACAGGGCGATGCGCTCATTCAAACCGCCCAGTTCCGCAGGCCCCATGCCATGGAGCAGGCCGCGCAGCACGGTGGTGCGGATGCCGTTCAGGGCCTGCTTGGCCGCCAGCAGGTTGCGGTGCGCGAAAAGCTTGTTGCTGACCTCCTGGTCGATGGCATACTTGGACATTTCGCCCAAGCCGCGCATGAGTTCCAAGTTCAGTCCGCGGTACTGCTGTTCCGCCTGCACCACAGCGATGCGGCCCTGGTCCACGCGCGTGCGCAGATCGTCCAACGGGCCCAGCACTTCCGGGGTCCAAGGCACGGCATCACCGGTGATGGCCGGGTCGTTGATGCGGACGATGCGCGCATCCGTGCGCATCCGGGCCAGCTCCATTTGGCGCCCGCTGGGCACCAGTCCCTCCATGGTGGCCACCGTGCTGGCGGCCTCCTGCTGCAGGGCATCGGCCAAATCGCCCACCATGCGGATATTGCCCGCCTGCTTGGACACATAGCCCAGCACCCGGCTGCGCTTGAGGTTGGAATCCACCTGCTTGCCGATCAGCAGCACCAGGCCCATCACAGGGATGCCCAAGGTGATCAGGAACTTGGCCCGGATGGGGAGATCGGCGAAGCGCCATTTCATCGGCCCACGAAAGTAGGTGAAGCAACCTTCCCGCGCTATCTACATTTGGCCGCGGCCGCCATGCGGCGCACCACAGGCCCTACCCCACCGCCCCCATGGACATGAAAGCGAAATTCAGCACGCTGGACCAAAAGACCGCCCAGGCCCTCAAGGGCGGTGGCGAGGACCGCATCCAGGCCCAGCACGCCAAAGGCAAGCTCTCCGCGCGCGAACGCATCCACCTGTTGCTGGACGAAGGTTCCTTCCAGGAGATCGGCCAACTGGTGACCCACCGCAGCGTGAACTTCGGCTTGGACAAGCAGCGGTTCCTGGGCGATGGCGTGGTCACCGGCTACGGCACCATCCAAGGGCGCACCGTGTATGTGTTCTCACAGGATTTCACCGTGCTGGGCGGCTCGCTGGCCGAAGCGCACGCCTCCAAGATCTGCCGCATCATGGACCTGGCCATGGAAAACGGCGCACCGGTGATCGGGCTCAACGACAGTGGCGGTGCGCGCATCCAGGAAGGCGTGGTCTCCCTGGGCGGCTACGCCGACATCTTCCACCGCAACGTGATGGCCAGCGGGGTGGTGCCCCAGATCAGCGCCATCATGGGGCCCTGCGCCGGCGGCGCCGTGTACAGCCCGGCGCTCACCGATTTCGTGCTGATGGTGGAGAACACCAGCTACATGTTCGTCACCGGCCCCAACGTGGTGAAAACGGTGACCCACGAGAACGTCACCTCCGAGGAACTGGGGGGCGCCTCCACCCACGCCTCCAAAAGCGGCGTGGCCCATTTCACCGCACCACAAGAACTGGACGCCATCGACCAGTTGCGCAAACTGGTGGGCTTCCTGCCGCCCAACTGCGAGGAGCGCCCTCCGGTGGTCCCCTATCAGCCCGGCGATGAACAGCGCCCCGCACTGGACCGCATCCTCCCCGAGAACCCCAACCAGCCGTACGACATCCGTGAAGTGCTCAACGCCGTGATCGACCCGGACAGCAGCATGGAGGTGCACGCCGACTATGCCCGCAACATGGTGATCGGTTTTGCACGCGTGGCCGGCGAGGTGGTGGGCTGCGTGGCCAACCAGCCGGCCGTGCTGGCCGGGGTGCTGGACATTGACGCCTCCATCAAGGCCGCACGTTTCGTGCGCTTCTGCGATGCCTTCAACATTCCGCTGCTGGTGTTCGTGGACGTGCCCGGCTTCCTGCCCGGCACCGACCAGGAATGGCGCGGCATCATCGACCACGGCGCCAAGCTCCTCTACGCCTTCAGCGAGGCCACCGTGCCGCGCATCACCGTGATCACCCGCAAGGCATACGGCGGCGCCTACGATGTGATGAACAGCAAGCACATCGGCTGCGACATGAACTTCGCCTGGCCCGCCGCCGAGATCGCCGTGATGGGGGCCAAGGGCGCCGCGGAGATCATCTTCCGCAACGAGATCAAGGACTCCGGCGACCCCGGGGCCACCTTGGCCGCCAAGGAAGCCGAATACAAGGACCGCTTCGCCAACCCGTATGAGGCCGCGGCCCGCGGGTACATCGACGAGGTGATCAAACCGGCCGACACCCGCCGCAAGGTGATCGAAGCCCTGCGCATGCTGCGCAACAAGGCCAAGTCCTTGCCGCGCAAGAAGCACGGCAACATCCCCCTGTAGGGGCCGCTGGCCGGTGATCACGGTGTTCACCGTAGGGGATTACGCGGTCCAACGGGTGGCGAGGCACCGCCAAGGAGTCCATTTTTGGCCCTCCAACAACGCACCAACATGCACAGCACCACGCGCACCGTCTTCTTGGCCATGATCGCCTCCGCCCTCTGTTTGGCCGCCTGTACCAAGGAAGAACCCGAACAGCCCGCACCGGATCCCGGCGGAAGCGGAACCACCCCCACCAACACCTCCACCACCCCCACCTTCAACGGTTCATCAGGCACGCTCTGGGCCATCAACACTTATTCTTCCCAAGTGGTCGGCGGCTTCCCTTTTGAAATGGAATCCGGCATGGGCGTGGCCCTGTTCCCTTCCGCCGCCGATGCCGCCGTACTGGTGGATGCCGGCACCGTGAAACTCAACGACCTGGACCTTACCCGGCAATCCAACAACACCTACATCTCCCTGCCCAGCCAGACCAACCCCATGGGCATTGACCTGAGCAGCGGCACCACGCACTGGACCGTTTCCGGGGCCAACGGTGTACCCGCGGTGGACCAAACGCCTTCCTTCACCTTCCCCGATGTGGGCGAGATCACCAGTTCCACCACGGTGGACCGCGGCAGCGGGTACACCCTCTCGGCCAACAACGTCAGTGCTTGCGACTCCGTGGTCTTCATGGTCGGCGGCGTGGTGAAATACAAACCCTCGGGCACCTCCAGCTGCACCTTTACTTCCGCCGAACTGGCCGGTTTGGCCGCAGGTCCGAGCTTGATCCAAGTTTCCGCCTACAGCTACGCCCACCAGGTCATCGGCGGCAAGGACTTCTACTTCGGCAAGCAAACGGCGCGTACGCTGGGGGCCACCGTCCAATAGGCCCCACCTTCCCGAACGCGGGGCCCGGGCGGTGTGATGGCCGCCCGGGCCTTGCCGTGCACGGCGTACTACATTCGCCGCATGCACCGCGGCAACCGTTCAAAACACCCCCTTGGCCGCATTCTCGTCGGGGTGTCCATGGTCGGCGCAGGCCTGGGTGCATGGGCCCAAAACCCGGTGCAGTCCCCGGCCGGGGCCTTGGCCCTGAAGGATGACACGGCCAAAGTGATGGCCCTGTCCGACCTGTGCTATGGCTACCGGCGGAAAGACCCGGATTCCGCGGCCTTCTTCGGCCAGTCCGCCTTGCACCTCGCCCGCAGGCTAGGCTATCCGCGTGGAGAAGCCCAAGCCTGCAACGACCTGGCCATCCTGCACATCGACCGCAGCGAATACACCAGGGCCGACAGCCTGCTGGTGCGCGCACTCAACCTGCGCAAGCAATTGCAGGATTCCGCCGGCATGGCCGCCGTGCACAACAAGCGCGGCATCGTCTTCCAAGCGCGGTCCATGTTCGAACAGGCCCTGGAAGAAGACCACAAAGCCTTGGCCATTTATGAACGCACCGGGCCGCCCGCCCACGAGGCCACCTTGCTCAACAACATCGCCATCCTGCAATTCAACCTCCAGCGCCTGCCCGAGGCCTTGGCCACCCACCGGCGCGCCGCCGCGATCCGGGAACGCATCGGCGATGGCGCCGGACTGGCCGCCTCCCATGGCAACATGGCCAATGTGGAGGTGCAACTGGGCGACACATCAGCGGCCGCCGGCCACTACCAGGCAGCCATCCGCTACTTCAGGGAGCAGGGCCTGCAACCCGAGCTCGCCGTGCAGGTGCACAACCTGGCAGGCATTGAAATGGCCCGCGGCCAGCTTGCCCAAGCCGCCGCCCACTATGGCGAGGCCCTGGCCATCCGCACCGGTACCGGTGATCGCAAAGGCACCGCCTCCTCACTCATCGGGCTGGGCGGCACCCGCGTGCGCCAAGGCCGCACCAGCGAAGCCGCCCAGCTGCTGCACAAGGGATTGGACCTGAGCCGGGAGGTGCAGGCCCGCAGCGAGGAAATGCAAGCCCTGCTGGACCTGGCCCGCCTGCACGCCGGCATGGACCATGGCGATAGTTCCTTCCTCTTCCACCAGCGCTACGCAGCCCTGAAAGACTCGATCTTCAACGCGGAAATGGGCGCCCGACTGGCGGAGGCGGAAACCCGTTTCAAGACCCAGGAGAAAGAAAACCGCATCCAAACGCAACGCGCGGCCATCGCCGAACTGGAGGCTGGCAATAAAAAGCGCGAGCTATGGATCGCGCTCACCCTGGGCGCCTGCGTGCTGTTGGTCATGGCCGTCCTTTTGCTGGTCCAAGTGCGCCTCCGCCGGTCCCGGGCCAAGCACGATGCCGCCATCATCGGTGAGCGTGAAGCCGGGCTGAGGGGCATCCTGCTGGCCACCGAGGAAGAGCGCAAGCGCATTGCGCGCGAGCTGCACGACGGCGTGGGCCAGATGATCACCGGCCTGAAATTCCGCTTGGAGGAGATCGCCGTGCAGGTCAACGCCGAACGCCCACCGCCTCACAGGGCCGTGGCCGAAGCCTTGGCCATCACCACCGATGCCGGCCGTGAAACCCGCAACCTCGCCCATGCCCTCATGCCCCGTTCGCTGGAAGCCATGGGCCTGGTGGCCGCCACAGGGGACATGCTGGAACGCGCACTGGGGCCCGCCGGGATCACACACCAAATGGACCACTTCGGGTTGGATCGGCGTTTGCCCGCCGAGCTGGAAACGGGACTGTTCCGTATTGCCCAGGAGCTGGTGCAGAACACCATGAAGCACGCACAGGCCGACCAGGTGAACCTGCAGTTGCTCAAGAACAACGGGCATCTGGTGCTAATCTACGAGGACGATGGCAAAGGCCTGCAAGACCTGGGCCAACGCGCCACCGGCGGCATCGGGCTGGGCAACATACGCGAGCGGGTCCGTGCTTTGCGCGGGCACTTCACCATGGCCAATGGCGACCACAAAGGCATGGTGGCCACCGTGCGGATCCCCTTGGACGAAGCCGCCGCCTGATCCAACCCCCACAACCCGCGATCATTCACCATCTTGGCCCCGGAACACCACCCATGGACCAACCGGCCTCCCCGCTCCGCATCGTGCTCTGCGATGATCACCGCATCATTACGGAGAGCTTGCAAAGGATACTCCTGGAGGCTCCTTCCATGCAGTGCGCCGGCATCGCCTCCAACGGCACCGAACTGCTCGGGCTGTTGGCACACACCAAGGCCGACCTGGTGCTGCTGGACCTGAACATGCCCGGCATGGACGGAGCCGAAACCCTGCGCCGCATCAAGCAGCGCTGGCCGTCCATCAAGGTGCTGATCCTTACCATGGAAGACGGACCGGCCACGGTGAAGCACCTCATGGACCACGGTGCCGACGGCTATATGCTCAAGACTTCCGGCAGCGAGGAACTGCTCCTGGCCGTGCAGGAGGCGTCCAAGGGCCGCAGACAGTTCTCGCCCGGCGTGGCCGAAGCCCTCTTGGGCCAACGGACCAGGGCACGCACCGGGCCGCTGGCCCAGCTCAGCGAGCGCGAACTGGAAGTGCTGGCCGCCCTGGCGGAAGGACTCTCCAACAAGGAGGTCGGCGACAAACTGTTCATCTCCCCGCGCACCGTGGACACCCACCGCACCAACATCATGAAAAAGCTCGAAGTGCACAACCTGGCCGGCCTGGTGCGGCTCGCCATCGCCGCAGGCCTGGTGCGTTGAAATGCCCGCCCGCCGCGGGCTGCCCATCCGCCGCGCGTGGTGCGCCATGCCTGGCAATTGTTGAAATGTTGGCAAAATCATTTTCCAGCCCCGCCGGTGGGTCCTTCCTTTGTGCAAAAGGGACCTTATCATGAACGTGCTGTTGATCGGAAGCGGGGGACGGGAACACGCCTTGGCCTGGAAGTTGGCGCAGAGCTCCATGTTGGACGAGCTGTACATCGCCCCGGGCAATCCCGGTACCGTCCGGCACGGCCGCAACGTGGACCTGGACCTGAAGGACCACCGGGCCCTGCGGCAACTGATCATCGACAAGCGCATACGCATGGTGGTGGTGGGGCCGGAAGCGCCCTTGGTGGACGGCCTGCGCGACCGCCTCCAAGCCGATCCGCTGCTCCAGGACGTCACGGTGATCGGCCCGGGGGCTGCCGGTGCACGCCTGGAAGGCAGCAAGGAGTTCGCCAAGGAATTCATGTACCGGCACCACATCCCCACGGCCGCCTTCCGCACCTTCGGGCGCCACCAGCTCTCCGAAGCCTTGGCACACCTGAAAAACATGCAGGCGCCGTTCGTGATCAAGGCCGATGGACTGGCGCAAGGCAAGGGCGTGGTGGTGGCCCAGGACCGCAAAGAGGCGGAACAGGCCCTCCAAGAGATGCTTGGCGGCAGCGCCCTGGGCCATGCCGCCGACCGTGTGCTCATCGAACAACACCTGGCCGGCACGGAGCTTTCCGTCTTCCTGATCACCGATGGGGAGGCCTTTAAAATGCTGCCCTCGGCCAAAGACTACAAACGCATCGGCGACGACGACACCGGCCCCAACACCGGCGGCATGGGCGCTGTGTCTCCGGTGCCCTTTGCAGACAAGGAGTTCATGGCCAAAGTACATGACCGCATCGCCCTGCCCACCGTCCGCGGCCTGCGCCAAGAGGGCATCCCCTACCAAGGCTTCCTCTTCATCGGCCTGATGAACGTGGCCGGCGACCCGTATGTGATCGAATACAACGTGCGCCTGGGCGACCCCGAGACCCAGGCCATCCTGCCACGCCTGCGCAGCGACCTGATGGACCTCTTCGAGGGCATCGCCACCGGAACCCTCAGCGAACGCCATGTGGACGTGGACGACCGCACTTGCACCACCGTGGTGTTGGCCTCCGAAGGATACCCCGGGAAGTACGAGACCGGAAAGCCCATCGTGGGCCTGCAATTGGTGGAGGGCAGCCTGGTGTTCCATTCCGGAACGGCCATGGACGGCGACCAAGTGGTCACCAAGGGGGGCAGGGTGCTCAGCGTCACCGCCTTTGGCAAGGACATGGAACACGCCATCATCAACGCGTACAACGGCGCGGCCTTGATCAATTATGAAGGCAAGACCCACCGCACCGACATCGGCCACGACCTGCTGCGGGCCTCAGCGGGCCGGGCAGCCGGCGCCGCCGGCAACAAACCGGAGGTCAAATGAAATCGCCGCGATCCTTCGCTTTGCGGGTCAGGGACCGTTGGATGGACAACCAGTAGGCCATTCCGGAGAGCAGCACCACGATGATCACCACAGGGATGCTCCATTGGGCCACTTCGATGATGCCCAAGGTCCATTGAATAAAATGGCCGATAGCGAAGAAGAAATCAGTCATGGGCTGTCCACTTTGGGGAGCGGCAAATATAGGGGTGGTGCCCATAGGTGCACCTGCCATGGAACATGCTGACACGCTTCTTCCGCCAAGACCGCCTCACGGCCCTGCTTCCCCTGCCCCTGCTGGTGCTGCTGTTGTGGCCCGGGGCCAGCACCGGCGGCGGTTCACCGTATGCCACGGGCACGGGCCTCTTGGGGCACATGGTCACCGGCATGCCGCTGTACCTGCCCATCAGCCACCTGATGGAGCTGGCTCCCTGGGTGGCCTCGGTGGTGAGCATGCTCGTGCTCAGCGGCGTAGCCATGGGCCTGGTGCGCATGGCCAACGACACGGAGCTGTATGAACGGCGCAATTTCCTGCCGTCCCTCCTGGTGGTGGTGTTGTTGGCATTGCTGCCCTTCGGCCTGTTGCCCGACCCGGCGATGCTGGGCATGTGGGCCGTACTCTGGGCGTTGGGGCGTACGTGGCGGGCGGTGGGCCGGCCGAATGTGCGCACCGCCCTTTTTGATGCCGGACTCCTGCTGGGCCTGGCCAGCCTCTTCTATTTGCCCTATGCCTTCCTCACGGTGGTGATGTGGTCCACCCTGGCCGTGACCCGTCCGCTGAGCCTGCGTGAATATCTGCTCCCCCCGTTGGGCCTGGCCACCATGCTCTTCCTGGGCTGGGGTACGGCACACTTCTTCGGCCCGGACCGGTGGGACCCGGTGGGCTCGATGCATTTCAGGCCATTGGCACCACTGCCCGGCATGCACTGGATGCACCGCCTCCTGCTCCTGTCCGTGCTGGCGGTGCTGGCGATCAGTGTCATCGTGTCCGTTACCGGCATCTACGCCCGCAGCGTGATGCGCGAGAAGAACATCCGGGCTTCGCTGTTGGCCTTCTCCTTCGCCATGGCGCTACTGGCCCTTTTCGCCTGGTGGCTGGACGGGCGCATTCCCCCGGTGCTGCTGGCCGTGCCGGGCGCCCTGCTGTTGGCCTACCCCCTGCTGCAGACCCGCAAACCGGCCTGGGCCGATGCCGCCCTCTGGAGCCTGCTGCTGCTGGCCTGCTGGGCCCGCTGGGCCGGTTGAGCTACCTTTGCGCCCACGGCGGCCCCACCGCAATAAGCTGCGATCAACATGAAATTCGGCGTTGTCACCTTCCCCGGTTCCAATTGTGATGAGGATATGGCCGTGGCCGTGGCAACCTTGACCGGGAAACCGGTGGAGCGGCTCTGGCACAAGGACCACGACCTGCGTGGTTGCGACATGGTGCTGCTGCCCGGCGGGTTCTCCTACGGCGACTACCTGCGCAGCGGGGCCATCGCCCGCTTCTCCCCCATCATGCAGGAAGTGGCCCAGCATGCCCGCAAAGGCGGTTTCGTCTTCGGGGTGTGCAATGGTTTCCAAGTACTCTGCGAAGCCGGTCTGCTCCCGGGCGCGCTGTTGCACAACGACACCCGCAAGTTCACCTGCCGCAACACCTGGATCCGGCCGGCTTCCATGAACACGCCGCTGACCGCGGGCCTCAAGCACAAACCCTTGCGCATCCCCATTGCCCATGGCGAAGGCCGCTATTTTGCCGATGGTGAAACGCTCAAGGCCCTCAACGAGGAGGACCGCGTGCTCTTCCACTACTGCGACCAGGAAGGCAAGCTGAAGGAGGAGGCCAACCCCAACGGCAGCGTGGAGAACATCGCCGGGGTGTGCAACCCGGGGCGGAACGTGTTCGGCATGATGCCCCATCCGGAACGCGCCATGGACCCCCTGTTGGGCAACACGGACGGACGGGCCCTCTTCGAATCGCTGCTACAGACCGCCTTGGCGTGAAAGGGCTTGGGGCCTGAACACCGCTTGGAGGTGCAGCTTGCCGCCAGGCGCCAGCAGCATGGCCGGCCCGTTCTGCGGTACGCCTTGCCACGCTTGGAATTCCATGCCCGCACCAGGTTGGGCCACCAAGTGCAACGGCACATCCTTGAAGACCCTCATCTCCCGGCGATCGGAAGTGAGGAACAAGTCTTCCACCATCACCCTTCCCGCTCCTGGCGGAACCACGCGCACGGCCACGGAGACCGTTGTCCGCCCGGTCATGGCGGTCAATTGGCCGAACAATTCCCCGTTCCGGCTTGCAATGTGGTCCAGCAGGTCCGAATAGGTGGCCGCCGGCGGTGGTGAAGGCATTTCACTCCGCCAGCGTACATGGTCGGCGGTGAGCGCCGCGTGGTGGCGCAGGAACAACGAATCCGCCAAGGCCGCTGCCCGGTCGGGGCCAAGTGTGGTGGCGCACAGGGCGGAGAAGCGCGCCAGAAAGAGGTCCCTTAGGCCGGCATCGGCCAGGATCTGTGGCAGGAACGGGGCTTCGGGCAACATCGATCCGCACATCCGGGCCAGCGTGTGGTCATCGGGTGGTGCCCACAGGTCCATGTCATAGAGCACCCACCGCCAGCGGCCCTGTGGCGGCCGCCAAGCCCGCACATTGATGTCGTGGTCCGCCCGGCCGGTCCACAGGTCGAAACAGGCCAATTCCAACAAGCTTTCCACATCCAGCAAGCGGTCCAAGCTGTCCTCTGCATGGCCACCGGCCCTGGCCGAGCCGAACCAACTGAGCCGTCCGGTTGCCGTGGTATCCGATGCCGTTGGGTCCATCACCTCCACCGGCAGCCCATGGTTGAGGCTCCGCAGCCATTCCTTCCCTTTGGAGGGCATGGCCCGGTAAAGACCTTGATCGGCGCCGTTGAGGAAGAAGGGCACCATGGCCCAGGGCTGCACATCCACCCGGTCACCACTGCGGTGGGCCACCTCATGCATGAAGACATTGCGCAGGAAGGCATGCGGTGTGGCATCGGCGCGCAACAGCAGTGTGCGCCAGGCGGAGCCGTCGGGCAAGGCAATGGGCCCCATGCCGGTGAAGCGGTCCCGCACCAACAGGTGGAAATTGCGCTTGGGCAGGCTGCGCGAACCACTGCCGGCGATGGACACTCCCACGGGTTCCACCCGGTCACCGCGCTGCAACCAGGCTTGGCGTTGCCACTGTCGCCCTTTGCGGGCGTGGTTGCCCGATGCCGTGTCGGCAATGCCCTGTTCCCCATGCAGGTCCGCCGGGTCCAGGGCCAACGACCAGGCCGTGTCCGGCAGGCCCGCAGTGAACCAAATGGCGGTACTTGGCACGGCACCAGGGGCCAAGGCACATGCTTGCACCAGGGTGCCGGGCACCACCTGCAAGGGGCGTTCATACCGGGCTGATCCGGGCTGGGGCAATGAACCATCGGTGGTGTAACGCACCTCGGCACCGGGCGGTACGGTCAATACCGGTGCAACGGAAGCCCGTTGAAGCCGTGGTGGTGCCAACAGGCGGGCGAGGGCTTGCCCGTTGGGCGCACCCGGCGTGGGCTCGGCGAAATAGCCCCATGCCGCGGCCCCGTTCGCTGTGCGGCCGATGGACGTACCGGGTGGCAATGCCGGCCAAGTGAACACGTCCAACACGGTGGCACCGTCCGGTGCGACCAACAGCAGGGTGCTGCCTCTCCGCGGGAGTTTCAGCGGCAAGCGGTCCAAGGACCCGGGATCCTTGCCGCACCAGAACACCTTGTGCTCTCCGGGCATGACCGGCATGCCCGCCGGGATGCGTGCCATATGGCCTTCCACCGTCAAGCAGTACCCTTGAAGATCCAAGGCTTTCCGCCCGAGGTTCACCAGCTCCACCCAATCGCCGTTGGCTAGCCTGCCGTCGGTGCCGGGCAAGCGGGTGCATTGCAGTTCGTTGATGCGCACTTGGGCGGCAAGCAGCAAAGGAAGCAACAGGCCCGCCGCGAGCCACCCGGAACGCATGCAGCCAAAATAGGGGAACGGCCTGCCCCGGCGCAAACCACATCCAGGGCTATCGCGTCTTATCATCAATGTTGACTGGCCGATGAGTGCGACACCCTTCAGGGTCGATCGCCCTATGTATGCGGTTTCTACGCTGTGTAGCCCACTTCGGGGGTCAAACTGGGCAGCTACTTAGCAGACTCCGGCGGGGTCACGCAGCGTGGCCATCTCCTGATCCCCGCTAGATCGGTCCTGACGGGGTCGCACAAGCTCCCCATGCCTGACAAGACATGAAGACACGATAACCCTGAAACCACAACTCCGGGGGTACCATGCGCCAGGCAACGGGGATCCTCATGCAGTGGTCCGTGTGGCGCCGGCACAAGGTGGAAGGTGATGTCCTGTAGCCAAGGCGCTACAGGGCGTTGCGCGTCACCCAGTAGCGGTAAGCCGTAAGCAGCTTGCGGGCCGTGGTGAGCTTGGTGAGGTCGCGGTGCCATTGCTTGGGCAACACGGCCCTGTTGAACCGGGCCAGCAGACGGAAAGCTTGTTTTCGCACGGGCATGGCGTTCAATACTCATGCAGGTCGCAGTGGTCCTTGGGTTGTTCCAGTTCAATGGTGGCATGGTGCACGCCCATGGCCAGGAGCAGGTTGCGCGCCTCGGCCGTCAAGGCCGAACGTTTATCCGCACTGGTGGTGTCCACGGCCAGGTGCACGGTGAACACGATGTACTCGCCGTCGAGCGTCCAGGCATGCTGGTCGTGTACGCCCACCACATGGGGCATGTTCCGCAAAGCCTCCAGGACCTTGTTCTCATCGAAGCCCTCGGGCAAGCGCTGCATGAGGATCCCCGTTCCCTTGCGCAAGGTGCGCATGGCATTGAAGAGCACATAGATGTTGATGGCCACCGAGAGCAGGGGGTCCAGCAGGCCCCAGCCCGTGAAGTGGATGACAACGGCACCCACCAGCACGGCCGCCCAGCCGAGCACATCCTCCAGCAAATGCAGGAAAGCACCCTGCTCGTTCAAGGAACTTCCCCCGTGCAGCTGCCACGCGGCCAGCCCGTTCATGCCCAGGCCCACCACGGCCAGCACCACCATGCCGCCGGCATGGGGCTCATGGACGCCATTGATCCGCGAGAGGGTGAAGACCATCAGCACCAAGGAGCCAACGGCGAGCACCAGGGCGGTGAGCCAGCCACCGAGCATGCTGTAGCGCGCATAGCCGTAGCTGTATTTACCATCGCGGCCGCGCATGGCCAGCCCGCTCAGGTACCAGGCGGCCCCCAGCACCATGGCATCGCCCATGTCGTGCAGGGCGTCGCTGAGCACGGCCATGCTGTTGGCCCACAGCCCACCGAAGACCTCCAAGAGCGCAAAGCCCAGGTTCAGCAGGAAAGCGATCCGCAAATTGCGCGAACTGCCTTGGTGATGGCTCCCGTGTGCGTGGTGGTGCGTGTCGTGGGCCATGGCACGAAAGTAGCCGGCTAGCCCACCACCACCCGGCCGGTGATCTTCGCCAATTGTGTTTTCGCGTCCTGCAGGGAAAGCAGGATGCGCATGGCCTGTTCGAGCTCCGCCTCGTCGGTGATGTCCTTGAGCAGTTCCTGCCGTTGCACCAGCATGCGGTCCAGGCGGCGCTCCTTGAGCATGTTCAGCGATTGCTGCACGGCGAAGTACAGCTTCTCTTTCTCATGCACCACATGGATCTTGTGCCTGGCCGTCCAATTGGGGCTCAATACATGGCGCTCGGCCAGCAGGTCAATGCTCAGTTTGCGCCAATCCTCGTTCCCGTTGTTGGTGTACCGGGAGGCATCCACCGGCTCCCCCATCTTGTGGGCGAAGCTGTAATCACGGAAGATGGCCTGGAACACGGGTTCTTCGAGGATCATGTCGTCCATGGCCAAGGATTGGAACATGAGCTCCGCCACGGACAGCTCCTCCTCCGTGATGGCGCCGTCTTCTTCCTGCATGGGCACGGTAAGGCGCTCCTCGCCATAGGCGATCAGCAGGCGGAGCAGGTCGCGTTCCTGGGGCGATGAGCCCACGTCCTCCAGCGGTGGCTGGGGTGGCGCCATGGCCGATGGCAGCACTTCCTCCACCGGCGGAGCCTCGCCGCCCAGGTGTTTGCGATAGGCGCGGCGCAACACCTTGTTCAATTCGCTCACCAGGGCCTGTTCGGCCACGTCCAACAGGCTGGCGCATTGCTTCACATAGAGCGCACGGAGCACCAGGTCGGGCACCAGGGCGATGCTCTCCACCAGTTCATGGATGGCCGCGGCCTTCTTCACCGGATCGTTGCCGGTCTCGCTCACCAGCAGATCGGCCTTGAAGACCAGGAAATCCTTCGCATTGGCCCGCAGGAATTCCCCGATCTCGCTGCTGGAGTGCTTGCGGGCATAGCTGTCGGGGTCGTCCCCGTCGGGCAGGGCCACCACCTTCACCGCAAGGCCTTCGGCGATGATCAGGTCGATGCCCCGCAGCGAGGCCTTGATGCCCGCGGCATCCCCGTCGTACAGCACGGTGACCGCCGGGGCGTAGCGTTTGATCAGGCGCACCTGTTCCACGGTGAGGCTGGTGCCGCTGCTGGCCACCGCATGGCGGATGCCCGCCTGGTGCAGGCTGATCACATCGGTGTAGCCCTCCACCAACAGGCAGCCCTGCTGCTCCACGATGGCTTTCTTGGCTTGGGCGATGCCGTAGAGCGAGCGGCTCTTCACGTAGAGGACGCTCTCCGGGCTGTTGAAGTACTTGGGCAGCTTTTTGTCGCTCTTCAGCGTGCGCGCCCCGAAAGCGATGGGCTGGCCGGTGAGCCCGAGGATGGGGAAGGTGACGCGCCCCCTGAAGAAATCCCAGGCGCTGCCATCCTCGCGCAGCTTCACCCATCCGGCCTTTTCCAACAACAACGGGTCGAAGCCGTGGGCCAGGGCCGCCTTGGCGAACACATCGCCCTGATCGGGCACATAGCCCAGTTGGAACTCCTTGATGGTGGCTTCCTGGAATCCGCGTTCCACGAAGTAGGCCAGGCCGATCGCGCGGCCTTCACCGGTGTTCCATAGCTGGTCCACGCTCCAATTCAGCGCCCATTGCTGCACCACGGCGAGGCTCTCGCGCTCGTCCTGCTCGAGCTGCTGCTCGGGCGTGGGTGCTTCTTCCTCCAGCTCGATCTGGTAGCGCTTGGCCAACCAGCGCACCGCCTCGGTGAAGGAGAGATGCTCCTGCTTCTGCAGGAAGCTGATGGCATCTCCGCTTTCGCCGCAGCCGAAGCACTTGTAGATGCCCAACTGCGGGCTCACATTGAACGAGGGGGTCTTCTCATTATGGAACGGGCACAGCCCCAGGTAGCGCGGCCCCTTGCGTTTCAGCTGCACAAAATCGCCCAGCACCTCTTCGATGCGGACGGCATCCTTCACCTGTTGGATGGAGTGCGGTTGGATCACGGCGGAGGAGGTTGGGGCCGGCTGGACCGGACCGCGAATTTACCGCCCATCGCCCGGTGCGGGAACCACGGTGCCGGTGGTGTCGTAAAGCACGGTGCGCTCCAGGTTGCCCTGCTCATTGAAGAACCGCCATTCGCCCACCTGCCGGTCGTTGCGGTACTGGCCGGTGTAGTAGATGCCGCCGTTCGCGCGGAACACGGTGGCCACGCCTTCCAAGCGCCCATCGCGGTATTCGCTGCGGCTCCGCACCTGCCCGTCGGGGAAGTAGCTCGTCCAGATGCCGTGGCGCTGCCCGCCTTTCCTGTTCCCTTCCAGTTGCAGGCGGCCGTTGATGTCATACTCCTTGGCAGGGCCGTCCACCACGGTGGTATCACGCTGTTGCACGGCGGGGCCCGCCGGTCCTTGCGATCCCTTGGCACCAGGGTCGGTGGTTCCGCAGGCAATCAGCAAGAAGGCGGGGACCATTGCCCGCAGGCCGCCATACAGGGTGCTCATTTGTTGCGTTCAACGGTCATTTCCAACAGGCCTTCCAAGGCTTTCCGCGCATCGGTGGCCGGCAATTGATGCAACAACGCCAGGGCCTTGTCGCGCTGCTCGTACATCCGGGTGCGGGCGTGGGCGATGCCACCGGCCTCCTCCACCTTGGCCACCAGCCGCTTCACGGCTCGGTCATCGTGGCTTTCGTGCTTCACGGTGCGCACCATCCAGCGGCGGTCCCGGGCATCCACCTGCTGCAAGGCATGGATCAACGGGAGGGTGAGCTTGCCTTCCTTGATATCGATGCCGGTGGGCTTGCCCGTGTCCTGGCCGGCACCATAGTCGAACAGGTCGTCCTTGATCTGGAAGGCCGTGCCCGCATGCGCGCCGAAACGGTGCATCAGATCCACCTCCTGCGCCGTGGCACCGCCGGCCATGGCCCCGCTGGCGCAACAGGCGGCGATGAGGCTGGCGGTCTTCTTGCGGATGATCTCGAAATACACCTCCTCCTTGAAGTTGAGCCCGCGTGCCTTCTCCATCTGCAGCAGCTCGCCTTCGCTCATTTCACGCACGGCGGTGCTTACCACCTGCAGCAGCTTGTATTGTTCCTGCTCCACGGCGAGCAGCAAGCCCCGGCTCAGCAAATAGTCGCCCACCAGCACGGCCACCTTGTTCTTCCACAGGGCATTGATGCTGAAGAATCCGCGGCGCATGTTGCTGTCGTCCACCACATCGTCATGCACCAGGGTGGCGGTGTGCAGCAGTTCGATCAGGGATGCGGCGGTGTAGCCGGCCTCGTTCACCGGCCCGAACTGCCGGGCGCTGAGCAGGGTGAACAGCGGGCGTACCTGCTTGCCCTTGCTCTTCACGATGTAGTGCATCACGCGGTCCAGCAATGCCACCTTGCTGCGCATGGCCTGGCGGAAGCGCAGCTCGAAGATGTCCATCTCCGCGGCCACGGGCCTGCGTATCTCCGCCAACGAACGCGGCACCTGAGGTACTTGGACAGGGGTGGAACCGGCCATTGGGCAAAGATGGGCAGGCCCTGTGGATGGCCCGCCGCCAAAAATCATCTTCCGCGGAAAGTCGGCCATCCGGAGGGACCGGTACCGCGTACTTTCGGCACATGGCGCACAAGCCTCTTCCGGTGCTGTTCCTGGCGTTGTCGGCCCTGGCATCCGGTGGCGCTTCCGCCCAGGAACAGGGCAGGAACACCAAGGTGCTGCTTTACAAGGACCGGCTGGCCGCGGAGTGGGACACCGTGAACTGCGTGAAGAACGTGTTCAAGGTCAATCCCCTGCTCTTTCTCCGCGGAGAGGTGCCTTTGTACTATGAACGGGCCCTCTCGCACCGGGTGGGCGTGGAGGCGGCGGTAGGGCTCACCACCCGCAATTTCATGGGCGGCGACTTCAGCGGGGACGTGCCGGACGATTTCAGCGCGGGCACCCGCATCATCGCCAAACCCTCGGCCCAGCTGGGGTTCCGTTGGTACCTCACGGACGACCTCGAGCCGCAGGGCGTATACGTGCAATGCGGCGTCGCCTACCTGGACCACAGCAAGGACATCTTCCGCAAGGACAGCACCGGGCACCTCACCGATGCGGCCTTGCGCGACCAGCGCATCTACAACGATGTGCGGCTCCATGCGGGCTACCAGCGGCTCTCCGCCACCAGCAATTGGCTGCTGGACGTCTATGGCGGCCTGGGCTTCCGCAACCGGGCCATCACCCAGGTGCACGAACGGCTTGAACTGAGCGACCGCAGCTGGCACTACTCTGTGGAAGAGCGGCATGATCGGGTGCTGGCGCTCTTCCTGGGCGTGAAGGTGGGCTATGGCTTTTGAACCGCTGCGGGCTTCATCCGGCGCTCACCGCCGGCCACGGCGGGCTCGTTCTTGTTGGCCAGCTGCCCGCAGGCGGCATCGATGTCGCGGCCACGGCTGCGCCGGATACGCGCGGTGATGCCCTTGCTTTCCAGGAAATTCTGGAACTGCAGGGCCTTGTCCAGGTCGGTGCGCTGGTACCGGCCCTCGTCGATGGCATTGTACTCGATCAAGTTCACTTTGGCATCCACCTGGCTGCACAAGCGCACAAGGTGGCGTGCGTCTTCCAACGAATCATTGAAATCGCGGAAGAGGATGTACTCGAAGGTGACCTCCTTGCGGGCCTTGCGCGTGTAATAGCGCAGGGCGTCCATCAGGTCGGCGATGCCGTTGGTGTCGTTGATGGGCATCATGCGGCCGCGTTTCTCGTCGGTGGCCGCATGCAGCGAGAGGGCCAGGTTGAATTTGGCCCCGTCATCGGCCAACTGGCGGATCTGCTTGGCGATCCCGGCGGTGCTCACGGTGATGCGGCGGAAGCTCATGCCCAGGCCGTCCTCGGCATTGATGCGCTCGGTGCTCCGCAGGGTGTTGGCGTAGTTTAGCAGGGGCTCGCCCATGCCCATGTACACGATGTTGGTGAGGGGCTTGTGGAAGTGCTCCCGGGCCATGGCCGCGATCTGCACCACCTGGTCCACGATCTCGCCGGCGCTGAGGTTGCGTATGCGCTTGAGCTTGCCCGTGGCACAGAAATCACAGGCCAGGCTGCAGCCGATCTGCGAACTCACGCAGGCGGTCATGCGGGTCTCGGTGGGAATGAGCACGCCTTCCACCACATGGCCGTCCCACGTACGGAACGCACATTTGATGGTGCCATCGGTGCTCCGCTGGCGTTCGGCCACCACCAAGGGCCGCAGCACGGTGCGTGCCGACAGGGCGGTGCGCAGCTCCTTGGACAGGTTGCTCATGGCCTCGATCGAGGGCGCATTCTTCTTCCAGAGCCACTCCCATACTTGTTTGGCGCGGTACGGCTTCTCGCCCAGCTCCGCCACCAGGGCGGTCACTTCCTCCTGGGTGAGCTCACGGAGATCGATGGGCTTGGCGTTCATGGGGCAAAGGTCGTGTTTCGTGGGTGGGACCGGCTGAAACCAAGCGTGAATCAGTGGTTTCCCGCTTTCAAGAAGGCTTCCGCCACCAGCAGGTCCACGGGCGTGGTCACCTTGATGTTCCGTTCTTCCCCTTCAATGAGATGCACCTCCACGCCCGTGCGCTCCACCAGTGTGGCTTCATCCGTGAACGCCGGGTCGAAAGGCAGGCCAACGGCAGTGCGCAGCAGCGGCACTTGGAAGCACTGCGGCGTTTGCACCAGGCGCAGCATGGCGCGGTCCAAGGCCCGCGAGGCATCCCCCTTCACCTCCCGGACCGAAGAGCTCACCGCAAGTGCCGGAATGGCCGCACCATGCAGGCGTGCCGCCCCGAAACAACGGGCCATCAACGCCGGGCTTACCAGCGGGCGCACGCCGTCATGCACGGCCACCAGCCCGTCGTGCCGCACCTGCCCGAGGCCTTCACGGACGGAAAAAAAACGTTCGGGCCCACCAGCCACGGCCTCGTGCGGCACCGTGAAGCCATGTGCGGCACAGCGTTGTGCCCAAGGTTCCAGCTGCTCCGCCGGAAGCACCACGACCAGCTGCATGGCCGGATCGAAGCGATGGAAGGCTTCAATGGTGCGGCACAGCATGGGCTTGCCGCCAAGCAGCAGGAACTGCTTGGGCACCGCAGCGCCCATGCGTTTGCCGCTGCCGCCGGCCACGATGATCACGGATCGTTCCATGTTGGTTCCGCCCGCAAAGAAAGAGGCACGGGGCTTTGGGGCTCCGCGGCTCCGTTTCATCGCGTTCCCCGCGTGGCGTGGTTGCGCCGTTGCGCTTGCGCCCCGGCTCAAATGATCAGCATGGCATCGCCGTAGCTGAAGAAGCGGTACTTCTCCTTGATGGCCACCTTGTAGGCGTTCCACACATGGTCGTATCCACCGAAGGCCGCCACCATCATCAGCAGCGTGCTCTCGGGCATGTGGAAGTTGGTGATCATCCGGTCGGCCACGCCGAAGTCATAGGGCGGGAAGATGAACTTGTTGGTCCAGCCGTTGAAGGGCTTGATGTGGTCATCCGTGCTGACGGTGCTTTCCAGCGCGCGCATGGTGGTGGTGCCCACGCAGCACACGTGCTTGCGGGCGTCCTTGCTGGCGTTGATCACCTCGCAGGCCTGGGAGCCGATGATCACCTGCTCGCTGTCCATCTTGTGCTTGGTGAGGTCCTCCACTTCCACGGGGCGGAAGGTGCCCAGGCCCACGTGGAGGGTGACGTAGGCGAAGTTGATGCCCTTGAGCTCGGCGCGCTTCATCACCTCCCGGCTGAAGTGGATGCCGGCGGTGGGCGCCGCCACGGCGCCCTCATGCTGGGCGAAGATGGTCTGGTAGCGCTCGGCGTCGCTGGGGTCCAGGTCGCGTTTGATGTAATGGGGCAGCGGGGTTTCGCCCATCTCGGTGATGGTGCGCTTGAACTCCTCGTAGCTCCCGTCGAAAAGGAAGCGCAGGGTGCGGCCTCGGCTGGTGGTGTTGTCGATCACTTCCGCCACCAGCTCGTCATCCTTGCCGAAATAGAGCTTGTTGCCGATGCGGATCTTGCGCGCGGGGTCCACCACCACGTCCCACAGCAGGCTGTCGCGGTTCAGTTCGCGCAGCAGGAACACCTCGATCTTGGCGCCGGTCTTCTCCTTGTTGCCCCACATGCGCGCGGGGAACACCTTGGTGTCGTTCACCACGAAGGAGTCGCCCTCCTCGAAGTAGTCCAGGATGTTCTTGAACTTCTTGTGTTCGATCTTCCCCGTTTTGCGGTCCAGCACCATCAGCTTGGCCCCGTCGCGGTCCTTGGTGGGGTAGAGGGCGATGAGTTCCTTGGGGACGTCGAACTTGAATGCGTTGAGTTTCATGGGTTCCAAGGCTTACAGGCCTTGAGCTGGTTTTTAAGGGCCGCGAAGATAGCGCTTCCGGCGGCCTGCGGGGTGGCCAAAGGCGGACAAGAACAAGGTGATCCCTTTGACGGCCACGGCCTTTACGGCCGTTTCACGCACCTGGTGCGGCGTTGCGGCGGGCAGCCCACTGATCCAGCCATTGCGACCATTCCTGCGGGGTGCGGGCATCCCGTATGTGCAAGGTGCCGCTGGCCGTGCGCCGCAAGGCCGTCAGGTAGGCCCCGCAACCCAAGGCCTGGCCGATGTCATGGGCCAAGGCGCGGATATAGGTGCCTTTGGAGCAGGAAATGTCCAAGGTGAGGTCCCGTCCTGCACGGCCAACAAGGTCCATTTGGTGGACGATGATGGGTGCCGGGGCCAGCTTCACGGGATCCCCGGCCCGGGCCAGGTGGTAGGCCCTTTCGCCTTGGTAGCGCTTGGCGGAAAAGCGGGGCGGCACCTGCATGGCCGGCCCGGTGAACTGCTGGATGACAGCACGAATGGCCGCCTCGTCCAACTGCTCCCAAGGCCGTTCTTCTTCCACCGGGGTTTCCGCGTCGTGGCTAGCGGTGGTCTGGCCCATGCGGAGGGTGGCCGTGTAGCATTTGTCTTCGTCGGTGAGCAGCGGCAATTGCTTGGTGCACCGGCCGGTGCCCAGCACCAGCAGGCCGCTGGCCAGGGGGTCCAAGGTGCCGGCATGGCCCACTTTCACCCGGTGGCCGCACAAGGCATGCAAGGCGCCGCGGATCTTGGCCACCGCATTGAAGCTGGTCCAGGTCACCGGCTTGTCCACCAGGAGGATGGCACCGGTCACGGGATCCAATTCCTCGCTCATGCCACCTGCAGGTCCGCACCGGCCCAGAGCAGCAGCAGGAGCGCCACGCCGATGATGATGCGGTACCAGCCGAAGGCCCGGAACCCGTGGCGCGCCAGGAAGTCCACGAAGCTGCGGATGGCCAGCCAGGCCACGATGAAGGCCACGGCATTGCCCAGCAGCAGCAGGCCCAGGTGCTCGCCACTGAAGAGGGCGGGGTCGCTCTGCCAACCCTGTAGCAGCTTGTAGCCCGATGCCGCGGCCATGGTGGGCACCGCCAGGAAGAAGGAGAATTCAGCGGCGTGCTTGCGTGTGAGGCCCAACGCCATGCCGCCGATGATGGTGGCGGCCGAGCGCGATACACCGGGCACCATGGCCAGGCACTGGCCCAGGCCGATGCCGAACGCCCTGCCGTAGCTTACTTCCTCCACCCCTTTGGGCTGGAACCACTTGTCCACGAACAACAGCACGATGCCGCCCAGCAGCAGGGCCACGGCCACCACGGCCACATTTTCCAGCAACAGGTCGATCGCCTCCCCGAACAATACACCGAAGATGGCGGCGGGAATGAAGGCCACCAGCAATTTCCAATAGAAATCCATCGAGCGGAAGAAGCGCTTCCAGTAGAGCACCACCACCGAGAGGATGGCCCCGAACTGGATGTTCACCATGTAGGCCTTGGTGAAGCCGGTGGGCTCCAGGCCCAGCAGGGCTTGGGCGATCACCATGTGGCCGGTGCTGCTCACGGGCAGGAACTCGGTGAGCCCCTCCACGATGGCGATCACCACGGCTTGGAAGATGGTCATGCAGGCGATGTGGTCCCTGGCCCGGGATCAGGCGTTGGCCGGGGGTTTGCGCATGATGGCATAGATGATGAAGCCATAGCCCAACAGGCAAATGATGGGCGCCACGGTGATGCGGCGCGCGCTGAAGACCTCCTCGGCGTTGAACACCTCGGGGTCGCCGCTGCCGCCACCGCTCATGAGGATGAAGCCCAGCACCACGATGCCGATGCCGGCGAGCAGCAGCTTGTAATTCAGGGCGCCGAACGCCAGTTCATCGTCGTGTTTCGAGGCCATGCTTCAGGTCCAGTTGAGGTCGTCGGTGTTCATGCGAAGGTAGCGCCGTACGGCAAATGCCGTGGAGAGCAACGAGATCAGCAGGCCCAGCACCACGATGCCGCCCAGCAGCATGGCCAATACCTGGGGCTGCACCAAGGCGGCCAGGTCGGGCTGCCAATGCACCAGCCCGCGGATGCTGCCCACCAGCAGGCCGATGGCCAGGATGGAGGCCACGATGCCCTGCCAAAGGCTGGTGCCCAGGAAGGGCCGCTTGATGAACCAGCTGGTGGCGCCCACCAGGTGCATGGTCCGGATCAGGAACCGTTTGCTGTAAATGGCCAGGCGGATCGTGTTGTTGATCAGGGCCACGGCGATCACCAACAACAGGGCGCTGAAGCCCAGCATGATCCAACGTAGCCGGCCCATGTTGGCGTCGATGTTCTCCACCACCATCGGGTTGTACTTCACTTCGTGCACGTTGGCGTCCTGCCGCAGGTGTTCGGCCACCCACGTCAGGCTGTCCGGCCCGGCATAGGCCTCTTTCATGCGCAGTTCAATGGACGGCAGCAGGGGGTTGGCGCCCAACACGCCCAGGAAATCCTCGCCCATGTCCGCCTTGAGCTGTTCTGCGGCTTCATCGGCCGTTACGTAGCGCGTTTCCCGGGCGAAGGGCTCGGCCTCCAGCTGCTTGCGGAACTTCATCACGTCCACTTCCTTGAGGTCGCGCTTCAGGTAGATGTCCACCTTCACGTTCTCCTTGAAGTGCCGCTCCAGCTCACGCGCGTTGAGCAGCATGAAGCCCAACAGGCCCAGCATGAACAGCACCAAGGTGATGCCCACGATGGTACCCACGTTGCTGCTGCGGGTATGCCTGCGGATGGTACGGCCGTCGCCCATGGGTCCTACGGCGGACAATACCGGTTCCGCCGGGCGGCGAAGATATTGGACCTGTCCCTACCACCATCTGCCCGGGCTCCGGTTTTCCACGTCCCAGGGCTCACATCCTTGCGGCCGGGCCGGTTGACGGGCTGCTTCCCGCGCCCAGGGCCTATTTTCGCCGTCCATCCAAGGGGAAACATGGCATACGACCACAAGCGGATCGAGGCGGATTGGCAACGGATCTGGCGGGAACAAAAGACCTTCCGCGCGGAAAACAACTCGCCCAAGCCCAAGTACTACGTGCTGGACATGTTCCCCTACCCCAGTGGCGCCGGCCTGCACGTGGGGCACCCCCTGGGCTACATCGCCAGCGACATTGTGGCGCGCTACAAGCGGCACTGCGGCTTCAACGTGCTGCACCCCATGGGCTACGACAGCTTCGGGCTGCCCGCCGAGCAGTATGCCATACAAACCGGCCAGCACCCGGCCAAGACCACCGAGGAGAACGCCGCGCGCTACCGCGAACAGCTGGACCGCATCGGCTTCAGCTTCGATTGGGACCGCGAGGTGCGCACCAGCAACCCCGATTTCTACCACTGGACGCAGTGGATCTTCCTCCAGCTCTCCAACTGCTGGTACGATCCCCGCGCCGACAAGGCCCGGCCCATCAGCGAACTCATCGCGCGCTTTGAACATCAGGGCTGCCAAGGGCAGGATGCCAGCGTGCTCACCGGGGACACCGAGGAATTCATCGGCGCATTCACGGCGGTGGAATGGAACGGCTTCGATGAACGCACGCGCCAAATGGTGCTGCAGCGCTTCCGGCTGGCCTACCTCAGTGATGCCTGGGTGAATTGGTGCCCCGCGCTGGGCACCGTGCTGGCCAACGATGAAGTGAAGGACGGCGTGAGCGAACGCGGCGGCCACCCCGTGGAACGCAAACGCATGCCGCAGTGGAGCCTGCGCATCACCGCCTACGCGCAACGCCTGCTGGACGGGCTGGACGGGCTGGATTGGAGCGGGAGCTTGAAGGAAACGCAGCGGAATTGGATCGGGAAGAGCGAAGGGGCAACAGTCCGGTTCGCTGTGGGCAGTGACTTCATTGAGGTCTTCACCACACGGCCCGACACGCTTTTCGGCATCAGCTTTCTCACCCTCGCACCGGAACATGCCTTGGTGGGGAAATTCACCACCCCCGGCCAACGTGCGGAAGTGGAGGCCTACGTGAAAGCAGCCACCAACCGCAGCGAGCGCGAGCGCCAGGCCGAAGTGGACAAGGTGAGCGGCGTGTTCTCCGGCAGCTACGCGACGCATCCCTTCACCGGGGCGGACATCCCCGTGTGGGTGGGCGACTATGTGCTGGGCGGCTACGGCACCGGCGCCGTGATGGCTGTGCCCGGCGGCGACCAGCGCGACTGGCGTTTTGCCAAGCACTTCGGCCTGCCCATCATCGCCGTTACCGAAGGTGCCGACATTGAAAAAGAGGCCGATGAGCGCAAGGATGCCACCCTTTGCAGCGAAGGATTCCTCCAGGGTCTCAAGGTGCCACAGGCCATCACACGGGCCATCCAGGAATTGGAAAAGATCGGGGCCGGGCAAGGCAAGGTGAACTTCCGCCTGCGCGATGCCGCCTTCGGCCGCCAGCGCTACTGGGGCGAACCCATCCCCATCTACTACAAGGACGACATTCCGTATCCGCTTCCCGAAAGTGCATTGCCTTTGGTGCTGCCTGAAGTGGACAAATTCCTTCCCACCGAAACCGGTGAACCGCCTCTGGCACGAGCAACCGATTGGAAGTACAACGGCCATCCGTTGGAAACCACCACCATGCCCGGCTGGGCCGGCAGCAGCTGGTACTTCCTACGCTACATGGACCCCGGGAACAAAGGGCGTTTCGCTTCTCCGGAAGCCATCAACTATTGGCAACAGATCGACCTCTACATCGGCGGCAGCGAGCACAGCACCGGCCACCTGCTCTACTTCCGCTTCTGGACCAAATTCCTCTTCGACCTGGGGTTGATCCCCTTTGACGAACCCGCCAAGAAGCTGGTGAACCAGGGGATGATACAGGGCATCAGCATGATGGCCAATGTGCTGCCTTCGGTCCGCAACGGCGAAGACCACTATGAGGTGCTTCCGCTGGGCCGGAAGACCGATGGCGCATTCGAGCGGAACTATCCCATTGATCACGTGGCCTTCCATGACGGCAAGTACTGGATCGATGAAGCCGGCGCGCAACAAACCCGCGGCATTCCCGCATTCCGCGCCTATGAACTTTCCTCACCGAACATCGAACTGCGACCTGTGGTCGAAAAAATGTCCAAGTCGAAGTTCAACGTGGTGAACCCCGACGACATCATCGAGAAGTACGGTGCCGACACCCTGCGCCTCTACGAAATGTTCCTGGGTCCGCTGGAGCAGAGCAAACCCTGGGACACCAACGGCATCGAAGGCACCTTCCGCTTCCTGAAGAAATTCTGGAACCTCTTCCACGCCGAAATCAGCTATCCGGAATCCGGAATTCAAATCACCGAGGAGGCTCCGTCAAAACCCGAACTGAAAGCCCTCCACGCCACCCTGAAAAAAGTCACGGAGGACATCGGGCACATGAGCTTCAACACCAGCGTCAGCCAATTCATGATCGCGGTGAACGAGCTGCACGCGCTGAAATGCCGCAAGCGCGCCATCCTCGAACCGCTCACCATCGCGCTCGCCCCCTTCGCGCCCCACATCGCCGAGGAACTGTGGAAGCAGCTGGGCCATGCCGAAAGCATCAGCACCGCGCCATGGCCGCAGTGGGAAGCCCAATACCTGGAAGAGGACAACTTCAGTTACCCCATCAGCTTCAACGGGAAAACGCGCCTTCACCTGGAATTCCCCGTGGCACTCGGCAAGGAAGAGCTCGAAGCCGCCGTGTTGGCCAACCCGGAAGTGAAGACCAAGCTGGAGGGCAAAGCGCCGAAGAAAGTGATCGTGGTGCCCAGGCGCATCGTGAACATCGTGGTATGATCCCTGCCGGCCCCCGCATGGCGGCACTTTGGTACGGCCCTTGCAAAAGGGCCTCCATGGCACAGCGCTCCCTGATAGCTACCGCCGCCGCGTGCGCGTTCTCCTTCGGTTCCGCCCAAAGCGGCCACGCCCCGGCACCCGCCACCACGCCCAAGCTGAACACCCTGCGAACGGTGGACCACCACGCCTTCGCCCCGGGCGAAAAGCTCAGCTATGTGCTGCACTACGGCTGGATCAACGCCGGTGTGGCCACCCTGGAGCTGAAGGAATACCCCCGCGACATCGGCGGCCGCAAGGTGCTGCATGCCGTGGGCGTGGGCCAAAGCACCGGGGCCTTCAGCACCTTATACAAAGTGAACGACCGGTACGAGACTTTCTTCGACCGCTCAGGGGTGTTCCCCTACACCTTCGTGCGCCGCGTGGACGAAGGTGGCTACACGTTCAGCCAAGACTACATCTTCCTGCAGCGCCGCGGCCAGGTCACCACCCAGGAGAAGAAGACCCACGATGTACCGGCCCATGTGCAGGACATGCTCAGTGCGTTCTACTTCGCCCGCACCATCGACTTCACCAAGGCCAAGCCCGGTGAGGTGTTCACCATTGAGACCTTTCTGGACAATGAGCTTTGGCCATTGCGCATGCGCTACATCGGCAAGGAGACCATCAAACTGCGCAACGGTAAGTTCCGCTGCCTGAAATTCCAACCCGTGGTGCAGGAAGGACGCATCTTCAAAGGCAACGACGACCTCAACGTATGGATCACCGATGATGCCAACCGCATCCCGGTGCTGGCCCAGGCCAAAGTGCTGGTGGGATCCATCAAGATGGAGCTGAGCAACTACGAAGGGCTGGCCAACCCCATCGCACGGGAGTAAGTCCTTCGCCTTCCGCACCGGTGGCTTTCCTGCTTTGTCTGTTGAAAAACCGGCAGGGCTGCAACCTTTTCCGCCGCTGTTCGTTCCTTGCTTCGTGCCATGCGGAAAAAAACGTTGTTGGGCGTAGGGGGAACGATGCTGCTTGCGGTGGTCGGCGCCTACCTCTATCTGGGGGTGGACCTCGCTCCCCATCAGGAATATGTGGAAGATGCCGCGGTGCTCGCCCCGGACAGCCTGCCGGCCCGGCCCAGCGCCTACGGCATTCCGCTCGATGGCTTCCGTGTGGACCGCGAGGAAGTGAAGTCCGGCGACACCTTCAGCACGCTGTTGGCGCCCTTGGGCATCAGCGCGGCACGCATCGACAGCCTGGTACGCCTGGCCGAGCCCATCTTCAACGTCAACCGCATGCGCGCCGGCCACCCCGTGGCCTACATCATGCCCGATGGACCGGTCAACACCCCGGCCTACTTCGTGTACGAGGCTGACCAAGTGGACCACGTGGTCTTTAAACTGGACCCGCCCTGCTCGGTGCGCTTGGAGAAACGCCCGGTACACACCGAGGAGAAAAGCATGAGCGTGGAAGTGACCGGCGCACTCTGGAACGACCTGGTGGGTGCCGGCGCCGATCCCGCCCTGGCCGCTGAGCTCAGCCGGGTGTTCGCTTGGACCGTGGACTTCTACCGCATCCAAAAAGGCGACCGCTTCACCTTGCTCTATCGGGAACAGACCGTGGACGGCGAACACTACGGCGACCCCGTGGTGCTGGGCGTGCGCTATGAGGGTGCCACCACGCAGGAAGCCTTCCTTTTTGAGAAAGCCAACGACAAAGGCGGGTACTACGATGCCGAAGGCAAGAGCCTGAAGAAAGCCTTCCTGCAGGCTCCGTTGAAGTTCAGCCGCATCTCCTCCGGCTTCACCAAGCGCCGGTTCCACCCGGTGCAGAAGCGCTGGAAGGCCCACCTGGGCACCGACTATGCAGCACCGTACGGCACACCCATTCTGGCCACCGGCGACGGGGTGGTGGAGCAGGCCGGATACACCGGCGGCAACGGCAAATACGTGAAGATCCGCCACAACGGCACCTACAAAACCCAGTACCTCCACATGCGAAAGGTCCTCGTGAAAAACGGCCAGGCCGTGAAGCAGGGCCAAGTGATCGGAGAGGTGGGCAGCACCGGGTTGGCCACAGGCCCCCACGTGTGCTACCGTTTCTGGAAGAACGGCCAGCAGGTGGACCCCCGCCGGGAAGTAGTGCCCAGTGCCGAACCCTTGGCCAAGGCAGAGATGCCCGCCTTCAACCTCGCGCGCAACACCATGCTGGCCCGCTTGGACGAGGCGGTGAACAAGGCCAAGCACATCAACGTGGCTTCCTTCTAACCGGCCAGCTGCTGGATCTCCCGGTAGCGGTAGCGCCGGGTGCCCGGCACCGGCGCAAGCACCGACTGCACCAAGGCAACGGCCAGTACATCGTGCGCCATCACGCGGTAGTTCGCCCAGGCTCCCGCAAGCAACGGCCCCGCAAGCTTCAATACCCCGCTGCCGAACCCTTCGCCCAAGCGCTTCTCCTTGCGCGGCCCGGTGAGTACCGACGGTTGAAAAAGCGCCAAGCTCTGGAAGTGCATGGCCTCCAGTTCCTGCTCCACCTCCCCTTTCACCCGGCTGTAGAAAATGCGCGAGCCGGCATCGGCACCAATGGCGCTGATGATGCAAAAGGTGGGCACCGCCTGCGCCTTCGCCCAGCGTGCAATGCCCAGTGGCAACGTT
>JAGPDT010000093.1 GCA_018057455.1 Flavobacteriales bacterium | reverse complement strand
GCACTTCCACCTGTGACCCCGAAGTGGGTCACACACCGTAGAACCATTGCGCCTAGAAGGAAACGACCCCGAAGGGTGTCGCACAGCATGGCCTAGACCACATTGAGAATAAGAGGCGATAGCCCTGGGCGTTCGCACCAAGGTTGGCGGGAGCGGCTATTTTTGCGCACCGGAGGTCGCCTGTCTTTCGGCGCAATTGCCCGCTTATGTCCATCACCCCACCCCGCATGGCCCGATTCCATACGCTTGCAGTCACCAGTGTACACCGCGAGACGGATGACAGCATTGTGATCGGATTCACCATTCCGCCGGAACTGCTCACGGACTACCGGTTCATCCAAGGCCAGTACCTCACCCTGAAGGTGAAGGCCAACGGGCATGAGCTGCGGCGCAGCTACAGCATCTGCAGCAGCCCGCTGGATCCCGGGGAAGTGCGCATTGCGGTGAAACGGGTGGAAGGTGGAAGGGCCTCCACCGAGCTGGTGGGCAACCTGCAGCCCGGGATGAAGCTGGAGGTGATGACGCCCATGGGCAGCTTCTACACCCTGATGGACGCCGCCCACCACAAGCACTACGTCTGTTTCGCCGGCGGCAGCGGCATCACCCCGATCCTGAGCATCATCAAGACCGTGCTCCGCGTGGAACACGGCAGCCGCCTCACCCTGTTCTACGGCAACACCGATGAGAACCGGATCATCTTCCGCAACAAGCTCGAAGAACTCCGGGCCAAATACGGCGACCGGCTGCAGGTACACCACATCCTCACCTTCGGCATGGATGAGGACAAGCTATTCAACGGCCTCATTACCGTGGAGAAGGCCACCGCGCTCACACGCCGATTCGTGCAGGACAACGCCGATACGGAATACTTCATCTGCGGCCCTGAGCCCATGATGGTGAACGTGAGTGAATCATTGGACAAGCTTGGCGTGGACAAGAAACGCGTGCACATCGAACTTTTCACCACACCGGTGACCAGCGAGATGAAGCCGGAGACGGAGCAGGTGCCACCGGCCGTGGATGCGGCATTGACCAGCAAGGCCAAGGTGAAGATCATCCTGGACGGCCGGGAAACCGAGATCGAGGTACCGGCCAAGGGCGACAGCATCCTGGACACGGCCGAGAAGGCCGGCTTGGACGTGCCTTACGCCTGCAAAGGCGCCGTGTGCTGCACCTGCAAGGCGCGCATCGTGGAAGGCAAGGTGGCCATGGACATGAACTACGCCCTGACCGATGAGGAGGTGGCCGATGGCTATGTGCTCACCTGCCAAAGCCACCCGCTCACCCCGCGGGTAGTGGTGGATTACGACCAGCACTGACCCCCCGACCCGAAGGGGCCGCCCCGTAAAAGGCAGCCCCGGATCCACCAACCCTGCAACGTGTGTTGTGGTCCGGCGCGCAAGCGGACTTCGTGCGTCAATGGATGTCCATCTGCGCGCGCAGCATGGCCACCTTGGACTGGATATCGGCCAAGTAGTTCAGTTGTGGCACGAACGCTTGGCTGCGTTCATCCCAGCGTACGATGGCCCCGGGGAAATCAAGGTAGAACGGGTCTGAATGCGTGAACCGGTCGGCAGGCTCCAGGTCCAATGCGCAGGCGTACTCGGGGTACTCCACCTGATCATCGGGCACATGGGTATGGACCAGCACCGATTTGGTCCGGTAGCCTTCTTTGGCCACCACCAGCGTGTAGGTGTTCTCCAAGTCCATGTTCACGGTGAACTTGTTCTTGGAAGACGGGATCTCGTGGATCAACTTGTTCTCCTTGTATACCTGCACATCCACCTTGTCCGCCGCAACGCCCCCGGTGGTCACCACCACTTTCACCGGCACGTACCAACCGGTGGCCTGGTCGCGGTGGTCCACCAGTTTTTGGGCCTGCAACAGGCAGGGGAGGAGCAACAAGGTTGAAACAAGCAACGTGGTGCGGCCGGTCGTGGTGATCATGGACACATAGGGGTATGCGCCTCATACGTCAGTGCCGCCACCCTGGGTTACATCAGCCCACTTGGCGCAACTCCGGCTGCTTGGCCGGAAAACACAAGTGGATCGTGGCGCCCTGGTCCGGCGCACCTTCCGCCCAACAGCGGCCGTTGTGCTTCTTCATGATCCGGTCCACCAAGGCCAGCCCGATGCCCGTGCCTTCGAACTGGGCTGCGGAATGCAGGCGTTTGAACATGCCGAACACCTGGTCCTTCTTTTGGCTGTCGAAGCCCACGCCATTGTCCGTTACCCACAACAGGTCGCCGTCGCCATCCTGTGCATAGCCCAGCTCAATGCGGGCCTCCGGTTTCATCCGTGTGAATTTCACCGCGTTCGCCAAGAGGTTGTTCAAGGCCACTTTGGCCATGGCGCGATCGGCATGCACCATGGCCACCCCGGTTTCCGGTAGTTGGAACCGGATATGGTCCACGGGCATGGGGAATTCGCGGATGCATTCCTGCATCAGTTCCGCCGCATCCAGCCATACCAGCTCCGCGTCCTTGGAATCCGTGCGGGAGAACCGGAGCAGGTCATCCACCAAGCTGAGCAACCGGGCCGCTCCCTTGTGGATGCGCTCGCTCAGGTCGCGTTCCTCCGCATCTCCACGCATGCCTGCCATGTTGCCCAAATGGTCGCTCATCGCCTTGATGTTCTTCAGGGGCGAGCGCAGGTCATGGGCCACCGAGTAGGAGAAGGCCCCCAGGTCGTCCAACGCCTCCATGAGCTGCTTGGTGCGCACGGCCACCCGCCGGTCCAGGTCGTGGTTCAGTTTCCGCAGGTGGTCTTCCTCCTTTTTGCGGTCGGTGATGTCCTTGATCATCGCTTGGTACAGCCGCGTACCGTCCGCATCACGGCCAACCAGCGATACCGTCACCAAGCAATCCACCGTGGACCCATGGGGAATGCCCAAGGTAAGGTCCACGTTCTTGAAGGTGGTGCCTTTGCGTTTGGCCCTGAACCGGGCCAGCACCGTGGGCAGGTCCTCCACAAAGGCATCCACCTGCATCGGGGCGGATGGCCCTTGTTCCAATTGGAACAACTGTTCGGCAGCGGGATTCAGTTCGCGGAAAACGCCCTTGTCATCGAGGATCACGATGGGGTCGCCAGAGGCGTCGAACACTTGGCGGTACCGCTCGAAGAGGCGGTCGCGCTGCGCCCGGAGGAAATGCACTTCGTAGGCTTGTTCGATCCTGAGCTTCAGGTCGGTGGGGTCCCATGGCTTGGTGATGTAGGCATGGATCCCGCCAAGATTGATGGCTTCCACCACGGCCTGGATGTCCGCGTACCCGGTGAGCAACAGGCGCACGCTGTTGGGCCAGCGCGTGCGCACCACCGATAGGAATTCCGAACCGGTCATCCCCGGCATGCGCTGGTCGCTGATCACCACATGCACCGGGTTCTTCTCCAACCAGGCCAAGGCATCGGTGGGACTGGTGCACACCTGCACGTCGAATTCACGGCGGAAACTCGCCCGGAAGGCCAGCAGGTTGCCCTCCTCGTCATCCACGTACAGGACTTTGATCTTCTCGGCTAACTGGTCCATGGATCAGGCGCTTTTGGCGAATTGCCGGGTTTGGGCGGTGGGCAAAGTGACGGTAAAGATGGTGCCAATGCCGGGTTCGCTTTCCACGGTGACCTGCCCGTGGTGCTTGTCGATGATGCCTTTGGCGATGGACAACCCCAGACCGGTGCCTTCGCCCACGTCCTTGGTGGTGAAGAAGGGCTCGAAGAGCCGGGCCTGCACCGCTTGATCCATGCCGACGCCGTTGTCTTGGATGACGACCTGAACGTGCTCCTCCAGCAGTTTGGTGGCAATGTGCACCGATCCACCCACCTTGCCATGCCGCATTTTCACCGCATGCGCGGCATTGTTCAGCAGGTTCATGAAGAGCTGGTTGAGCTTGCCCGGGTAGCATTCCACGCGCGGCAGTTCCTGCAGGTCATACACCACGGACACGGCATCGCGGAACTGGGGGCCCAGCACCACCACGGTGCTGCGCAGGGCTTCATTGATGTCGGCCTCTTTGAGGTCGTCCTCGTCCAGCCGGCTGAAGGTGCGCAGCCCGCGTACGATCTCCGAAGTGCGGGAAGCGCCGTTCTCCAAGGCCGCCAAGATCTCCTCCACTTCGCGCACGGTCTCCTCCACGCCGATCCGCTGCTCCAAGGCGTGCACGGGCGCCATGGCCGATTGCCCTTTCGATGCTTCCCGATAGGCCTCCAGCACCTCCCGCAGCTCGCCCAGGTCCCGCTTCAGCGGTGGTATGCTGCTGCTGATGTAGTTGATCGGGTTGTTGATCTCATGGGCGATGCCCGCGGTGAGTTGGCCCAGCGAGGCCATCTTCTCCGCGCTCACCAACTGGCTCTGGGTCTGTTTCAGGTGGTCGTTGCTTTCCTGCAGCGCGTGCGTGCGCTCGGCCACCTTCAACTCCAGCACGGTGTTCTGCTCGCGGATCAGGGTGGCCTTTTCCTGGGCCGTGCGCAACGCTTCCGCCTGTGAGCGGTCCTTCTCCTTGCGCAGCACGTTGATCCGGTCCGCCAAACCGAAGGAGAGTAGGACCACCTCGATGGAAGATCCGATGCTCATCATGTACTTGGTGAGGTCGTTGTAGGGCACCAAGCCCCAATCCTTGGCCACGAAAATCATGATCCCTGTGAGGAACACCGACCACGATATCAGAAAGAACAGCGCCGATCGGATCCGTCGGCGGGTGTAGATGACCGAGAGAGACAGCAGATAGATCGCCAAGAAGAAGGAAAGTGCCTGGACTATCCCATAGGCAAGGATTCGCATGCCCAGCATGTCCAGCAGGACGCCGACGAGCATAAGGCCCGCGATTGCATTCACAATCGGCCTGGAACGTTCGCGCACCTGGATGAACGACCGCATGAAGGCGATGGACAGTATCGCGGTGAAGACCGTGAACGCGAGCGATGCATGTTCCTTGCCCCAAGTCCATTCAGGAATGATGTAGTAACCAACCCAACCTGCAAAGGATAGCTGGGTGATCATCACAAACGCGATATATACCACATAAATAGCATAGCTCTTTTCTCTAATTGATAAATAGATGAAAAGATTATATAATATCATTACAACCATAATTCCAATATATCCACCAATAAATATATTGCGGTCCATGTCTGACTTGATTGTGGCCGCCCTGGTAGTCACGAATACTGGGAGCTGAAGTTGTTTCCCACCCTTCATGCGCAGGTACACCGTGCCAACTCCGCCAAAAGGAACAGGTAGGTCAAACTGAAAATTCGGGGACCTCTGAACGCCGAAATTTGTAGGTCTTGATTGCCCCCCGGAGAAGATAGGTATTATCCCACTTTGTTGCTCCAGATATACATCCAACTCTTCAATCTCAGGAAAGTCCACCAGCAACATCATTTCCGCTGCTGGATCGGCATTGAACACGGTGAACCGGGCCCAATGTGCAGACTTGGACAGACCAAGATTTGGAACTTCCGATCGGCTCTTCACAAACGCCGTGCTATGTTGAACCTCTTTCAACGTGAGCGCAGCACTTGGATCGTGCAGCAACTCCAACTCCAGACCGATGGGGGTGGCCGGAAAATCCTTTGTAAATTTCACTGCATCACCTTCGAGGCCCTGGGGCGAAACACCCATAGGCAGGACAGCCAACAGAACCAGTATGGTGTTTGTGTGCCAGCTCACGGCAGGCCTATACGATTCTATCGAGCAGGATGTTGCGAGCTTGGGCTGGCTCACGAATTGGCCACCAGCAATCGCTGCTCCTGTATCTGTTGAAACGCGTACAAGTCCAAAACGCTGCTCTTCAACTGCATTCGATAGGACACCTCGATCGGAATGGAGCCCGGGACTTCCATCCGTGTTTGTTCAGGTCGCAGACGCAAACTGTAGATCAGCTCCCGCTGTGCCTCGGCGGCATGTTCAAGCAACATGGTATCGGGATTCACCATGGCAATGGCCACAATCCGGGGAATGGGATACCCGGGAAAGAATCCATTGTCACCTACATTCTCCATGACTATGAATCCATTTCGAGCTGGGTGCTTTTGGGTATAGTGGGCCACGAAGCAAACCATCCGCCTGGCACCAGCAGGTACCGCCATGGCCGTTACGGCTTGGCTCAGCAGCACCGGCAGGCTTTTCCCATTGTAGCGGTACGCATTCCACAGACCACAAACTTCTCCATTGCCGTAAGGACTCAGTTCCTCCAAAACAGCGTCCACCCTGGAGTCCAACTTGCGGATTGCTTCCGCCATCGGCAATGGGGAACCAGGGCGGTCGATCTTCAACCGGATACCGCCCACCATGCCCAAAGTCTCATGCAATGCGACTATGACATAGCAATGTGGATCGTGCATCCACACCTCATTATTGGTGGTCACATGGCTGATCCCGAAATCTTCAAGTACTTTCCTGTGTTCACTAAGGAATTCCTCACAAAGCTCAGGTTCATCCGGGGCCTCAAAGGCCTTGAGTAAGATTCGCTCCATGGAAACAACGGGGTTTAGTAATGGTTCGAGGATTGATCGGCGTGTACGGTGATGTCCATGATGGCATTACGGGGTGAGCGATGATTCTGCCCCACGGGCTCCGCAAGGCGGAGCAAACAAACGGGTTCTTCGTCCACTAGGGCGAACAGCTGCCGTAGTTCACGGTCCACGCGGGCCGTGGTGGCGGCTTCCTCTGGATCGAAGTGCCCCGGATTGGCATTCAGTGCACGGGCCACGTAGATGGGCGCGAACAAGGGTTGCACACCCCAGCCCGCGTGGCTCGCGGTGAGCCAGAAGCGCTGCAAAGCCCTTCCAACGGACCTCCGCGCATCGGCTTGCGTGCCGGTGGGCATGGAGAAGAGTGCCACGGCCGAGGAGCTGCCCAAGTGCAAGGCGGGCAACAGGCCAATGGCTTGGCCACCGTTCCAGGTCCGGAGCAGGTCCATGGCTTTGGGGTCCGCCATTACCTTCATGGCTGCTTCGGCCATGGGCGGCAGCGCCAGTGCACGCAGTTGCACACCGGCACCTGAAAGGCCGTCATGGCTTCCATTGAGCTGCAACCATTTGGAGTAGAACTCCCGGTGCCCTGCCGGGTGCATCATCCGGAGGCGTTCCATTTGGGCCACCAAACCCATGAACTGCTGCAACTGGGCCTCCCCCTCGATCCAGTGCGACCGGACGGTACCGGAACAGGCTGCTTGATCCAATTGGACCTTGATCGCCTGCGGCAAGGGACGCTGGCCTCCAAGGGCCCGGTAGGTGCTTCGGAGACCAATGACCGGGGCCAGGTGGTCCCAAGCATGTGGCTCGCACTCCACGGACGGGTTCCGGCTGAAGGTGAATTGCGCAAAGAGCGTGGGCAGGTGGCCTGGCCCTGGTCCAACCACCGCTTCCAACCCGAGCTCATGCGCCTTCAACACGATGTTCTCCACGCAGGCGCCCAAGGCCAGGTGGGCCAGCAGGTGGTCGGGGTCCCACATGCTGCGTGACCGTTCCAGGTCGTGGAAGAGCCACAGGCGCTTGCCACGCCACAGGAATTTCCACGGCTGCATGTTGCCTGCGCTGGGGGCTTGGCCACCAGCCTCCACCAAGGCTCCCACCGTGCGCTGGTCCAGGTCCATGGCGGCCTCATCTCCCGGGTCCGGCAATTGGTCCAATCGTTGGAGGTCTTTGGTGGAAGGCCCCATGGGGATCGGTGGGGGCACGGGCGGAGCGGATGGAACAATTGGATCGGCGACCAGTTCTTCCAGGTCCACATGCCATCGGCCCGACGCATGGAACTGGCCCAAGGCGATCCGGCGGACGGCATCACCGGCCAGTGCGCCTCCAAGTACCACGGAGGTGGCCAACTGCGGCCATGTGCTGATGCTGCGGCCCAGTTCGATCACCGAAGCCTTCATGCGCGCGCTAAGGGTCTCCACACCGGTGATCGGCAACATGTACGGCACCTTTTCCTCGGCGCTCATGGGGCGTTTTGCGGCCTCCAGGTCCAGGTGGTCGATGCAGCCGTGCAGAATGGGCCGTTCCGGCTCCAAGTCGAACCGTTCCACGTCCAAACACCCGCGGTCGCTCATGTCCATCACCACGGGAATGCCCAATTCCTTGGCTTTCTGCCGCGCCAGGATCTTGATGTCCACACTATCACACTCTTCCACCAGGATGTCCAGCTTGCCACCCTCGGTGAAGAAGGCGTCCATGTTGGCCACGGTGAGGCCTTCGGTGAAGCAGGTCACATGGAGGTAGGGGTCGATCTCGGCGATCTCCCGGGCGGTCACCACCGCCTTGTTCATGCCCAAATTGCGTGTGCCGGTACGGATCCGGTTCAGGTTGCTCAGGTCCAAGGTGTCGAAATCGGCCAGGCGGATCTCACCAAAGGTGCGTTCCAAGGCCATGGTCAAGCTCACCGATTGGCCCACCGAAAGACCGATGACCCCCACTTTCTTCCGGGCCAGTACCGCCTGTTCTTCCCGGGTGATCTTGTTCCTGTTCCGGTCGGTGCGCACCCACGCGAACTCCTGCTCGCCCAGCAGGTGCACCAAGGTGTTGGACCAAGGATAGTGCACCCAGGTGCCGTACTCCAACATCCTACTTCCGTTCAAGTGGTTGGCTATGGCTTCCTCAAGTTCTACAGAGGTGAATTTCACGCTCGGATGGAGCGACTTCAGCAACTCGCGTAGTTGTGCATGAAGGTGATCGTGGACCTCCAAGTGGGGATCCTGGTCCAGCAACTCCTTCAGCGCAGCGTGATCGGCAGGCAGCTGGTAGAAAGAAGGCCGAAACCCGTGTGAAGCAGGGGTCTTGGAGGTAAGCAAGCGCTCCAGGTCAGGAGGGTGGACCATGGCCGCTAATGTGATGAAACGGCGGTCGGGTCGCCAATGCAGCCTGATACAAGTTATGAACAAGTCCCGGTGCGGTTGTTCAGAACCTTTCCGGCCGAAAGCCGTAAAGGCGCTGGACCAAAACCAGTCCCCATGGCAATTGCACTGCATCCCCGGGCCCATGTGCCTACCGTGCTATACATTGATGATGAGGAGGAGAACCGGATCGTGTTCAAGGCCACCTTCCGGAAGGAATTCAATGTGCTGGTTGCGGCCGACCTGAATGAAGCGTGGAAAACCTTGGAAGCGGAAACGGTCCACGTGGTGATTTGCGACCAGCGCATGCCGGGGGTGGCGGGCACCGAAGCCCTGCGCCGCATCCGGGAACGTTATCCACAGGTCTACCGGATGTTGATAACCGCCCACGCCGACCTCCAAGCCTTGGTTGATGCGCTTAATGAAGGAGGGGTTTGCCATTACATCCAGAAACCATGGGAGGTGGAGGAGGTGCAACGGGCGGTTGCCCAGGCCTGGGCCCAGTGCCAGAAGGACATGGAACGAAAGGCCTATACCGAACATTTGCTGGAATCGAACCGGCAACTGGAATTTGCCTTGCGCCAAAGTTTGCTTTCCTGAGCAGTGTACAACCTGGTTGGCAACCTGTTGATCGCTCTTGTGCCCGGCGATAGTTACGCACATCGGTTCAACAGGTCAATCGCTTAATGAACCACCTATGAAAGGCGCCTGAACAGGTTATTCACCACGTTTTCAACCGCTCTTGACGGCCCCCAATGGATGTGGGCTATCTGGCTCATGCACAAGTTGTGCACAGTTCTTCAACAGGGTTTGCACCGGTTGGATCCCTTTGTCAACATGATCTGAACGATGCGTCCACATGTTATGGACTTTCAGGGCTGATCGGATCTCTTAACAGCTCGTCGGCAACTGGCCTGAGGCGTTCGGGTCATCTTTGGCTCCATGCGCACCATTCTTTCCCTGCCTGCGGCCCTGGTGACCGGTTTGGCCCTGGGCCAATGTGACGGTTGGCAGCAGCGGATCACCTGTGAAATTGACGTGGACCTGGACGTTCGCACCCATCGGTTCACCGGCACGGAACACCTGGGGTACTGGAACAACAGCCCGGATACCCTGCGGGAATTGTACTTCCACCTCTATTTCAACGCTTTCAAGCCCGGCAGTGAGATGGACGTGCGGTCACGCACCATCGAAGACCCTGACCCGCGCGTGGCCGACCGCATCCAGCAGTTGCCCCCCGATGAACAAGGCGATCTGTCCTGCACCCGGGTCCTGCACAACGGCAAGCCGGCAGCCACGCAACACATGGGCACCGTGATGCGTGTGCAGTTGACCCGGCCACTTCTGCCCGGCAAGTCAACCTCGCTGACCTTGGATTTCCGAGGCCAAGTCCCGGCCCAGATACGCCGTAGCGGTCGCAACAACGCCGAAGGCGTCGCTTA
>JAGPDT010000030.1 GCA_018057455.1 Flavobacteriales bacterium | reverse complement strand
AGGCCGCACCCTGCATGCGTTCAGTTCGGGGCCTTCAGAATGGACCGAGCGCAACCTCACCCAGCACGCACGCGTGGCCGGTGTTCACCAAGTGCTGCTTATGGACAGCATGCCGGCTGCAATGGAGCTTGGGGGCGGGCGGATCCGATTGGTGGACGTGGCGTCCGTGCAGCAGTTGCCGTTCCTGGAAGAACCGGGGCAATTGGTGGTGCTTCATGGAAAAGGCTGGCCGGACCTTGACAGGCTCAGCTTGTTGCACGCCGAGCGGTGGGTGCTCAACGGCGATATGGACGGTGGAGCCCGGGCGCGCATGCGGCGCTGGGCTCAGGAGCATGGAAGTCCGGTGCATGATATGCGGGCCCAAGGCGCGTATGTTCGCCCCTGATGATCACGGAAGGAATCCGCTGGCGGCGAGTGGAGGAAGGGAACCCGGCCACCTTGCCCGATCATAAGCCTATGCGCGTGCACGTGGGCGGAAAAGCGATCTGCTTGGTGCGCCACAACGGAACATTGCATGCACTGCTGGACCGCTGCCCGCACCAAGGCAGCAGCTTGGCCGGCGGTTGGTGTGAAGGCGGCTTCCTGGTGTGCCCCAAACACCGCATGGGCTTCGATGTGCGCACCGGGCAAGGCCGTGGCGGCGGCGCGGACGCGGCAGAGGTGTTCCCTGTGGAAGAACGCGCCGACGGGGTCTACATCGGTTTCGCCTACACCACCATCAAGCTGTTCGGAACGGAGCTTTGGTAGCGGCCAGCCGGGCTTACCAATCGCTCAATGGCATGGTCTCCTTCAACCGGACCCCCTTTTCGGTACGCTCCACCAAGCCGCACTCGCTCACGGCGTCGTGCTCAAAGAAGAGGATCGAACCGTTGTCCGCCGCGGCCTCCAGTACCGGCGCCTTCTCCTGCATGCTCAGCAGTGGGCGCGTATCATAGCTGATCACCCAGGGCACAGGGATGTGGTGGGCGCTGGGCACCAGGTCCGCCAGGTACACCAAGGTGCGGCCTTTGTAAGCGATGTGGGGGATCATCATGGCGTCCGTGTGGCCGTTGACCATCAGCACATCGAAGCCGGGGAACAACGCCTTCACGTACGGTGTGTCCGTATCCTGTTGGCGCTCGGCCTCCACGAATCGCAACCGGCCGCTTTCCTGGATCGGCAGGATGTTCTCGCTGAGAAAACTGGCTTTCTCCCGCGGGTTGGGCTTGGTGGCCCATGCCCAATGGAAGCGGTTGCTCCAGTAGTGGGCATTGCGGAAGGCGGGCACCAGCTTGTCCCCCTCGCGCCGGATGCTTCCCCCGCAATGGTCGAAGTGCAGGTGGGTGAGGAACACATCGGTGATGTCATCGGGGGTGAAGCCGTGCGCTTTCAAAGATCCCGCCAAGGTTTCGTCGCCATGCAAATCGTAGTGGCTGAAGAATTTCGCGTCCTGCTTGTCACCGATGCCGTTGTCGATGAGCACCAGGTGGCCGCCAGTTTCCACCAGCAGGCACCGCATGGCCCAAGTGCATAGGTTGTTCCCATCCGAAGGGTGCTTCTTGCTCCAGAGCGCCTTGGGCACCACGCCGAACATGGCGCCGCCGTCCAGCTTGAAGTATCCGGTATCGATCGTGTAAAGGTTCATGTGCATGGGCTGTTCATGGTGCACGGTGGCACGGCCGGGGCAAAGATGGTGATCCGCGCAGGCGGCGCCCTACTTGATCCCCATGGGGCCCAACCAGTCCTTGAGGACCTTGTCCACCTCACCATCCTCTTTCATGCGCAGCAGCACCACATCCATGCGGGGCAGGAATGAAGAGCCGGTGCGAAAGGCGAAACCATACTCTTGCGGCTGGTAGTGCTCGCTGGAAACGGCGATGTCGTCGTGCCGTTCCGCTTGGTGGAAATAGAGCAGTTGGGGCCGGTCGAACAGTACGGCGTCCACTTTACGGCGCTTGAGTGCCGCATAGCACGAATCCAAGTTGGCCAAGGCCACGGGCGTTCCACCGTGTTCCAGGACGAATTCCGCAGCATTGGACCCCTCCTGCACCGCCACCCGTTTGCCGGGGAATTGATCGGCGGAGCGCACCACGGACCGGTTCATGCCCGTGAGCGTAAGGGTGCTTGCAATGCCCGCCACCATGGAGGTGGCAAAAAGCAGGGAGATCACCATCCAGCCGCCAGCGATCAGGCGGCCCATGAAGGTTTTCGGGGCCACGTCGCCATAACCGGTGGTGGTCATGGTCGCTATGGCGCACTACATGCCGTTGGCGATGCCACGGGCGGGCTCCGGCGGGAACTGCTCGTTGTATTTGCGCTCGGCCAGCCACAACAAGGCGCCCACCGCGGCCAGGATGAGCAGGAAAACGCTGGTGGCGTAGGCCAGCCGTTGGCTGAAGAACGGTTTGATCCGTTCCAGCTGGTCCAGCTCATCCTGGCGGGAGAGAATGGAAAGGCTGGAGCGGAAGTAGGGCTGTGTGAGGCCGAAGCGGGCCGCACGGGCGGAACTGATGGTGACCGGCCCCACCACGGCATCGAGCTGGCCGGCCGCCAAGGCGTCCAAGGCATCGGGCACCGACGGGTACGTGCGTGTGGTAAAAGTCCAGCCAAGCTCGGTTGCGGCCTGGTTCCAAAGGTCCATGGAAATGCCTGAACGCCCTTGGTTCAGGAACGGTGCCGTGCCGGCCACGCCAACCTGCAGGGAGGCACCGGCGGGGGAACCCTCCCCAGCCACGGCCAAGCAGGGGAGCACGCCCATGGCAAGCGTGAAAACAAGCGAATGGACGCGGCGCATGGGCAGGTGCAGCGTTGACCCTGGCGAAGCTTGCACTACCAAGCCTGCAGGACCAAGGGGGCGGCGGATAAAAGTAGGGAAGGGCACCACACGGAGATCGGGACCCTTGGAACATGCGGAGGAAGCTGATTTCCACGTACATTTGCGCCCCCAATTCCAGGGAAGCCTGTGCAGCGGCACCACGGGCCCAACCAACAAAACCTTCCGGGCAGTGCCGCCCAGGTCCGGGATACAAAGCGACAGTGCATGTCATCAGTAGAGAACAACCAGGTGAAATTCGCCGAACCCGCGGCCGATTTTGATTGGGATGCCTTGGAAGGCACCCAACCCGCCACTTCCGCCCAGCGCGAGAAGATGGAACAAGCCTATGAACACACCCTCAGCAGCATCTCCGAGAAGGAAGTGCTCATGGGCACCGTGGTGGGCTTGAACAAGAAGGAGGCGGTGATCAACATCGGCTACAAGTCCGAAGGGGTGGTGCCCTTGAGCGAATTCCGCTACAAGCCCGACCTCACCATCGGGGACAAGGTGGAGGTGTACATCGAGAAGCAGGAGGACAAGTCCGGCCAGATGATCATCTCCCACAAAACGGCGCGCGTGCACAATGCCTGGGGCAAGGTGAACAACGCCATGGAGGGCAATGAGATCATCACGGGCTACGTGAAGTGCCGCACCAAAGGCGGCCTGATCGTGGACGTGTTCGGCATCGAGGCGTTCCTGCCCGGCAGCCAGATCGATGTGAAGCCCATCCGCGACTACGACCAGTACGTGGGCAAGAACATGGAGTTCAAAGTGGTGAAGATCAACCAAGAGTTCAAGAACGTGGTGGTCTCGCACAAAGCCCTGATCGAAGCCGAGATCGAAGCCCAGAAGAAGCAGATCATCAGCGGCCTGGAGAAAGGCCAGGTGCTGGAGGGCACCGTGAAGAACATCACCAGCTACGGCGTGTTCGTGGACCTCGGCGGTGTGGACGGCCTGGTCCACATCACCGACCTGAGCTATGGCCGTGTGAACCACCCCGAGGAGGTGGTGAAGCTCGACGAGAAGATCAACGTGGTGATCCTGGATTTCGACGACGAGAAGCGCCGCATCGCCCTCGGCCTCAAGCAGCTCAGCGCCCACCCATGGGATTCCCTGAGCGAAGGCATGCAGGCGGGCGACAAAGTCAAAGGCAAGGTGATGGTGATCACCGACTACGGCGCCTTCGTGGAGGTGGCCCCCGGCGTGGAAGGCTTGCTCCACGTGAGCGAAATGAGCTGGAGCCAGCACCTGCGCAGCCCCAAGGAATTCCTCAAGGAAGGCCAGGAGGTGGACGTGCAGATCCTGAACATCGACCGCGAAGAGCGCAAGATGAGCCTGGGCATGAAGCAGCTCTCGGCCGATCCCTGGGAGGACATCGAGTTCAAGTACCCGGTGAACTCGCGCCACACCGCCAAAGTGCGCAACTTCACCCACTTCGGCATCTTCGCCGAGCTCGAAGAAGGCGTGGACGGCCTGGTGCACATCAGCGACCTGAGCTGGACCAAGCGCGTGAAGCACCCCAGCGACTTCTGCAAGATCGGTGACGAACTGGACGTACAGGTCCTCGAAGTGGACAAGGAGAACCGCCGCTTGAGCCTGGGCCACAAACAAGTGGAGGAGAACCCCTGGGAGGTCTTCGCCGATACCTTCAAGGAAGGCAGCGTGCACGAGGGCACCTTGGTGGGCCGTGCCGGCAACACCTTCACCGTGGCCCTGCCCTACGGCGTGGAAGGCTCGGTGGCCCTTAAGCACTTGCGCAAGCAGGACAACAGCAAGGCCGCCCTGGAGGACAAGCTGCCGTTCATGGTGCTGGAGTTCAACTCCGAGGCCCGTCGCATCGTGCTCAGCCACACCCGTACCTTCGAGGAGGGTGACGAGACCCTGGAGCACGTACCCGCTGCCGCCAAGCGCGGACGCAAGACCGGCGAGGAGCACGGTGGTGGCCAGAGCCCCAGCATCCGCAGCATCAATGAGAAAGTGGAGAAGTCCACCCTCGGCGACCTCGGTGTGCTCAGCGACCTCAAGAGCGCCATGGAGAACAAGGAGCGCCAGGGCAAGCCCAAGGGCAAGACCCGCCGCCATGAGGACATGGATGACATGGACGACATGGAGGGCTGAGCCTTTTGTGAATGAAATGCGAAGAGCGGCCCCGGTGGCCGCTCTTCTGCGTTTCACCGCAGCCCCGGCCCAACGGCCCACCTACGGCCCAATACCTACCTTGTGGCATCCAACCAACCTGGGCATGATGAAAACAATACGCTCTTCCATGTGGGCCGCACTGCTGTTCCTCACGAACATGGCATGGGCCCAATGCCCCGATGGCATTACCACGGTGTCGCTCTATTCCACCGATCTTGAAACGGACGATGGCAGCCTCACTGAGAGCGGTGGCGGCGATTGGGAGTACGGCGATATCCCTGTGGTGATCACCGGTGGCAACTGTGGTTCATCGTTTGCATCCCCGGGCGGCGCCCATTCGGGCACCAAGGGATGGGGCACGGTGCTGGACGGTTGCTACAACAACCTGGGGGCCTTCAGCAGCTTGGCCCTCACCGTGGACCTCAGTGACCCGGATTACGTTTCGGCCGAGCTCAGCTTTGCCCATTGGTTCGAGGTGTTCGTGAACTTCGACTATATCAAGGTCACCGCCAATGGCATCGATATCTACCGGAACGACACCACCGAGGACAGCAACGGATGGCTGGAGACCCATGTGGACCTGCTGACCTTCCTCGGTGAGCCCACGGTGGAGATCGTCTTCAACCTGTGGGCCAGCACCGTGGTGAACCGCGCCGGTTGGTACTTGGATGACGTGGCCGTAACTGCGTGCCTCTCCGGCACCACCGGGATCCGCCAGGATCCGGGGCAGCCGTTCCGTGCATGGCCGGTGCCCGCTTCAGGGCTTTTGAACGTGCAGACGGCATCCCATTCGGGCCCGGTGATGGAATGGGCATTGTATGACGCCACGGGCCGCGTTCTGGCACAAGGCGGTGGCGTGGATGCCAACCTGTTCCAGGTCGACGTATCCGGTAACTCCGGCTTGGCCATCCTGGAGCTGCGCACGGCGCAAGGCATCCTCCGCCGGCAAGTGGTGCTGAACTAGCCAAGGGCAACAACACAAGGGCCGGGCGATCCGGTTCGCGCGGCCCTCGTTGCGTTCCGTGCGGTTACCCCAGGAGCACTTCCCGCAGTACCACCGCCTGGTTGTGTGCTTCGTCCTTGGCGCTGTACACCAAGGTAACCCGCTGTTTGCGGGCCAATGCGCGGACCTTTTCTAGGTCGGCGGCCATGGCGTGCAGCTCCTTCACGTAGCGCTTCTTGAATTCGGGGTACTTCTCCGGCACATGCCCGAACCACTTGCGCAGTTCCGTTGTGGGGCCGATGTTCTTCAGCCATTCATCCACGTGCGCGTGCTCCTTGGTCATGCCGCGCGGCCACACGCGGTCCACCAGCAGGCGGTAGCCGTCGTCCTTGGCCGGTTGTTCGTAGATGCGTTTGATATGAATGTCCATGATGTTGTTGGAACAAGTGGCCGACCCGCGCGGTTCACCCACCGAAGGCCCCCACTCGGGTTTTCTGGCCATTGCTCAGCTTTCGGACTGGCCCTGACAACTGACCACAGACCACAGACCATAGACCATAGACCATAGACCATAGACCATAGACCATAGACCATAGACCACTAATAACTCTACCCCCCCGCCTTCTTCGCCCTATAGCCCGCGTCCAGCAGCAACTTCAGCACCTTGTCGCGGTGGCCGCCTTGGAGCAGGATCACGCCGTCCTTCGTATTACCGCCAACACCGCATTTACTTTTAAGCAGCTTGCCCAAATCGGAGAGGTCCCCCTCCTTGCCTATGAAGCCCACGATCCGCGTTACCTCCTTGTTGCCCTTCAGGCGATCGAGGTGGATGCGCAGGTCTTGCTGCTGAGGTGGGAGCGTTGCGGGTTCGCGTTCACCGAATGAACTCAGGTTGGCGTTGGGGTTGGTGCTGTACACCGTGCCGCCGGTGGGGCGTTTCTTCATCAGGTGCGGGCTGCTCTTGGGCGGCAAGTTATCCAACGTTCCGCCTTGGGAGCTGCAGAGGGAATTGCTCTGCATCAGGGTCCCCTTCGGGAGACCGCTGATGGAGCTTGCCCCATCAAGGTCTCGCGCAGCGGACCTTGATGATAGACGAAACCTCAGGGTCCCCTTCGGGAGGCCGCTGAGGGAGCAGTGAAAAACAAGGAACCCCGGCAACCGGGGCTCTTGTCTTCAGTATGCAGAACTGGTTCACGCAATCACCTTTTCCTCCGCGAACGATATTTCCAAGTGGGTCTTTGCACCCGTGAGCAAGCGGCTCACCGGGCACTTCTCCTTGGCCTCCGTGGCGATCTTCCTGAAGGTGGCCGCGTCGATGCCGGGCACCTTGCCGTTGATCTTCAGATGGATGTCCGTGATCGTGGGCAGGCCGCCCACTCCGCCAAGCACCACCTTGGCCTCGGTGTCCAGCTGTTCCGGTTTGTGGCCGGCCTTCGTCAGTAGCAGGGAGGTCATCATGCCGAAGCAGCCTGCGTGTGCCGCGCCGATCAGCTCCTCGGGGTTGGTGCCGATGCCTTCACCGAACCGGGCCAGGTGGGAGTAGGGGCTGTTGCTGAGCACGCCGCTGGGTGCATTGATCGTGCCCTTGCCTTCCTTGATCGTGCCTTTCCATTGGGCTTTTGCCGTACGTTCCATGGTGTATTATGGATTTGGGTTGAACAGGTCCCGGCACATCGTGCGCCGGGTTGGTCCTTGTGACCATTAGAGCAACAGGCAGGTTCTACCTTTGTTCGCTTAAACAGCGAACACATGCCCGGCACTGAACTTTTTGGCGAAGAAGAACGCAAGGAGGTAATGGACGTCCTGGACTCGGGCGTGCTCTTCCGCTACAACCACGATGCCCAGCGCAAGGGCCATTGGAAGGCGAAGGACTTCGAGGCGGAGATCGCGAAGTTCACCGGCGCGAAGCACGCGCTGGCCGTGAGCAGCGGCAGCACCGCCGTGAGCACCATGCTGGCCGCGTGCGGCGTGGGCTATGGCGACGAGGTGATCGTGCCGCCCTTCACCTTCATCGCCACCATAGAGAGCGTGCTGCTGGCCGGGGCCATCCCTGTTTTCGCCGAGATCGATGAAACGCTGTGCATGAGCGCGGAAGGCATCCGGGCCGTGTGCAGCGCGAAGACGAAGGCCGTGCTGCTCGTCCACATGTGCGGCGCCTCAGCGGACCTGGACGGCATCATGGCCGTGTGCAAGGAGAAGAACATCATGCTCATCGAGGACACCGCGCAGGCGCTCGGCGCCACCTACAAGGGCAAGTACCTCGGCCTGTACGGCAAGATGGGCAGCTTCAGCTTCGACTTCTTCAAGATCAACACCTGCGGCGAAGGCGGCGTGGTGATCACCAACGACCAGCACTCGTACACCACCGCCGAGCACTTCAGTGACCACGGCCACAGCCATGAGGGCGACAACCGCGGCATGGAGCCACACTACATCCTTGGCACCAACTACCGCATGGGCGAGATCAACGCCGCCATCGGGCTGGCGCAAGCCCGCAAGCTGCCCTACATCCTCAGCCAGCAGCGCAAGCACAAGGCCATTATCCAGGAGCGTTTCTCGAAGATCCCCGGTCTGGCCTTCCGCAAGCAATGCGACGATGCGGGCGACAGCGCCACCTTCTTCCACCTGTTCTTCCCCGACGAAACCACGGCGCGCGCGGCGAACAAAGCCATGATCGAGGCCGGTGTGGGCGGTGCCTATTGGTACGACAACATGTACCACTACATCAAGCAGTGGGACCAGCTGAAGGACCTGAAGATGCCCTTCCGCACCGTGGCGCACGAGCTCGGCCTGCCTCAGGACCTCAAGACGCTGAAGTTCCCGAAGAGCGATGCGGTCCTCAGCCGGCTCATCAGCTTCAACATCCGGGTTACTTGGACGGAAGCAGAATTGGGTGCCTACTTGGACAAGGTGGAAGGGGCGGTGCGCATGGCCATGAAGGGCGTGCCGGCTTGACGTGCTTTCTTGGCAGCCATTGCTCTTAGGTAACCCTGGCGGGTTCTGTAGGTGGACTGTGTGGACCGGGGCACGCCCGGTCCACACAGTCCACCTACAGTAGTGCCCAGGCAAATTGCCTCCGTGTAGAGCACAGGCAGCATATCGTACCTTCCACGTGTCTATACGAAAGCCATTGAAATAATTCAACCTGCGTAGCCATGCGGATCATTCTACTTACTCTGCTTACATCACTTTCATTCCTGGCACAGGCCCAATTGTGGGAATTGGCGGACCAACGCTCTGAGGAAATTCACTTCAGTCGGGCCTTGCCGATCAGTGGTGGTCGTTGGGCGGTGATCGGGAAAGCCGCTTTTGCCGGCAGCCATCTCATCAGCGTGTACAACGCAGATGGATCGGTAGCCTGGGAAGACGTTGGCTACTATTCCGTGGAAGAAGGCGCGGGTGATGTGGTGCTGCTTCCCGACAGCGGCCTTTTGCACGTTGGATTGGCAGATCAATGCGATTATTATGAAGATTCACGAGTGCGCCGGTATGCCCCGGATGGTGCCGTGCTTTGGGAAAGAATTGTCACATCGGGCCAAGTCACCATGGCAGCCAAGGGATCCATTGATCACGTGGCCGTTGCATCGCAGGATTCGGTGTATGTGATGGACATGGACGGGAACGCGGTCGGAGGATTTTACGTCCCAACCTTGGACATCCAGCAGATCCTCTGGGCGGATGATAGCACCTTGTTCATGGTAAAGGGTACGGATTTGGTGCGTGTGGATCTTGGCGGAACGGAGCTGGCCTCGGCCACCATCGGATCAACCGTGTTTGACATGCACTGGGACGGCCAACGGTTGTTCGTGCTTGCGAGCGACGGAGTACACCTGTTCGACTTAGATCTTTCCCCGTTGGGCCAAGCCGCGTTGCCCGGGGTTGATTGGCGCAGCAAGTTTGTTGTTTCGGACAGCACCCTGTACGTGAACACCGCTTCCGGCTTCTACCAAGTGGCCGAAGACGGAAGCTCCATGCTGCTTTTCACCTGGCCTGCGCTGCCCAACCTCACCACCACCGGTTGCGCGGTGCGGAATGGCACGGTGCTTTCCGTGGGCAATACGGACATCAGCGGGCGGGCCACCGGGATCATCCGCACCCTTTCCATGAGCGGTGAAGAGGCCCAACATGATCAGGATGTGGAAGTGCTCCTGCAAGTGGATTCCACATGGTCGGAATACGTGGGTGGGGACTATCCATGGAACAGGCGGGCGGACATCACAGGGCGGGTAGTGAACCACGGCTCGGACACGCTCCGCAGCGTGGTGCTCAGTATGTGGATGCAGGTACCGTGGATCCTGTGCGAGCACTTCACGAACCGCATCGATACCACCGGCTTTTCATTGGCCCCCGGCGATACCCTCAGCCTTCCCTTTGATCCAGTCTACGTTAGGCAAGGTCTTCCCATGGAATGGGCGGCCGGACCGGGCGAGATCTGCATCGTAGCCTTGGCGCCGGACCACCTCGCGGACCGCGCCCCAACGGACAACACGGCGTGCGGCACTTTTGAATTTGTGTTGGGGGTGAATAACCACCTACATGGAACTTCGCTTTCCCTTGCTCCGAACCCGGCCGTACACAGCTGCGTGGTTTCGGGCTTGGCCGCCTTGGGCGCGCCCGTGCAAGTGCGCATCATGGATCTAAGCGGGCGCATGGTTGCCGCGCACAACAGCACCGCATCCGCAAGCGACTTGGAATTGGACATCAGCTCGCTTGCACCCGCCACCTACCTGGTACAGGCGGTAGGGCGAAATAGCCGAGCGATGACGAAGCTGGTGGTTGCCCGCCCGTGACTTGCGGGTTTTCGGCCCATCCACCTACGCCATCGTAAACACCCACAGCCCCGCCGCGCACAGCAGGAAGTAGGGCACCAGCACGGCAGCACCCTTGTAGTCCTTGGCCACGCGCTGGCCGAAGAACAGCATGGTGAGGCCCGCCACCGCGCACAGCATGCCCGCCGTACCAATGCCAGTGTTGCCCGTGAGCAGCACTTGGAAGAAGCCGATGGCGCAAAGCAGCCCTGCGGAAAGCTCCACGAGGGTGATCACCGGCAGCAGCAGCGGCACCGAGCTCCGGAGGATGCTCTTGCCGAAATGCTTGGTGTAAAACTCCTTCTCGCCCTTCCAGTTGAACACCTTGTCCAAGCCCGACTGGACGAAGAGCACAGCGATGAAGGCGCTGAAGGCCAGTTGCAGCAACTGTTGCGGCTCGAGACCAAGCTGGGCAAGGCAGGAGGTGGTGCAGTTCATGGGTAAGGTGTATGCCGTGACTTGCAAGGATAGGCATGGCCGCGGCTTTCCTTCTTTCCTTTGCGGCATGAACCTCTTCCGCAATTTCAAGTCCGTTACCAAGACCTGCTATGGCCGTGGCTCCTTTGATAGGCTCGGCGAGATCCTCGAACCGCAGCGCGCTGCCAACAAGGGGTTCATGGTCTTCGTGGTGGACGACTACTTCGCCAATAACGAGGCATTCAAAGAACGCCTGCCCGTGAAGGAAGGTGATGAGCTCTTCTTCATCAGCGCCGAGCACGAGCCCAAGACCAGCCAGGTGGATGCCCTGCGCGATGACATCCTCAAGCGCCGCGGCCTGCCGGCGGGCATCGTGGGCATCGGCGGCGGCACCTTGCTGGACATCGCCAAAGCCACCGCGCTGATGTTCACCAACGAAGGCAGCAGCGTGCAATACCAAGGGCTGAACCTGATCAAGAAACCCGGCATCTACCATTGCGGCGTGCCCACCATCAGCGGTACCGGCGCGGAAGTGAGCATGACCGCCGTGCTCACCGGCCCGGTGAAGAAGCTGGGCCTGAAGTGCGATTGGACCGTGCTGGACCAGATCGTGCTGGACCCCGACCTGATCGCCACCGTGCCGCAGGACCAGTGGTTCTACACCGGCATGGACACCTACATCCACAGCGTGGAGGCCATCACCGGCACCAAGAAAAACACCTTCGCGGAGGCTTACAGTGAGAAAGCGTTGGAAATGTGCCGCGAGGTGTACCTGCGCCGCGAACGCACCGACCCCAAGAGCGACGAAATGTTGATGGTGGCCAGCTACATGGGCGGCCTCAGCCTCACCTACAGCGAGGTGGGCGTGTGCCATGCGCTCAGCTACGGTTTGGGCAAGGTGCTGGACATCCACCACTGCATCGCCAACTGCATCGCCTTCGATAAGCTCGAGGACGTCTATGGCGACTACGTGCAGGAATTCAAGGGCATGGTGAAGCACAACAACATCCACATTCCGCAGGGCTTGGCCAAGGACTGGAGCGAAGAGACCATCAGTGCCATGGCGGAAGTGGCCTACGCACTGCCGCATATGTGGGACCATGCGTTCGGGCCGGATTGGGAAAAGGTGCTGGACCGCGAGCGGATCAAGGGCTGGTACCGGCGGATGTGATCGGCATGGCTTGAATATCTTGCAGCCCATGCGGAACCGCCATCTGTTCACCGTGCTCGTGAGCGTGCTCCTTGCATCGGCCTGCACCAAGGAAGAACCCTTGTACAGCGCCACCCTGCATGCCACTTGCAGGGATTGCGTGGTGAGCTATGCCGCAGGCGCCGCCCAATCCAAGAAGGATACCCTGCACGGCGTACCGGACCCGGCCACCGGTGACACCATGGCGGAAACGGGCCAATGGACCGTGCAGCTGAAGGACGGCGACAACCTGTTCCTGCGGGCCTGCCGGTTGCATCCGGACACGAACCTTGGCGACCTGTACGTGTGGGTGGACGGCAGCGTGCAGCCCCTTGAGGCCAGCGCCGACTCCGCGCAGGATTGCGCGGAGATCAACCAGATCATCCGTGGTCGGTGAACCCCGCCGGTCAAAGTGATACGAAGCTGCGCCGCTGGGTGCTGCGCTTGAATTTGTAGCACACTTCCAGGCTGAAGTAACTGAAGGAGTCCGGCAGGCCGGGGTTGCCGCGGCGGCTGCTGAAGAGGTTCTCCTGTCCGTTGGTGCCCCAGCCCGTGGGGTCGCTGATGTAGCGTGCCATCATTTGCGTGGTACTGTCCGGGTAGGCTTGGGCCAGTTCGGCATAGGTGGCGTACCGGTCGCTCACGGCGTCCAGCATATCGGTGAAGAACAGGTAGTAGCTGCACTCCAGGCCCACGGATATTTCCCGGGTGGCCAGGTAGCGTACGCCGAAACCGGCCGGGATCCCCACATGCCAAGGGCTCTCGTCCTTGCCGGCCCTATTGCCCTCGGTGATCCAGCTGTACAGATCGGTCTCGTACGTGCCGTCCTGGCCGATCACTTGTGCATCGGCCTGCCCGCGTGGCTGGTCGCGGATGGTGCCGTCGGCCCACGGGTAGTAGCGGTTGGCCAGGTCGGCGGTGCCTTGGAACAAGTCGGCCTTGGGCCGGCCATGGAACAAACCCACGCCCACAAAGACAAAGGCATGGATGCGTTGTTGGAAAAGCGGCTTACCGGGGTCCTTGTACAGGTTGAACACCAGGTGCTGGCTGATGCCCAGCAGATCGTTCCGGAAGTTGAGGCCCCGGCGGTAATTCGGCAATTCCATCCCTTGTTTGCCGCCGGTGGAGGCCAGTTCGTTGTAGCCCAACCGGTGCCAACTCAGGCGGCTTTCCGTGGTGAGCGACCGGCTGATGTACCGCCGGGGGTTGTTCAGATAGTCGCGGATGGTGATGGACATGGCCGGACGAAGGCCGTTCCATTGCAGGGGGCCGTTCCAATTGCCCAGGTCGCCTGAACAATGGGCAGCACCCGCCTGTATGCCAATGTCGAGGTTTTTTTGTGCCCGCAGCGGAATGGGTGCAAGCAAGCAGAAAAGGATGCTTGCCCATGCATGGATCGGGGTGGGTACCATGGTAGGGGGGCTTGGGGCCTACCAAGGTAGACGGAAACCGCCCGCTTCCTGAAGCGCGGCGATCAGGGCCGTTCCCCGAAGATGGCCGTGCCCACGCGCACCAGGGTACTGCCCGCGGCCAAAGCTTCCCGCAGGTCGCCGCTCATGCCCATGGACAGCGTGGTGAACCGAAGGGGGGGCACCGCACCGGTGGCGGCCAGTTCGGTACGCAACGAGGCCAAGCCCCGGAACTCACGCTCCACCTGCGAGCGGTCGTCGGTGTTCGTGGCCATGCCCATCAGGCCACGGAACTGCAACGCGGGCCAGCGCGGGCCCAGGTTCCCTTGGCTGAACAGCGCGCGCAATTCATCCGGCAGGAAGCCGTGTTTGGTTTCTTCTTGGGCCATGTGCACCTGCAGGAGCACACCCAAGGTGCGGTCGGCGGCAGCGGCCCGTTTGTCCAGTTCATCCAGCAGCGCCACGCGGTCCACCCCATGGACCAAATGGGCTACCGGGGCCACGTACTTCACTTTGTTGCCTTGCAGGTGGCCTATGAAGTGCCACTGGATGTCGGCGGGCAGCCGGGGCTGTTTGTCGCGTAGTTCCTGCGGGTAATTCTCCCCGAAGGCACGATGCCCGAGGTCGTACAGGGCCTGGATCTCGGCCACGGTGCGCGTCTTGCTCACGGCGATCAACTCCACGCCGGCAGGGATCATCCCCAGTACCCGTTGGTAGCGTTGGGCCAGGTCCATGGGCTTCAGGCGTCTTCCAGCGAATAAATGGTGAGGCCGCTGCGCAGCTTGGGCTCGATCCACGTGGTCTTCGGCGGCATTGATGCACCGCTGTCGGCCACGGCTTGTAATTGGCCGAAAGTGACCGCCGCCAAGTGGAAGGCCATGTCGGCCTTGCCTGAGCGGACTTCTTCTTCCAAAGCCTGCCGGCCATGGGTGCCGGGCACGAAGCGGATGCGCGGATCGGTGCGCAGGTCCGTGATGCCCAGCACGGGGCCCAACACCTGTTGGCTCAGCAACGCGGCGTCCAAAGCGTCAACCACCGTGGCCGATGCATCAACCGGCAAGGAGAGGCGATACCACTTTTCCGCAAGGAAGAGGTGCACGTGGCCCGGTGCAGGCGGCTCTGTGCCGCCGTGCAGCTCCACCAGCGCGCCAACTTGCCGCAAGGCCGCCAGCAATTGCTGCGGGGACAGGCCGTTGAGGCCCTTCACCACGCGGTCGTAGTTGTAGATGTAGAGGTGCTTGTCCGGCACGATGAACGCCAGGAAAGCGGCCTTGGGCGTGCCCGGGGCTGCATGGGCCCGTTGTGCGAGCAGGGCGCTGCTGGCGCAGCGGTGGTGGCCGTCGGCGATGTACAAGGCCGGTGTGCGGCCCAAATGCGCTTGCACACGGGCGATCTCTTCGGGCGCGTCAAGCTTCCAGAAGCGGTGCCGCACACGGTCCGTGGTGCAGAAGTCGAACAGGGCCGGGCCCTGCGCCACTTGTTGCAACTGCGCCTCCAAGGCTGCGGCATCGGGCATGGCCAGCAGCACCGGCTCGGCGTTGATGCCGGTATGGTCCAAGTATTCCGTGAAGAGCTCCTCGCGCGCCACCAGGGTCTGTTCGTGCACCTTGATGCGGCCTTCCCGGTAGTCGGCCACGTCCACCGCGCAGATCAGGCCATGGGAGAGGAAGGCGCCGCAGCTTTGCTCATAGAGGTAGAAGGCCGGTCCTGCCTCGCGTTCCAGGATGCCTTCCGCGGTGAAGGCCATGAACTTGTTGCGCACAGCATCGAAGTGCTCCGCGCGGGACAGGCCTTGCAGGTCATGGTCGGCATGGACAATGTGCAGGAAGGTGTACGGGTTGCCCGCCAGCTTCTCGCGCAATTGCGCCGGGGAATACTGGACGAAGGAACGCGAACCCACCAGGTGTGCGGTGTGCACGGCCGGGCGCCAGGCCCGGAAGGGGAACACGCGGATCATCCCCGGCCCACGGTCACCTCGTCACGCCATGCGGTGAGCAGCTCGGCCAGTTCCTGTCCGATGCGGTCCTGGGCTTCCAGCGTGGCGGCGCCGATGTGCGGCGACAGGCTTACGTTGGGCAGGGCCAACAGCGCGGGGTTGGGGGCGGGCTCGTTGTTGAACACGTCCAGCCCGGCGGCTTTCACGCGGCCGCTGTGGAGCGCCGCGATCAACGCCTTTTCATCGATGGCCGCACCCCGGGCGGTGTTCACCAGCACCAGGCCCGGTTTCATCAGGGCGAATTCCGCCTCGCCCAGCACGGCTTCCCCGTCGCTCTTCTGGTTCACGTGGATCGTGATGGCGTCGCTCTTGGCCAGCAGTTCCGCCATGGGCACCATTTTGATGCCCACGCGGTGGGTCTCGCCGTTGAGTTCCAGTTCAAGGAAATCGACCTGGGCGTGGTGGTCCGTGTAGATCACCTTCATGCCCGCGCCCACGGCGTAGCGCGCCACCCAGCGGCCGATGCGGCCCAGGCCCACGATGCCCAGGGTCTTGCCCCGCAATTCGGTGCCCGAGCCGTATTCCTTCTTCATGGCCTTGAAGGCCGTGTGGCCCTCGGCGGGCATGCGGCGGTTGGCCTTGTGCAGGTCGCGCATCAGGCTGAAGAGGTGGGCCATGACCAGTTCGGCCACGCTGATGCTGCTGCTGGCCGGGGTGTTCACCACTCTGCGGCCCTTGCTTTGCGCATAGGCCACGTCGATGTTGTCCATGCCCACGCCGCCGCGCCCGATCAGCTTCATGCCCGGGCAGGCGTCGATGAGGTCTTTGCGCACCTTGGTGGCGCTGCGCACCAGCAGGGCGTCCACCTTTTCGGCATTCAGATAGGCCGCCAGCATTTCTTGGGGCACATGGTCGGTGGTCACCGTGAATTCCTGCTCCTCGAGCAGTTGTTTGCCTTCTTTCGAGATTCCGTCGTTGGCGTGCACGCGCATGGGTCAACCGTTCTTTTTTGCGAATTCCTCCATCACTTCCACCAAGGCCTGCACGCTTTCCAAGGGCAGCGCATTGTACATGCTGGCGCGGTAGCCGCCCACGTCGCGGTGCCCGCGCAGGCCGCTGATGCCGGCCGCCTTCCACAGCGCGTCAAAAGCAGGCTCCAAGGCCTTGTCCTGCAGCACGAACGTGGCGTTCATGGCCGAACGGTCCTCCTTGGCCGTGGTGCCCTTGAAGACCGGCAGGCGGTCGATCGCGGTGTAGAGCAGCCCGGCCTTGGCCGTGTTGCGCTTTTCAGCAGCGGCCACCCCGCCGGTGCGCTTGAGCCATTCCAGGGTGAGCATGACCACGTACACCGGGAAGACCGGCGGGGTGTTGTACATGCTTTCCTTGGCCGCGTGGTTGGCCAGGTCCATCATGGGGCTCAGGGTACGGCCCGTTTTGCCCAAGGCGGCGGGATCGAACAGGTACATGGTGGCGCCCGCCGGGCCCATGTTCTTCTGGGCACCGGCGTAGATCATGGCGAAATCCGCCACATCCACCGCCCGGCTGAAGATGTCGCTGCTCATGTCGCAGACCAGCGGCACCGGGCTCTTCGGAAAGGCCTTGTACTGGGTGCCGAAGATGGTGTTGTTACTGGTGAAGTGGAAGTAGTCCGCATCGCCGGGCACGCTGAACCCCTTGGGGATGTACGTGAAGTTCTTGTCCTCGCTGCTGGCCACCACCACGGCCTCACCGGCCAGCTTGGCTTCCTTGATGGCCCGCTTGCTCCACTCCCCGGTGTGGGCGTACGCCCCTTTGCCGCCGACCTTCATGAAGTTCTGGGGAACCAGGTGGAAACCCATGCTGGCCCCGCCCCCGAGGAAGACCACCTGGTAGTGGTCCGGGGCGCCCAGCAGCTCCTTCACCAAGGCCCGCGCCTTTTCCATGATCTCCATGAACGGCTTGCTGCGGTGGCTGATCTCCAGGATGCTCAGTCCGCTGCCGTCCAGTTCCAGGACCGCCTGGGCTGCTTGTTGGAATACTTCCTGCGGCAGGATGCAGGGGCCGGCGCTGTAGTTGTGTACCTTCATGCGGGTTTCGGTGGGCATGCCTATGGGGTTGTATTTGCGGCGGCAAAGGTAACCCATCGGACGTGGGGAGGCGATGGCCCCGGGGCTGGGGGCTCCACGCATCCGGCCATTCGCCATGACCGCCACCATTGCGCCCTGGTTGCGACCTTTGCACCGCTTTTTCAACTTGTTGTACCCATGCGCATCGGCATTGTCTGTTATCCCACCTTCGGCGGTTCGGGGGTGGTGGCCACCGAGCTTGGCCTGGCCTTGGCCGAAGAGGGCCACATTGTCCACTTCATCACCTACGACAGGCCCGTGCGCCTGGGCAACGGCAAGGCCAACATCTTCTACCACGAGGTACGCGTGAGCGACTACCCCCTGTTCGACTACCAACCGTACGAACTGGTGCTCACCAGCAAGTTGGTTGATGTGGCCCGCCACGAACGGTTGGACCTCCTGCACGTGCACTACGCCATTCCGCACGCCTCGGCGGCCTGGATGGCCCAGCAGATCCTCAGGGCCCAAGGGATCCACATCCCCTTCATCACCACTTTGCACGGCACGGACATCACCCTGGTGGGGCGCGACCCCAGCTTTGAGCCGGTGATCACCTTCGCCATTGAGCACAGCACGGCCGTTACCGCCGTTTCCGAAAGCCTGCGCCGCGAGACCTTCGAGCATTTCCCGGTGAAGCGGGACATCCGCGTGATCCCCAACTTCATCCGCACGGACCGGTATACCGCGCAGGCAGACCCCGCCCTGCGGCAGCGCTTCGCTCCCAACGGTGAAAAGCTGTTGGTGCACGTGAGCAACTTCAGGCCGGTGAAACGCGTGCTGGACGTGCTGAAGGTATTCCTGGGCGTGCGTGAGCGCATGCCCGCGCGCCTGTTGCTGATCGGTGATGGGCCGGACCGCTTGGCGGCCGAAATGATGTGCCGCGCCAATGGCACCTGTGAGGATGTGCTGTTCCTGGGCAAGATGACGGAACCCGAGGAGGTGGTGGCCAGCAGCGACCTGTTCGTGCTCACCAGCGAGACCGAGAGCTTCGGCCTGGCCGCGCTGGAAGCCATGGCCTGCGGCGTGCCGGTGGTGACCACCGCCGCAGGGGGCACGGCCGAGGTGGTGGAGAGCGGCGTGGTCGGCCTGCTGAACGCCGTGGGCGATACCGATGCCATGGTAGCACATGCCTTGTCGATCCTGCAGGACGATGCCACGTTGGAGCGGTACCGCCGCGGCGCACGCACCTCCGCGGCCCGGTTCGATATCAGCAAGGTGCTGCCGCGCTATGAAGCTTTGTACCAGGAAGTGGTGGAACACGTGAAGACCAATGGAGTTCATCAGTGATCGCGTAAGCATTGAGCGCCCGGCCGATGGAGGCATGAGCGTGGTGATCGGCAACAGGCTGCCCAATGGCCAGCTGTACATGCTCATCGGCTGGCTGGTGGCCTGGTTGCTCTGCGGTGCCGCTTTCCTCCATGAACTCGTGACCGGGACGGACCCGGAGCTTCGCGTTCCGCTGGTGGTCATGCTGGTGTTCTGGGCCTACTTCCAGGCACGCATCCTGCGTGTGGTGCTCTGGCGCACCAAGGGGTTCGAACTCTGGCGGCTGAAGGAGGGCGAACTCACCGTGAAGGACAGCCTCTTCGGCTTCGGCAAGGCCAACCGGTACTTTGTGGCCAACATCCAGCGGTTCGGCCCGCTGAACATCGACAAGGACAGCTGGAAGTGGCAACTGAGCGCCTCGTTCTGGACGCGTGGCGCGGAACAACTGGGCTTTGAATACCAAGGCAGGAAAGTGGCCTTCGGCCGCGGCCTCACCGATGCGGAAGCACGGGCCCTGGCCCAGCAGTTCGGGGTGGCCCTCAAACGCGAGCGCAAGGCGGAAGCCTGATCCCGGTCACAACGGTGAGACCCGGAAGGCGTTGCCGCTGATGCGGGCCGTGGGCAGGCCGTTGATGGTTTGCTCGCGCACCATGCCGGTGGCGGTGGGTGAAGCCAAAGCCCGGTGGATCGGATTGACAGCGCCTGCCGGCACCCCGGCACGTTCCAATTGCCCCAGCAGGCCTGCTGCCGGATGCAGGGCCATGGCCGTGGCCAGCAGGGCCGCCAGCGCCTTGCGGTGGGCCACGCGTTGCGCATTGGTCGCGAAACGCGGTTCAGCCGGCAGCGCCGGCAGGCCAAGCACCCCACAGAGCTTGCCGAATTGCGCATCACTGCCCACCGCCAAGATGATCCGCTCCCCATCGGCGCAGCGGAACAACTCCCCGTAAGGCGCAATGTTGGGGTGCAGGGTGCCCAGCGGTGCGGCCACGTGCCCGGCCATCAGCCAGTTGGTGGCCTGGTTCACCAGCCCGGTGAGGGCCGCTTCTTCCAAGGAGACCTCCACGTAGGCGCCTTGCCCGGTGCGCCCACGCTGCAACAGGGCCAGCAGCAGCCCTTCTTTGAGCTGGTGCGCCGCCAGGATGTCGATCAGGGCCACCGGCAGCTTGGCCAGCTGGTCCTCGCCGGCGCCGGTCATGCTGATGTAGCCCGTTTCCGCCTGCAGCACCGCATCATACGCGGGCCGTGCCGGGTTGCCCGCATACCCGCGGAGGTGGCCCTGCACCAGCCGCGGGTTCAAGGCCCGCAGCCGCTTGCGCTCCAGGCCGAACTTGGCGGTATCCTTTTCCATGTGGTTGCTGATGAGCACATCGGCCCGGGCCAGCAGCAGGTCCAATTCCTGGCGGCCGTCGGGCAGGGAAAGGTCCACGAAGCGATGTTCCTTGCCATGGTTCACACTGCTGAAGTAGGCGCTGACCGGTGAGGCAGGGTCCTCGGAGGGCAGTTTCCATTGGCGGGTCACGTCACCGCCGGTGCGCGGGTTCTCCAGTTTCACCACCCGGGCGCCCAGCTCGGCGAAGAACATGCCCACCGCCGGGCCGGCCAGCACACCGGCCGTTTCCACCACCAACAGGTCATTCAGCATGCGGCGAAGGTAGCGGTGGCCATCGGCGGCGTTGGTGTGCGGGCATGCGCAAGGGCGCCGCACGGCAAGGGCCAGCATATCCTCCGAGTTGCCGTGCTTCACCAGGGTGCCCGGGAGCGGGTCATCGGCAAGGAAGAGGCGCAACCCTTACGTGGCCGAGGGCATGCAGGAAAAGAACAGCGCCCCGGCGCTGGATGCACCGGGGCGCTGCACATGGCCGTTGGGCTGCTTACTGCGCCTTGGCAACGCTGCCCGGGGTGGGGTAGGTGGGCACCACACCGATGTTCTTGAAGAAGAAGGCCCACTTGTCGGCCTGTTCCGCAATGACCATGCTGGTGGGCTTGCCTGCGCCGTGCCCGGCATTGGTCTCCACGCGGATCAGCACCGGGGCGGGGCCTTGCTGTGCGGGCTGCAGGGTGCTGATGAACTTGAAGCTGTGCGCGGGCACCACGCGGTCGTCGTGGTCGGCCGTCATCACCAGGGTGGCCGGGTAGCTGGCTGGCTTGATGTTGTGCAAGGGGGAGTATTTGTGGAGGTAGTCGAATTCCTCCTTGCTGTTGTCCGCGCTGCCGTATTCGGGCACCCAGCCGAAGCCGGCGGTGAACTTCTGGAAGCGGAGCATGTCCAACACGCCCACCGCGGGGAAGGCCACGGCGCAAAGGTCCGGCCGCTGGGTGATCACCGCGCCGATGAGCAGGCCTCCGTTGCTGCCGCCTTCAATGGCCAGGTGGGCCTTGTCGGTCCACTTCTGGGCCACCAGGTATTCGGCCGCGGCGATGAAGTCGTCGAACACATTCTGTTTGTTGGCCTTCATGCCGGCCTTGTGCCACTCTTCCCCGTACTCGCCGCCACCGCGCAGGTTGGCCATGGCGAACACGCCGCCCTGCTCGAGCAGGATCATGCGGCTGGTGCTGAAGCTGGGCGAGAGGCTGACGTTGAACCCGCCGTAGGCGTAGAGCAGCGCGGGGTTCCTGCCGTTCTTTTCCAGCCCTTTCCGGTGCACGATGAACAGGGGCACTTTGGTGCCGTCCTTGCTGTTGTAAAAGGCCTGTTCGGTCTCGTACTCGTCCGGGTTGAACTTCAGCTCGGGGCGGAAGTAGAGGTCGCTCTTGCCGGTGGCATAGTCGTACTTGAAGATGCTGCCGGGGTCGGTGAAGGAGCTGAAGGAGTAGAAGGAGTAGGTGTCTTCGCGCAGCCCGCCGAAACCACCTGCGCTGCCGATGCCGGGCAGTTGGATCGGTTGCTCACCGCTGCCGTCGGCCTTGTAGCGGAAGATCCGCGTGGTGGCGTCCTTGAGGTAGCTGGCGAAAAGGAACCCGCCGCCGGTGTTCACGCCTTCCAGGAGGTCGTCTTTCTGGGGGATCACGTCGGTCCAGTTCTCTTTGGCTGGCTTGGCGGGGTCCACGGCCACCAAGCGGTAGCGCGGGGCGTCCACGTCGGTCATCACCAGGAATTTGGCGCCCTTGGGCTCATAGGCCACGATGCTGGTCTTGTGGTCGAAGCCCTGCTGCAACGGCGTCCACGTGCTGGTGGGGGTGGGCAGGGCGCCTTTGCGCAGGTCGAAGAAGTATTGCTCGAACCCGTCGGTGCCGGTGCTGACATACAGCGTGGCGAATTCCTCGCCCTCGGTGGTGCCCGCACCTACGTACAGGTTGGGGTTGGTGTCGTTCTTCCACACCAGTACGTCCTTGTCCTGGCTGTCGCCCAGCTTGTGGTAGTACACCTTTTGCCACTGGCTGGCCGCGCTGAGTTCGGTGCCTTTGGCCGGTTCGGGGTAGCGGCTGTAGAAGAAGCCGTTCTTGTACCAGGCCACGCCACTGAACTTGGCCCACTTCAGGGTGTCGGCCAGGGGCTTCATGGTCTGGAGGTCCCACAGGGTGATGTCCTGCCAGTCGCTGCCGGCCTTCTGCACGCTCACGGCCATGTAGCGGTTGTCCTTGCTGGCGCCCATCAGGCCGATGCTGGTGGTGCCCGCCGGGTCGATGGCGTTGGGGTCTATGAAGACCGTGTCCTTGCCGTCCAGCCCTTGGCGCACATAGATCACGCTCTGGTTCTGCAGGCCGCTGTTCTTGTAGGTGAAGAACAAGTTGCCCACCTTCGTGGGTGCGCCGGACTTGGCGAAGTTGAACAGCTCTTCATAGCGGGTGGCGATGGAGCCGCGGAAGGGGACCTTGGCCAGGTAGTCCTGTGTCACGGCGTTCTGGGCCTTTACCCATTGGGCGGTTTCGGCGCTGGTGTCGTTCTCCAGCCAGCGGTAGGGGTCGGCCACCTTGGTGCCGAAGTAGTCGTCCACCACGGTGGTGTCCTTCCGGGTTTCCGGATAACTGATCTTCTCCATGGCGGTCTTATCGGTTTCCGTGGCGCTGTTGCAAGCAGCCAACAGCACTACGGCCAACGGCACGGTCTTGTTCATGGGGGTTTTTAGGTAAGGGGCCAAAAGTAGTGGACCGGCCCGCGTGCCCGGCGAAACGTACATGAACGGTTGTTGGCGGGGGAGGGAGGGGTGCACGCACCGCCCGGGCCAAGGGCTGATACCGGGTTGCGTTCAGGCCCTGCGGCGCACCTCCACCTCCGGTTGGGAGACCAGTTCGTAGACCATGCCGGGCTCGGGCCGCATGCTCACGGTGGCATTGAGCTGCCCGGCCAGGGTGTGGATCAGTTCCATGCCCAGGCTGCCCGGCCTCTCCCACGTGCCCTTGTCGGGCAGGCCCACGCCGTCGTCGCCGATGCGCAGGAGCAGCCCACCGCCTTCGGTACCGCTGAGGTGCAGGATGATCGTGCCTTGATCACGGCCCTTGAAGGCATGCTTGAAGCTGTTGCTCACCACCTCATTGATCAGCAGGCCCAGCGGGGTGAGCGTGTCCACCGGCAGGGTCTTCACCTGGATGTCCACGTCCATGTTCAGTTTGAGGCGGATGTTGTAGGCCGCGATCAGGTCGCGTACCAGGGCGTTCAGGTAGGTGCGCACGTCGATGTTCGCAAGGTCCTTGCTCAGGTAGGTCTGCTCATGCACCAAGGCCATGGCGCCAACGCGGTTCACGCATTCGTTGAAGAGCTCCATGGTGTGCGGGTCGCTCACCTTGTCGGTCTGGAAGCGGATCAGGCTGCGCACGATCTGCAGGTTGTTCTTTACCCGGTGGTGGATTTCCTTGAGCATGACTTCCTTTTCCTCCTTGCTCAACATGGTTTCGCGCAGTTCCCTGTTGCGGTGCTCCAGCTGTTGGCCGGTGCGTGCCAGCAGGGCGGTACGCTCCTGCGCCCCGCGGAGCAATTTGGCCACATAGGCCACCAGGGCGGCGCAGACCAGGGCGAACAAGCTGGCCAGGCCCAGCAGCCACTGGGCTTCGCCCCATTGCCGCCCCAGGGTCAAGGTGCCTTCGCTCAAGCCTTCCTGGCGGATGCGCTGCGCGCTGGCCTCCACATGCACCTGCATGCGCCGCACCACCAGGCCGAATACGGCCTCGGCCATGGCCGCGGCTTGGGTGGAGTCATTCAACAGCGCGGACTGCCGATGCAGGGAATCCAGCGCCACCAGGTTTTTTTCGAGTTGCAGGTGCAGGTTGGCGAAGAGCGCGGTGCCTTGCACCGGGGCCAATTCCTGCCCGATCAGGCTCCGGGTTGCGCCCAGCTGTTCCGGCCAATGCCGCCCGCCTTTCTGCCGGTCATCGGCATGGGCTTGTTCCAGTAGGTCCAGGGAGGTGCCCATGCGCACCAGGCCGTCCAATTGGGCGAGCTGGGTGTTGATCGCGGCCTGGACGCGGGCGGTGCGGGACATCAGGGCCACGTCCCACGCGATGAAGGAGCTGGCCAGCACAAGGGCTGCCCACGGCAGAATGGACCAGGGAGTAGCTTTCACGGCGACGGGTTTTGGCACCGTTGAACGCAGGGAATGGGCGCGGTGTTACCGGTCCTGTGCGGCAGTGCGCAGGCGGGAGGCGAACGTGCCGATCACCGATCGCAGATGCGTGGAGGCCTGTGTGCGCATGTCATCGTGGAGGCGCTGTGCGGTGCCGCGGCTGATCTGGGGGATCCGTGCACCGGGCCGCTCACCTTCATAGATGATGCCCAGGTTGATGGCCCCTCCCGGAGCATTGCGGTTGCCCGTGTGGGTGAACTGGCTGAGCCGCACCCGGCATTGGCCGTTGGCCGCTTGGATGGTCACGTGGTAGTTGATCACGCCCAAGGTTTGCAAGCGGTTGCCTACGCCGCTGGCGCGGAAGTTGAAGCGCGCGGTTCCCTCGATCCGGCCGTTTTCCCCGGCCTGTATGATGGTTGCGCCGGGTTCCAGGCCGAAGGACCAGGCCCAGGCTTGGCGTGCGGCCTGCTCCACTTGGGCCATGGACAGCGGCAGGGCCACGGTTTCCACCAATACCAAGGGCCGTGGCGCCGCAAGCAGGTCCGGTTGCGCCATGGCCGGCACATGGCCCACCAGGAGCAACAAAAGAGCGGTGAGGCGCATGGCCGAAAGATAATTGGGGCACAGGGAGCCCCTTGCAAAAGAATATGAGGCCTGTTCACCATCTTCGCCGCCCTCCGGTACTTTTACCCGGAGATTGCAACCCTTATACCACATGCATACGGACCATCCCCGCAACCCGGCCCTGAAGGTCGGTATCTTCTATGACGGCAGCTACTTCACCCATGTGAGCAATTATTACAACTATGTGCACCCGCACCACCGCAGGTTGCACATCGGCGGGGTGCACGACTTCATCAAGCACATGGTGGCCGAGCGGGAGGGCACGGCGCCCAGCCTGTGCCATATCATCGACGCCCATTTCTTCCGCGGGCGCTTCAGCGCGAAGGACGCCAATGAGAAGGCGAACCAACTGTACTACGACCGCGTGTTCGATGATGTGCTGATGTACAACGGCGTGCAAACGCACTACCTGCCGGTGAAGGACCTCATGGGCCGCAAGCGCGAAAAGGGCATCGATGTGCTGATGGCCCTGGAGACCTTCGAGCTGTGCATGCACAAGCGCTATGATGTGGTGGCCCTCATCGCCAGCGATGGCGACCATGTGCCCCTGGTGAAAAAGCTCCACGGCCTGGGGTGCAAGACGATGCTGCTGGGCTGGGATTTCGAGTACATCGACGAAGCGTCCGGCGAGGTGCAGACCACCAAGACCAGCACCGACCTGTGGAACGCCGTGAGCTACCCCTTGGAGATGGCCGAGGTGGTGGAGGTGGGCCTGCGCGAAGGGGATGAAGTGGTGCAGGACATGTTCGTGCTCAAGGAAACGCTTCCACGGGACAGCGACCCGGAACGCCCCATGCCCGTTCCAACCATGCAACTCTCGGATACGGAACGCTACCGCGGGGAGGTGATGAGCCTGCACAATGGATACGGCTTCATCCGCTTTCCGGACAACAACGTGTTCTTCGTGCACGACGACTTGGAGGGCGTGGAGTTCAGCGACCTGCAGGTGGGCGTGATGCTCGAGTTCAACGTGGCCTTCAACAGCCGCGGCCAACGGGTGGCCAAGCATATTCAACGCGTGGTGGAGGAAGGCGCTTAGGCGAGCGGCAGCCGCAGGCGGAAGGTGGACCCTTGGCCCTGGCCGGCGCTGTGCGCGGACAATGACCCCCCGTGGAGGCCGGCCCACTGCCGGGCCCGCGCCAAGGTGCCCCGGGCCTGGGATTCGCCGTTGGTGCTGCGCGAGCTGAGCATGGCATAACGCGTAAAGATGTCGCCCAGGTCGTCCGCATGGAGCCCTGCGCCCTGGTCGTGCACTTCCAAGAGGGCGTGTTGCCCATCCCTGCCCAGCGCCACGGTGATCACCGATTCCTTGGGCGAGAATTTGCTGGCGTTGGAGAGCAGCGCCTCCATGAGTTGTTCCAATACCGCGGGGTCGCCGCTCACCGGCGGCAAGGCTGTTGCCTGCAGGTTCACCTGCTGCTGTTTGCCGGTGGTGCGGAAGCCCACATGGGCAATGCAGCGCTCCAGCAGGGGGAGCAGGTCCACTTGGCTGAGCTGCAATTGGGTGATGCCCCGGGGCACGGCCAGATCGTCCAGCAGCGTTTCCAGTTCGCGGGCCGCTTGGAAGTAGTTCTTTTCCGCCATGGCCAACAGTTGGCCCCGTTCCGGCCCCTGGGGCAGGTCGTGCAGCATGGAAGCGGCTTGCCAGATGGCCCCCATGCGGTTCTTCAGGGCATGGGCGAAGTGGTGCAGCCGCTCGTTCAGCTGGTGGGCATCGGCGGGGTCCAGTCGGCGGGCTTGCTCAGGCATCGCCGCGCATGATGCGGTAGAGCACCTGGTTGAGGCCGTCGGGGTCGATCGGCTTCAGCAAATAATAGCAGCCCCCCAGGTTGCGGATGCCCTCCACGATCTCCGGCTTGTTGCTGGCCGTGAGGAATACGATGGGCAGCTTGTCGTTGGTGCGGATCTCCCGCGCCAGGTCCAACCCGGTCTTCTCGCCTTTGAGGAACACGTCCATCATGATGGCGTCCGGGTGTTCCTTCTGCAGGAGTTTTTCGGCCTCGGCACTGCTGGCGGCGCTGCCGGTGACTTCAAAGCCCATTTGCTCCAGCTGTAGGCGGTAGCCGAACGAGATAATGGCCTCATCCTCGATGATCAAGATCTTTTTCATGCGTTGACGCGGTGGTGGAGACGTTGGAAATGGCCGGCGGCGATCCGGTTGAATTGTTCGGCCGTAAGGGGCTTTTCGATGTATTCCTGCACACAGCCGGTGCGGCTGGCTTGCTCCATGTCCACGGGGCGGTTGCTGCTGGAGCACATCACCACCGTGGTGGACCCGCAGGTGATCAGGTCCTGCTGCTGGCATTCGGTGAGGAACTCGAACCCGTTGGTGGCGGGCATGTTGATGTCCACCAGCAGCACGTCCGGGCGGTCTTGGCCGTTCTTGAGATGGTCCATGGCCTCATTGGGGTCCATGAACACGGTGAGGCGGCCCAGGAACCCGGCCTTGCGCAGCATCATCCGGGTAATGAGGTGGTAGTCATCCTCGTCATCAACGAGCATGACGTGCAGGGGGGACGTGTCAAGCATGGGCGGGGCGATCAGTTCGGTCATGGCAATTATATACGCAAAACGCCACTGATGGTTTCAACGGGACAATTTATCGGGCGAAAAGAGCCGTTAGGCGACATGGGCGCTGGCGGCGGTGCTCTCCTGCACGCTGCGGAGGTACCCGGTGACCTCGCGGATGCCGGCCGCAGGGGCGTGGTAGCGGCGCAACACGTGCTCCACCAGTTGCAGCGCGCTTTCCAGGTCTTCGGAGACCACCTCGTCTGCACCCTTTGCATGGAGGGCGCCCGCATCCGCGGCGAACCGTGACCGTACCATTAGGCGTGCCTTGGTGGCAGTTTCCAGTGCAGCCACCACGCGCTTGGCCAGGTGGCCATCGCTGAGGGCGACCACCACCACTCGCGCGGTGGCCACATGGGCCTCCTCCAGAACCGATCCCTGGTAAGCGCTGCCTTGGATGGTGCGCATACCGCGCTGCACCGCCCGTTCGGCGAGTTCGGGATCTTCCTCCACCACCACGCAGCGCACCTTCCTGCTTTGCGCCGCCCAGGCCACTTGTTGGCCGGCCAGGCCGAAGCCGATGATCACCACATGGTCCTTGAGCAGTTGATGAACGGCTTCTTCCGGCGGCGAGCCCACGTTGAGCAATGCATCGAGCACCTTGCCCGTGCGGGGAAGCAGCCGGTTGAACGTGCCCCCGGCGATGCGCCGCGAGCGCGCCATGACCATGGGCGTTGCCGCCATGGTGATGATGGAGACGGCCAGAAAGAGCTGATGTTGCTGCTGGGAAAGCAGGCCCAGGCCGATGCCGGCTGCGGCCAGCACGAAGGAGAACTCGCCCACCTGGAAGAGCGCCAGGCCGCATTGCAGGGCGGTGCGCACGGGGTAACGCAGCAGCCACACGGCGAGGAAACCGGTGAAGGTCTTGGCCAGCATCACCGCCAGCGCCAGGCCGATCACCAGCAGGGGGGAGGAGGTGAAGAGCGCGGGGTGCACCAGCATGCCGATGCTGACGAAGAAGAAGCTCATGAACAGTTGGTGGAAGGGCTGCACCATGTCCGCGGCGTGGTGCACCTGATCGGTACCGCTGATGATGAGGCCGGCGAAGAAGGCGCCCAGCGCCAAGGAGAGGCCGAGGGCGGCGGTGCCCCAGGCGGCGGCGAAGCAGAGCAGCACCACGGTGAGGATGAAGAGTTCCTTGTTGCGCCCCATGGAGACGTGGCGCAGCAGCCGCGGCACCGCCCAGCGCCCGCCCACGTAGATCAGCACCAGGAGCAGCACCACCTTGCCCGCCAGGCGCAGGAGGTCTCCGCCGATGTTGCCGCTGCGGCCCGCGAGCATGGGCATCACCAGCATCATGGGCACCACCAGGATGTCCTGGAAGATGAGGATGCCGGAGATGGCCCGGCCCACGGTGGATTCCAGCTTGCCGCGTTCCTGCAACACGCGCAGCACGATGGCCGTGCTGCTGAGGGTGACCAGGAAGCCCATGAAGAGGGATGCCGGCAGGGCCATGCCCAAGGAGGTGCACAGCCCGGCGACAAGGGCGATGGTGAGCGCGGCCTGCAAGGAACCGCCCACGAACACGGTGAGGCCGATGGAGGAGAGCTCCTTGAGGCTGAAGCCCATGCCGATCACGAACAGCAGGAAGATCATGCCGAATTCGGCCAGTTCCTGCACCCTTTCCACTTCATCCACCCAGCCCAGCATGTGGGGACCTGCCAGCATGCCCGCGAGGATGAAGCCCAGCACGCCGGGCATCTTCAGCTTGCGCAACAGCAGGATGATGCCCACGGCCAAGGCCAGCACCAGCACCAGTTCCTTGTACAGCCCGTCGTGCATGCTATTTGGTGAACACCAGCCACACCGCCGCCACCAGCAGCACCGCGGCCAAGGCGTGGTTCCAGCGGAACACCTGGTCTTTGAAGGCGAGGGTGCTGAAGGCCACGAACACCACCAGGGTGATCACTTCCTGCACCACCTTCAACTGCACCAGCGAGAAGGGCCCGCCATGGCCCACATGGCCAAGCCTGTTGGCGGGCACCTGCAGGCAGTATTCAAAGAAGGCGATGCCCCAGCTGGTGAGCACCACGGTGAACAGGCCCCATTTGGCCAACGCCGGCTGGTCCTTGTAGCGCAGGTGGCCGTACCAGGCCAGGGTCATGAAGGCATTGCTGAGCACGAGCAGGCCGATGCTGTAGAAACCGCGCATGCCGCGAAGTTCAAGGGCGGCGGCACCGCACCAGCGGCCGCCCTGTGCTTTCGGTGAACGGCCCCGTGTTGATCGCTACCTTTCCGGCATGTTCGGCGCGTTCAACGATCCCTTGCCCCACCGGCGCCTTTACGTGCGCCGGCAGCTGCGCTTCATGCTGTGGGCCTTGGCCTTCATTGCGGCCAGCCTGGCCCTTGGCGTGGGGGGCTACATGGCCTTTGCCCGGCTGGGCTTCACCGATGCGTTCCTCAACGCCAGCATGATCCTCGGTGGCATGGGGCCGGTGGACCCGTTGCCCAACGATGCCGCCAAGTGGTTCGCCTCGATCTATGCGCTGTACTGCGGGGTGGCCTTGCTCACGATCGTGGCGGCCATGTTGGCGCCCACCATCCACCGGCTGTTGCACAAGCTGCACCTGGACCAGGCGCGCAAGGGCCGCCAGGGCCCGGCACCGCACCAGCCGTAAGGGCGGGCAAGGCTCATCCTTTGGTCTGGTTCCACGTGCGGTAGTCCGTGGGGAAGGGAGGGGGTTCGGCGGGCACCTCACGCAGGGGCTCGCACGCTTGAAGCCACTGGTGCATGTCGGCGGGCAAGGCTTGGTAGAGCTTGGTGCCGGCGCTCTTCCAGGCGAGCATCTCATCGCTCACGGCCTTCACGGCGCGTGCCGGGTTGCCCACGATCACCTGGCGCGGCTCCCACACGGAATCCGCCGGCAGAAAGGCCAAGGCGCCCACGATGCAGCCTTCGCCCAGCACCACGCGGTCCATGAGCACGGCGTTCATGCCCACCAGGCAGTTGGGGCCCACGTGCGCGCCGTGGATGATGGCCCCGTGGCCGATGTGTGCATCGCGCTCCAAGCGCACGGTAACGCCGGGGAACATGTGCACGGTGCAGTTCTCCTGCACATTGCATCCGTCTTCCACCACAATGCCGCCCCAATCGCCGCGCAGGGCGGCGCCCGGCCCGATGTACACCTGGCGGCCAATGACCACATGGCCGGTGACCGTGGCCGCGGGGTGCACGAAGGCCGAAGGGTGCACCACCGGCCGCATGCCTTTGAAAGCGTAGTACATGGTGCGAACGTACGCCATGGCACCGGGCAACGGGCATGTTTCCGCAGGGTTAAATCCGCGCGGCGGCAGCCCTCAACGGAACGAGGCAGCTACATTTGGCGCCGCTAACCCGCCCAAGATGCCGATCGGACAGTTCTTCCGCATGTTCAAGCCCCAGGACAAGGTGTTCTTCTACCACTTTGAAGCCTCCGCGGCGAACGTGCTGAAGATGAGCGAGGACCTGGTGCTGGCCATGGCCTCGGAACCGGGGGCCCAGCGTACGGCCATCATTGAGCGGCTGGTGCTGCAGGAGCGCGCCAACGACGACCTCACGCACACCATCTTCCAGGACCTGGCCCGCAACTTCATCACCCCCATCGACCGGGAGGACATCCACGCGCTGGCCAGCAGCTTGGACGATGTGGCCGATTACATCCTGGCGAGCGCGAAGAACCTTGAACTGTTCCACATAGACAAGCCCGATGGCACCTGCAAGGAGCTGGCGCGCCTGGTGAATGAGGGGGCCAAGATCGTGCAGCTCGCCGTGCACCACCTGCGCGACCTCAACAAGCCTTACGCCCACCAGCAGTTCGTGATCGACGTGAACAGCATGGAGAATGAGGCCGACGAGGTGTGCGACGCCGCCATTGAGCAGCTCTTCGCCAATGAGAAGGACGCGATCCACCTGATCAAGATGCGCGACACGTACATGATGCTGGAAATGGCCACCGACAAATGCGAGGACGTGGCCAACGTGATCGAGTCGATCATGCTCAAGTACGCCTGATGCAAGCCAACAGCCGTGGTGAAGTGGCGCACGGGGTGAAGGCCCCGCCAACGACCATGGCCACCCCGCCCTCCACCTTGGTCATTTCAACCTGGCCCTGTTGCGCAGGGGCCGGACCTTCCAAACACCCGCACCGGTCCGCATGAGCTTGTTGGTCGCCATCATCATCCTGGCCCTTGTGTTCGATTACATCAACGGCTTCCATGATGCGGCCAACTCCATTGCCACGGTGGTGAGCACCAAGGTGCTCAGCCCGCTGCAGGCGGTGTTGTGGGCGGCCATGTTCAACTTCGCGGCGTTCTTCATCTTCAAGGACCATGCGGTGGCCAACACCATCAGCAAGGTGGTGCACCAGGAGTTCATCACCCTGCCGGTGATCTTCAGCGGGCTGGTGGCGGCCATCATCTGGAACCTGCTCACCTGGTGGTACGGCATCCCCAGCAGCAGTTCGCACACGCTCATCGGCGGCTTCGCAGGCGCGGCCCTCACCCATGCCTTCACGCATTACAACGGCCTCACCGTGGGGGATGTGGTGGAGAGCAACAAGATCCTGGTGATCGTGGCCTTCATCTTCCTGGCCCCGCTGGTGGGCATGCTCATGAGCATGTTCATTTCCTTGGTCACCTTGGTGGAGAACACCTGGTTCCGGGTGTGCCTGCTGGTGCTCAGCGCGGTGTTCACCTGGATGCTCTTCGTGCACCTGCAACAAGGCAAGATGGAGGCCAACCTGGCCTCGGCCATGGGCGTGCCCGCCTTGGAGGAAAAGGCCTTGCTGCACCCGGAGTTCCAAGCCGAGCTGGATGCGGCAACGCTGAATTACGAGGAGGCGGTGCCCTACCTGGCCATGTACCACATCAAAGGCTCCAAGGGCGTGGCGCAAATGATCCAGGGCGAAGTGGCCCCGGACATCGACCAGGCCAAGGTGGCCCAAGCGATCCGCAACGGCGACAACAGCAAGATCCGCTACGGCATCATGTTCCTCTTCGCGCTGTTCTGCGGCGCCTACATTTATGTGGAGAAGGTGCGCACGCCCAATGCCTTCAGCATGGCGCGCATGTTCAAGCGCCTGCAGCTGGCCAGCTCCGCCGCCTTCAGCCTGGGCCATGGCGGCAACGACGCGCAAAAGGTCATGGGCATCATTGCCGCCGCCCTCATCGCCAACGGCAACATCACCGACTTCAAGGACATGCCCGATTGGGTGCCGCTGGCCTGCTATACCATGATCGGCCTGGGCACGCTCAGCGGCGGTTGGAAGATCATCAAGACCATGGGCACGCGCATCACCAAGGTCACCGCCCTCGAGGGCGTTTCCGCCGAGACCGGTGGGGCCATGACCCTCTACCTCACCGAGCAGATGGGCATTCCGGTGAGCACCACCCATACGATCACCGGCTCCATCATTGGCGTGGGTGCCATCAAGCGGCTCAGCGCCGTGCGCTGGGGCGTTACCGTGCGCCTGCTCTGGGCCTGGATCATCACCATCCCCGTGAGCGCCCTGATGGCCGCCATCACCTACTGGTGCTGCATGATGTTCGGCCTGTGAACACGCCGGCCCGAAGGAGCGTTGTACAGGCCATGCAACCCGGCTATTTTTGCACCCCGATGGGACCAAGCCACCCCTGGACCAAGTTCACCCTGCTGGCCGTAGCCGCCTTTTTCAGCGGGCTGCTGCTGTCCACGGTGGTGCTGCCCACGGTGTTCCAGGTTTCGCTGGGCAAGGCCATGGCCGCCCCCGCCCCCGTGGAAGAGGAGCAGAGCCACGGCCGTGAAGTGCTGAAATCGGCCATCCAGGACCATCGGGATTGGGCCGGTGCCGCCCTCTGCCTGGGCCAGCGGATGAAGGCCCTCTTCGGCCACGGCGACGAGCCCGTGCCGCCGGGCCCCATCGGCGAGGTGTTGCTGCGCCCGCCCCGGACAGCTTGATGCCGGCGCCCCTGCGGCGCCTTGTTGCCTGGCCTTTCACCGCGTACCATCCGGGAACCCGGTATGCCGTGGCCGGGCCCTTGGCGGGTTCCCTGTCCAATTCTCCTTTCCATGAAAACCTTGTCCGGGTCGCTCAAGCGCGACCTACCTTCCTCCCTTGTTGTTTCCCTGGTGGCCATTCCGCTCTGCCTGGGCATTGCGCTGGCCTCCGGTGCACCGCCTTTCGCGGGCCTGCTGGCGGGCATGATCGGCGGCCTGGTGGTGGGCTCCATCAGCGGCTCGCAGCTGGGCGTTTCCGGCCCGGCGGCCGGCCTTGCGGCCATCGTCATCACCAGTGTGGCCGCGCTGGATTCCTTCCCGCTCTTCCTGCTGGCCGTGCTGCTGGCCGGGGTGCTGCAGTTCCTGCTGGGCCTGGCCAAGGGCGGCGCCATTGCCTACTTCTTCCCTTCATCGGTGATCAAGGGCATGTTGGCCGGTATCGGCCTCTTCATCGCCCTTGCGCAGGTGCCGCACGCCTTGGGCTTCACCGCGGTTGCGGGCAATGAGGGCGGCGTGTTCACCGATCTGGCCATGGCCTTTGCCACCCCCCGCTTCGGTGCGGTGGCCATTGCCGCAAGTTGCTTGGCGGTACTGGTGCTGTGGGAACGGCCGGTGGTGCGCAGCAACCGCTTGTTGGCCATGGTGCCCGGGCCGCTGGTGGCCGTGGTGGTGGGCGTGGCGCTGGGCGCCTGGGGCGGTGCGGCTCCGTTCGGCGCCCTCACGGCAGCCCATTTCGTGCAGCTGCCCGACCTTTCAGGCAGTTCCGTTGGCGCCCTCTTCCCGGGGCCGGATTGGGCCGGTGTGTACAACACCCGGGTGTGGACCACCGCACTCACCCTGGCCGTGGTGGCCAGCTTGGAGACCCTGCTGAGCGTGGAAGCCGCCGACAAGCTGGACCCCCAGCGGCGCACCACCCCCAAGAACCGCGAGCTGATGGCCCAAGGCGTGGGCAACATGGCGGCGGGCCTGCTCGGGGCCCTGCCCGTTACGCAGGTGATCGTGCGCAGTTCCACCAACATCCAGTCCGGCGGGCGCACCAAGCTTTCGGCCCTGCTGCACGGGGTGTGGATCCTGCTGGCCCTGGTGCTCTTCCCCGACCTGCTGGCCATGATCCCTTTCGCGGCGTTGGCGGCGATCTTGCTGCAGGTGGGCTACAAACTGGCCAAGCCCGCGCTCTTCCGCGCCATGTGGAACGGCGGCTGGGGCCGCTTCACCCCGTTCCTGGCCACCGTGCTGGGGGTGGTGTTCCTGGACCTGCTGATGGGCGTGGGCCTGGGCATGGCCGTGGCCCTGTCCATCATCCTGCGCAACAACTACAAGGTGCCGTTCCACCTTTTGGAGCGGTCGGTGGCACCCGGCACCCCGGTGCGCATCGCCTTGGGCGAGGAGACGAGCTTCTTGAACAAGGCCAGCATCCAACGCACGTTGGATGAACTGCCCCGGGGATCGCACCTGATCATAGATGTAAGCCGCGCGGTGGCCTTGGACCCCGATATCCACGAGCTCCTCGCCGAGGGCCGCTTGCGCGCCGCGCGGAACGGCTCCGTGGTGGAGGTGGTGGGCCAGCGTGAGCACCGCCGCCACCGCACCGCCGCCAGGCTCAGCCGCAAGCACCTGCGGGATGCCTTCCGCTTCACCACCCCCAACCCCGCCCAAGCATGAGGACCCTCACCCACGAAACCCGGGCTGCACTCTCCCCGGCCGATGTGCTGCGCGTGCTGTTGGCGGGCAACGCGCGCTTTGCCAACAACCTGAAGGCCAACCGCGACCTGCAGCTGCAGGTGCAGGCCACCGCCCAGGGCCAATACCCCAGCGCCGTGGTGCTCAGCTGCATGGATTCGCGCACCAGCGCCGAACTGGTCTTCGACCAAGGCCTGGGCGACCTCTTCAGCATCCGCATTGCGGGCAACATTGTTTCGCCCGATGTGCTGGGCAGCATGGAATATGCCGTGGCCGCCGCCGGCGTGAAGCTGGTGCTGGTGCTGGGCCACACCGCCTGCGGCGCCATTGCCGGCGCGTGCGAGAAGGTGCGCATGGGCAACCTCACCGGCACCCTGGAGCGCATTGCCCCCGCCATCCG
>JAGPDT010000128.1 GCA_018057455.1 Flavobacteriales bacterium | reverse complement strand
CGTTCGGGAACGCCATTCTGAATAGGTGTTCAATTCACAACGGCAGATCCGCACTGTAATCCGGCAAATCGCTCGGCGAGCCTTGGTGTTCCAGATACACCAAACTCGTCGGCACCTTGCTCAGCCAAGGCTCACCCTCTATTACACCACCAACAAAATCCCCGTTCGCTTCTTGGACCTCGTCGATGATGCTCACATAGAGCGGGTCGTTGGGTGCGGGCACGTCTTCGCCGTTCCAGATCTCGCCGCCGGTGCTCAGGTAGTGCAGGATGGTTTTTTCATAGCCAGGCCGCACGGGCACCAGCACCCGCGCTGCACCAGCTTGCAGGAAATTCATGAAGAGCGGGTCGCTCTCGTCGCGCTTCAGGATGTTCACCCACTCCTTCTTCCGTGCCCAGTAGTAGGGGTAAAACCAGTAGGTCATCTGCTCCCATTCAAAGCCCTGCTCGAAGAACTGGATGTAGCGGCCCTCCGCCGAGGCCTCGCTGAAGGAGAACTCCGGGTAACCGTAAGGGGCCACGTTGTTGCGCAGGGCATCGAAGCTCTCGAAGCGCTGCCCGCTGATGAACTCGATGCAGTACTTCTTCAGTTCCTTGCGCTCCGTTTGGCGGTTTAGTTCAGGGTTCGTGCCATATTGTGCGGCCCAATAACTCTGCTGATTAAGCCAGCGGTTATAGTCATTGACCTTTTGGTCGTAGGCGGTCTTCAAAGCCGCGTAGGTGTCGATCTGCCACTGCTGGTAGGTCTTGGCCGAAGGGGCGCAGAACAATTCCACCGCCAAGGCGAAATGGTCGCTGTGGCAGCGCATGTTGATGGGTACATCCCCGGCGGTGGCCGGGATGTCCGTGATGTCCACCACCTCGGAAACATACCGGGTGACAGGGGCGGAGGTCCCCACGCACACGGTGATGTAGTGATCGCTGCCACTGCTCAACAAGATGGAAACGCGCGCACTGGTCGCCGTATGTCCTTCCGGCACGGTGAGCTGGGTGACCCAAGTGGTCCAGGTCACATCCCCGCTCCCCACATAATCATGCCCCTTGGTGGCCTGCACCGACACCAGGCCCTGTGGAGGCGGCTTCACGCCTGTAGCGCCGTACAAGGCCGCATAGCCATCGTAGGTGTCGGGGGTGATCTGTTCAAAGGAGGTAATGTCGAAGGGCGGGGGCACCTCCATGACCTCATCCCCTTGGGCCTTGGCCAATTTGCTGAAGAGAAAAAAGGCGGCCGGCTCGGGGACGATGAACTCGAACATCATCCGCCTGCCGTAGTTCACCACCTTGTTGTAGTACACCTTGTCCAGCCATCGGTACACGCCTGCGATGTTCTCCGTGCCGCCCGCGCCCTCAGCGGTATTGTCAAAGCTGTGCTCCGTGGTGTCCTCGTTCTCCACAATGGTGGTCACCGAGCGCCTGGTCCGTGTATGCTCCACCACGCGCTGCAGGGCGCGGTCCGTGACATCCTTGGCGTAAGTGGTGGCCAGGGAGTTGGCCTGCAGCTGGCTGGTACTGCTGCTGGTGCCCGCACTGAGCGAGCCCGAACCCATGGGTCCGTATGAGATGGATGCGGAAACTCCGACCTGGCTGGCTTGGTCCTGCTGCACCACATTGCTGGCCTCCTGCTGCAACTCAAATCGCTCGGTGGTCCGGGTGTCGTGCTCATTCTCCGTGGTGGTCTCCTGCTCTTCCTCCAAGGTGCTCTCCTGGTGGTACAGGTCGCGGAAGGTGCGCGTGCGTTTCTCGCCGCGCAGGATGTTCTCCACATGGGCCACTTCGCCCTGTTCATACTTGTAGAGCTGGGTCTGCACCACCTTCAGGTCGGCCATGCCGATGGGCCGGATGTGACCAGCGCCACCGGGCCATTGCACGAAAGTGAATGGCTTGCACGGCGGCTCCAAGGTGGCGTTGACACACTCGTTACCCATGCTGATGAGCGAACTGCCCACACGGGCCACCATGGTGCGCTCCTTGCTGGCATTGACCAACCGGCCCAGGCGCCGGATCTCGGCACCATACGCCTCATCCACCCGGGGCATGTACACGAAATTGAGGCTGATGCCGAATTGCCCGAGGCTGGTGCGCGTGGGGGCGTTCAGGGCGGCCGCCCGTGCGGGATCCAATGCAAGCGGGTCATGCTTGAGCAGGTTCGCCTGCTTGCTATCGTCCGGGTCCGTTTCGCTGCGGGCGGGATACCGCCTCTGTTTGTATTCGTAGGTCTGCTGTTCGTAGGCGGTCTTTACCGTGGCATAGGCATCTTGCAATACCTGCAATTGCGCTTGCAGCCCGGCCGTGGGGTCCGTCGGCAAGGGTCTGGTCTCCGGCTCGGTGGGCAACGGCACATCCGGCAGGGGGAACACATCCCCAGGCACCAGCACGGTGGCCATGTAGAGCCCGAAGATGCCCGTGCCGGTAATCAGCACCGGATCGTTCGCGGCGATGCGCTCAATGATGTTGAGCAGGCGCAGGATGCGCGTAAGCTCGGTCCTCAAGGCGGTGTTCTCGCCCAGGATGCACTGCACCATCAGGTTGTCCCACACCTTGGATTTGAGCGGACCATAGGTGCCTGCGCCGATGTAGGCCGCGGCGGTCTTGTTCAGTACGCTGGGGCCTTCCACCAAGGTCTTCAGGTCAGCCAGCACAGCTTCCTTCTGTTTGGTGCGCAAATAGTCGTCCACCAGTTGGAAACCCGGGAACTGGGCATATAGGTCGGTCACGGTGGGCACGTATGCCGCCGTGCTTTTGTAGGTGGTTGCCGTGGCCTGCATGGTGGCGCGGGCATTGGCTCCGGTGCGTTGCGCCTTCAGCGTTTGGTACAACGTGCTGTTCAAGTTGTAGGGCACGGTACGCACGGCGGTATCAGTAATAAGCGGCCTGCGTGGCGCACGGACAGTGGCAAACTTGAACAAGTTCAGCGGGGGGGGGGGGGGCGCCCATGGGGGGGGGAAAAAGGGGGGGGAGGAAAGAAAGGAACCAAATTTTCCGGAAAAAGAATCGAAAGCAAACGACGGGTACGGGAGTGGCTCT
>JAGPDT010000029.1 GCA_018057455.1 Flavobacteriales bacterium | reverse complement strand
GGCCGGAATCATCCGCGATGCAGGGCATGCCCGTGCGTTCAAAGGCAAAACGGGCCTTTTGCAGGGCGTTGGCGGCGAAGGTGTGTCCGGTTTCGGGCAGATCGGTGGGCAGGCCGGCATCGCGCAGCCCCAGTAGTTCCAAGTGAGGCGGCAGCATGGCGCGCAGTTCTGTTATCTTGCCGGCGTTGCCGGTGCAGAGGAGGAGTTGCATGGGGGCGAAGATGGAGCTTAAAGGCTTGTACAGCGACAACCAAAGCAGTGAGTCCAGCAAGGAAAACTGCAGCGCCAGAATAAGCATGGCTCAATGATAATGTATAAGGGTTTTCACTTCTTTACGTCGCAGAATAAGCGTAGAACGATCACGGACACAACCGGAAAAACTCCTATCCGGGTTCTGCTGATCAGCTTCCACTTCCCTCCCATGAACGTCATCTCCGCTTTTCGTGCCGAGGGTTTCGCCCGGTATCTACCGGACCATGGCATGGATGTAACGGTGCTGACCACAACCCGGGATGCGCGTACCGGCGAATCCACTTGGTATCCACAAGGCACACCCGTTGAGCATGATACTTGGGAACGATGCACGGTCTACCGCGTGCCCCGCTACCGCTCCTGGTACTACCGGGCAGTACAAGTCAGCTTGGAGGTTCCTTTCTGGTCCGCCATTGTGAGCTTTTCCCATTGCGTTACGGGCTCCTTCAACTTGCATCTGATTGATGTACACAAGGGTTACAAACGGTTCTTGAAGACACACCTTCGCTCCAATAAATATGACGTGGTGATCGGCACGGCTCCACCGGATGAACACATCGCACTAGGGGCCTGGATCAACAAGGTTTCCGGAACATCCTTTGTCGCCGATTTCCGGGACCTCTTTGATACACGCACCCTCATGGCCACACGGGCACCCGCGTGGAGCGAACGCTTGATATACCGCCTCAAGCACTTGTACCATCGGCGCTGGGCGCGGCATACCGCCATGCACACTACTGTAAGCTTGCCCTTGTTGGAAAAGTTAATGGAATTCGTCAGCGGTACTCAAGGCGTTGAAATACGAAATGGCTATTTGCCGGAAAAACTGAACAGGGACAGAACGGCCATCCGTCGGGATCGGTTTTGCATCACCTATGCCGGCCGCATCTACCCTTGGCAGGATGTACTGCCCTTCACCCGGGCCTACCGATCATTCATGGGCCGGCTTTCACGGGCCGAACAAGCCACGGTGGACCTGCGCATGTATGGTTGCCAAGATGCCGGACAGATTGCATTGATCAAACAAGAACTGCAGGGATTCGACTTTCGGATCGAGGCCAAGCGGGTCCCGGAATCCGAGAACTATCACCGGATTGCTGAAAGCGCCGTGCTCATTGTCTTCGACGTCGGCCAACATGGGGGGTATACTGGTAAGCTGATGGACTATTTGGGCTGCCATCGGCATGTACTCCTGCTACCAACGGACCAGGGCGTGATGGAACGCTTGATCAGGGACAGCAACATAGGCATAGGGACCAAGGACATCGAAATTGCCGCAACTCAGTTGGAACGATGGTTCCGGGAATGGCGCGTTGACGGCCGGCCGCACTTCGAGGGGAATGAACCAATTATCGAACAGGGGTCTCGCCAAGCCCAAACCGCAAGGCTGGCCCAAGCGATCACAACCATGCTCGCAGGCCAAAGGCAAGACCTCAACCGCGGGTTGGACTAATGGGAAGCCAATGGCGAAAGAGCCTTGCCCGCAGGTTACCTTCCTTCAAAGAAGGGAGTTTCGCCTACAACCAATCCATGGTATTGGGCCGCAACGCCGTGGTCACAAGTATCCCTGCTGAAGCAAGTGCACAGCTCCGAACCGGGTTCAGGCAATTGCAGCTACGAAGCCACCCTGAATTCAAGAGAGCTAAGGAACTGACCGCAAAGTCCCCCGCACTCAACGAAACGCTCGCATGAAGCACACGATACCGGAACCAGCAACCACGGCCCCCACCTCCCACCAAGCCTGAAGCATCGATCCTCCATGCATATTCTCCTGGCATGCTACACCTTCCCGCCGGCCTTGGGCATTGGCGGCAGGCGCTGGGCCAAATACGCCAAGGGTTTGGCACAAGCCGGCCATCACGTGCATGTGTTGTGTGCCGAGGCTGTGCCCGGCCGCGCCGGTTCATCTTGGACCGAAGATGTGAAGCACGACCGCATCCATCTATACCCGCTGCCGCGCCGCTATCCCAAGGTGGCTACGCTATGGGACCGCACGCATGTGTGGAACGACCTGCGCTACCGGGCATGGATGAAGGTATTGCCCCACCTTACCCAAGGCAACCATATCGACTTGGCCATTTTTTGGAGGGCCGTGTTCATGCGCAAGGCGGAAGAATTGATCGCGCGCCATCCCATCCGGCACATCATCGCCAGCGGCGCGCCGTTCCGCCTCTTGGTCCATGCCGCCGAACTGAAGAAGCGCCACCCAGAGCTGCACTTGACGGCAGATCTGCGCGACCCTTGGACCTGGGGACGCCAGTATGACATTCAACGTTTATCCCCCCGCCGCATGGCGCAGGAAAAGACCATGGAAGCCCTGGTGATGGAGATGGCCAATATTGTGACCGCCCCCAGCCCGGACATGGTCGCGCACCTCCGTTCGGCCTACCCCCAACATGCCCACAAGTACCACGAGCTCCCGCATGCCGTGGATCCTGACGACATTCCCGCCAACCCTTTCGAACGACATTCTCCGCCAAGGCGATTGATCTACGCCGGTTCCTGGCGCGGAAAGGAAGATGGACACGCGTACATGGATGCAGTCATAAACACCTTTCGACGCATCCTCAGCAACATGCAACCCGGTGGACTACCGCCCGTGTTCGACATTTATGCCAGGCCCAACGAGGTTCTTGATGCCCGTCAACAAGTGGAGCAGGTCGGGCTGGAAGGGAGCATCCGTTTCCATGGGGTCGTGAACGGCCGGGAAGCGGGTCGGCACATTGCCGATGCTGATGCCGCATTGGTATTTATCCCCGACGAGAACCGCAATTATTTGGGAACGAAATTCAACGAGCTTTTCCACCAACGGATACCCGTGGTCCATGTCGGGGCACCAGGCAGGATCAGCCGCTTCATCGAATCAAACCGGCTCGGCGTATCCATTACCGTCCAAGAAGTGGAGAAGGAGCTTCCTAAGCTGATCTCCGGTGAAAGACCAATCCTTGTGGACACCAATTTCGACACCGGGCCGGTGATACTGGATCATCTATCCAAGCACTTGGTGGCGTTGATGGAAGCATAGGAAACGACCGATTCGTACAATCAACGGCATGGCTACAAGGTTCTCCCTGCGTTACATTTCACTTGGAAGGTGGTATGCTTGTGCCCGGAAGGTCTATTTCCAAGCCAAGGCCCAAGCCGCCACTGCCACCATTACTTCCTTTACCTTCTCTTCTTCCATGCGTGGTTCCGGCATATGGACATGAAGTCAAGCAAGCGGGGCACAACCCAGGGACGCCATCTCTACGGCCGGACGCTACCGTCGTTCAAGGAAGGGTCCTTTGCCGCCAACATTTCCTTCATCAGCGGCCGAAACATGGCCACCTTCGCCGCACAGCTCATCTTCACCCCGGTGATCATGCACCTGTATGATCCCGCGGCGTACGGGACCATGGGGTCTGTCATGGGCCTTGCCTTGCTATGCCTCCCATACTCCACCCTGCAATATGACCGCGCCATGCTGCTGGTGCGTGACGAAAATGAACTCCAAGGGCTGCGGACACTCAGCAACTATCTGCCGATTGCATTCGCACTGGTCCTTTTCACGGTCCTGCTGATCGGCGGCAATGGCCTCCTTACTGCTGTTGGGCTGCCGGCATTGGGTTTGTTAGCCTTGGTAGCCCCTCTGTTGATCGTTGTTTCCGCGTGGGCGCAAACCAGCCAGCAGATGGTCTTTGCGCGTGTGCGATACAAGCAGAACTTCGTGTTCGGAAGCTTGAATGCGTTTGGAAATAAGTTGGTGGCCATCGGCTATGCCTTGGTGTGGGGCAGCGGCGCGGTTGGCCTCCTGCTGGCGGAATTCCTGAGCCGCTCGGCTCAACTGTTCTTCAACAACAGGTTGATCCTGCGCGACCCGCCCCAGTGGGCCAGGCCCGTGCCGAGCCGCACCGAAGTTTGGCGCGTGGCCCGCAAATACAGCGGCTTTCCGAAATATGAGCTGCCCGCAGTAGCCTTGGCCGGCATCGCCAACCAAGCCCCCTTATGGTGGATTCCCAAGCACTTCGGCCTGGCCGCGTTCGGGCAATTTTCATTGGCCATGGCACTGCTGGAGATCCCCCTCCGCCTGTTCGGCAATTCCATTTCCAGCGCGTTTTATCAAAAGGCCGCGCAGACCTTTGCCGACAAGGGACCCAAGGCATTGGCACAACTTACCAACCGCATGGTTCTTATCCTTGCAGTGGTCGGCATCATACCATTCGTGACGATCGCATTGTCCGCGGAACCTGTGTTCGTCTTTCTGTTCAAAGACCGGTGGGCGCTCGCAGGCACGATCACGGCCAGCTTTTGCCTGTTCTACTACTGCCGTCTGGTCGCAGAACCGGTGGCATCCGTATTTCGCGTGGTCGGTGCGCAGTGGGCATACCTTTCCATACACGGCCTCTTCCTCATCATTCGCGTTGGTATCATCGCTTGGACCTTGATGACGGATCTTCCCTTTATAGATGCCATTAGGCTATACGTGTGGGGTAATGCCTTTGTAAGTTGCGTTTTGATCGCCTTGGTACTGATTCTCACGCGCCGTGCCACAGATACCATAATGCCGCACGCCGGGCCGGCATAGTGCATTGCGTTGCCCGTGCTAAGCCACGGACCTTGCTACCACCTGTCCACCCACACCATGGCCTCCCCCACCCCGAAAAGCAGCCTCCCCGGCCTTCTGCGCCAGCGGTGCATACTGCTGATCAGCCCCGACCCTTGGGTTGGTCTGCAGATGAGTAAACATCATTGGGCCGAGGCTTTGGCTGCCCGTGGCAACCGGGTGCTGTGGCTCGATGCGCCAGGCACCGCGCCCTTGTACGGCGCGGCACAGGGTGGTCCTGTGGAACACTTGGTGCAAACCCACTGGCTACGGGGCGTGAACCGGATGCCTATAAGGGTACAGCAGTGGTATAGTGCCCGTGCGATCAAGCGGATCGAGGCGTGGGCCGGGCAGAAAGTGGATCTGGTTTGGAGCTTCGATACCACCCGGTTGCTTCAGCTGCCCAAAAAAGGGCGCATCGTAATACGCCATCCGGTTGACCTGTTCATGCTGGAAGCCGGATCAAGCGCCTTTGCCGATGCCGACCTGTTGCTCACCACATCCGATGCCATTGCCAGGCCACTGCGTCAGATGGCTTCCACCACTCCCCTGCTCAACCTGGGCCACGGGTTGGATAGTCGCTGGACGACACCATACCCCGACAAAGCCCCCCGGCCTGTGGATAAAAGGCCCGTGGTAGCCTGCGCCGGCAATATGGCCATCCCATTCCTTGACTGGGAGGTAATCCACCAAGAAGTGACCGGCCATCCCACCGTGGACTTCCGGTTCATCGGCCCCTGTACACCTGCCCCTACCGACCCGTGGTTCAAACGCGTGGCGGCATCCCCGAACGTCATCTTCACCGGCTTCATGCCACTGAAGCAGCTGATACCTGAACTGTACCGGGCCGATGTGCTTCTCTTGTGCTACCGGGCCGACCTATGGCCACAGCAGCTTTCCAATCCCCACAAGCTGCTGGAATACCTCGCCACGAGAAACCCGGTGGTGGCCTCCGCCACGTCGGAATATGAAGGAATGCCCCCGAAACTGATCGCCATGGCCCGCCACCGGTGGGATCATCCCGCGCTCTTGTCCACGGTGCTCGCCAATTTGGACGATTGGAATACGGCGGATGTGCGGGCAGCCCGCAGTTCCTTTGCACGGTCCCGGACCATTGAAGCACAATTGACCCGGGTTGAACAAGCCCTTGCCCCCCGATGGCAGAACCGCAGCTGATCAGCCTGGTCATGGCGGCATACAACGCCGAGAAGCACATAACGGAGGCCATCCGGTCGGTGCTGGCGCAATCCTATCCGCATTGGGAATTGCTCGTGGTCAATGATGGCAGCACCGATGGGACAGTGCAGGAAGTGTCCCGCTTTCAAGACCCGCGCATCCGCCTGCTCCACAAGGCCAATGGCGGGATCGGCAGCGCGCGCAACTTGGGGTTGGAACATGCCACAGGTTCCATATTGGGCTTCTTGGATGCCGACGATGTATTGCCGGAGCATAGTTTAGCCGTGCGCCTCGACCTACTGAACAATTACCCTGAAGTGGACATTGCAGACGGCCTGATGGTGCAAATGGATGAAACCCTCACCAAGGAGCTGCTGACTTTCCGGCCAACATTCCGGGGTGCGCCATTCGAGGAACTGATCAAGCTCACGGGCAGTTGTTTCGGCGGCATCACTTGGCTGGTGCGCTGGCCGGTTTGCCCGCCGGTGCGGTTCCAAGAGGGTAGTTCGCAGATCGAGGACCTGATGTTCCTGATGGAGTACAGCCAGCCCGGCCGCAGATACGACCATGTGGACCAGCCTGTACTGCTCTATCGCCGATCGCCGCACAGTTCAACCGGTGATTTGGCGGGTATGGAAAAATCCTACCGGTACGTACACCGCTGGCTTGTGCAGAAAGGCTGGGCAGACAAGAAGGACCTACGCCATTTCCGCCGGCGGAGCACGCGGGTGATGGTCGCCTCATGGCTGCACCGGAGGAAGCCGCTCCGCGCCCTCCGCAGCTTGCTCCGCCCATTCGCCTGACAAGGCAGCCCGAAGCAGGCGCACCATGGCTGCAGTATCACGCAATTCCATGGCTGTCTGTATGCAACGCTCCCGCAGCCTCCCCACGCCGGGACCCGCCACCTCGGCTACCAAGCCCTTAAAGCCCTCTTCGGGCACTTGCCCCAAACATGGCACTACCAAGCCCAAGCCTCGGTCGCGCACGATCCACCAGTCATCGGAAACCCCTTCTGGAATGATCATAGGCAACCCCGCGGCCCAGTATAAGGCGCTCTTCACCGGTGTACGATAGACCTGCGAAGGTGTAGGAGGAACCGCCAGCACACCGATGTCGGAAGCCGACAGGTAAGAAGGAAGATCTTGTGGTGTCACAGGATCCAATAGCGTAAACCGCCCATCCAATTTCATACCGGAGGCCGCTGCCCGGATCGCGGATGCGTGCTCCGGGAAAGTGATCACCAGGTGGTGAACCCGATCATCCATGGCGCAGGTGGCGGCCATGAAGCGTACATAATCCGCCTCGCTGTAGTAGAGCCCATTGAATTTCCCCGCATAGGCCAGCACCACTTTTCCTCCGAGGCCAAGCCGCTCCCGCATGCCGCGTCCTGCCTGCTCCCGCCGAGCGTTGGCCTGCACATCCACGGTAACACCCTGGATGGCAACGTGGGCCCGGCTTCCCATCTGTTCAGCGTACGCTACCCCTGCCCGGGTGGGGGAAATGAGGTAATCGGCATTGCGCACCTGTCGACGCTCGAACCAGGCGGCAAGCTTGACCTTGAACGAGCCCTTCCGCCACACGCCCAGTTCCTCCATGTACCTGCTGTGAGGTTCAAAACTTACGAGAATGAACCGCTTGAAACCCAGCGAGCGCAACAGGCTGGCATAGGACCCTGCCATGGACAGGAACCCGATTACCGTTGCAGGACGGTTGCCTTTGGCGAAAGACCTACCCTTTGTGAGAATGACTGCCGCATTGCGCAGGCGCTGGAGAAACTGTGGACCGGCCAAGTGGTATCGAAGCGGCACCCAGGTGATTCCCGCCTCCCGCATCCGTTCGGCAAGCCCGGCATCCAGTACGGCCGTGTCGCTTTCCTCGGTGAAGAACAACATTGGCCGACCCTTGTCTTCCGCAGGTTCCTGCAAGCGGAAGGCATAATCCAGCATCAGGGTAGAGACCAAGGGATCCCCTATCCCATGGCCGCATATCACCACCACGCACCCTTGTTCCTTCATTGATCTTGGACGACAATCGGAACGCGGCGTACAGGAGCCGGGATCGGCTCTCCCTTGATATAGGCCACCAGATCGAAGCGTTTGTGGCTCAATTTCGCGTGGATGCGCATCTTGTTCAGGTATGCTATGATGAAGAGTGCACTAACGAAGAAGGGCACTAAGGGAATCTTGAACCGGACCAAGGCACCGAAGTTGGGCGTGGTAAGGCCGATCATGAAGGCGAAGGCCAACGAAAACACGATGCACATCATTACCATGGGATTCCTTCGGATGCACCGGATGAAAAACCAGATGCGTGTCTGCCACAACACCAGTAGGGAAAGACCCAGGAGGAAGGCGTTCTCCAAGGCACTGACCAACACCACCAAATTGTGCGACTCCCACACATACGGCCGGAAGAGAGCGGCGTTGACGGCAACCGGAAATTTCGACAAGGTGCCCGCCATAGTCCCATCAATCGTGCCGATATCGAAATAATTATCACCGTATTGTTCGCTGCGCTTCATATCCTCCTGGAGCACTTTCGTGGTAATGAGCGCCTCGTCCAGGCTGAACTTGCCCAAGCTATCCCCCAAGGACCGGAGCGTGGCCACGGATGCCACAACCGAGATCACCATGAACAGCGGCAGGACGATCAGCCGAAGCAAAACATTCCGCAGCTTCACCACCTTGTAATAAAGGAGCCATAGGAACGTGACCGGCATCAAAGCCATGAAGATGTACGGTTTCAGCAGAATGAGCATCACACCGGCCAGTACCAGACCAGCAATGTTGTAAAGCAGCTCATCCTTCTTGAAGAAGACCTTGTCAAAACAATGCACCCACCAGCAGGCCGCACTGATCGTCAAGGTATCCTTCATGATCCCGGACCCCCAAAAGATCACGGACGGTATATACAGGAAGGCGATGGCGAACTTGTTGGTCAATGAGGGGAAGTAGCCCACGAAGGTTTGGTAACAGCGCCAAATGCCAATGTAGCAAATACTGGAGAACAGGAGCGTGGTAACAAGGTAACTGCGGAAAGAAAGAAAGACCAAGGGTGTTATCAGCCGTATGACCATAAAGCTCCGAGGATCGAAATACATGTATCCGTAAGGTCTGGCATCCAGTGCTGCGAACATGGCCAGATGGGCATCATCGTTCGCGCCGAACAGGACCTGCATGAAGCTCGCCGGGTCCGCCGTGGCCAGTTTCGTCATGGAGACCGCCGAGTAGAAATACATGAGCGTATCGCCACCTTGGAAGTAGTAGAAGTAGATCAATGCGAACGCGGCCCCCCCGATCATCTTCGCGAACAGCCCTCTTATGAAGTGCCGATATTCTGGCTGCCGCTTCTGCCGCATATTCTTCAGCCGGCCGAAATACATGTAGATCACGATGAGGTACATGATGCTAAGGAGCCATTCCCAAAGGGCAATGCCCACATCTCCATAGTACATCAGCCACACCAACGACATGGCCCAAATGTCGCCTTTCCCGGCCAATTTCCTTGGCGTGCAACCATTTTGGCCGCCCCTGTCGGCCGATGCAGCCGCACACTACATTCGCCCAATGAGGCCAACATCCCGCACCTGCCCCGTGTGCCGTGCTTCCGACAACGTAGGCCTGGCCCCATTTGCGGCCCAACATCTGGTAAAATGCCGCCAATGTGGCCTGGTCTATGCCAGCCTGAAGCCGGGCAAGAAGGAACTCGCGGAATATTACGCCTCCTATCCATACGTTGATGCGGTCTCACCCATCACCCTGTTGAGGTACGACGAACTGTTGCAACGCTTCGCGGCCTTCCGCCGACTGGGCCGCATACTGGATGTCGGCTGCGGGGGCGGCCATTTCCTGGACCGGGCCATGCGGGCCGGATAGCAGGTGCAAGGCACGGAATTCGGGGAAAGGTCCATTAAGGCCTGCCAGGCCAAGGGCATACCGGTGAAGGAAGGAGTGCTGAACCCTACGGACTTCGCACCGGAAAGCTTCGATGTGGTATGCACCTTTGAAGTTGTTGAACACCTGGTGGATCCCTCGGATGAAATCGACAAGATGCTCACCCTCCTCAGGCCGGGCGGATTATTATATGTCACCGTTCCCAACTTCAACTGCATTGCGCGCCATGCCGACCCCGGCAATTGGAATGTGGCAAGCTATCCGGAGCACCTCAACTATTTTACGCCCCGCACCATGAACGCACTGCTCACTGCCAAGGGATTAAGGCGGTCCTGGTTGGCCACCACCGGGATCAGCATTGAACGATGGAAGACCAAGCGGACCACAGGTAAACAAGGTCGGAAACAGGCCCACCTAGTGCAAGAGAAATTGCGGGGAAAGCTGGAGGCCAGTTGGTACTTGAGGTTTGCAAAGGCCTCGGCCAACGGCATTCTGACGACCTTTGCCATAGGGGACAGCCTGAAGGCCGCCTATGTCAAGCCAGCCACACCCTGACCGGCCGCAAACCCTGCCAATGGCCCTTCATCCTAAACCGCCGAAACCCCGTGCGCCGGGAGGCTTCATCATTTCACTCGACCTTGAGCTGCTATGGGGCGTACGGGACAAACGCACGGTGGACAGTTACGGTAATAGCATTCGGGGAGGGCGTACAGCCATACCGCGCATGCTGGAGTGCTTCGACCAATACGAGGTCAAAGCCACATTCGCCACGGTGGGCTTACTGTTCCACCGGGATAGGGAAAGCATGATGGCCGGTCTGCCCACTATCCGACCCACGTATGTGCATGGTCATCTATCGCCGTATAACGGGCATTTCGATCAGGTCGGGGTGAATGAAGAGGCCGACCCCTACCACTTCGGCCATGCGCTGCTCAGCCGGCTCCTGGCCCATCCCGGCCATGAAGTGGGCTGCCACACCTTCTCCCATTACTACTGCTTGGAAGCAGGCCAGACACCTGCACAGTTTGAAGCGGACATGGCGGCTGCGGTACACGCGGCCAGCAGGATGGGGATCACGCTTCGCAGCTTGGTGTTCCCCCGGAACCAGTATAACCCGGCCTACCTGAACATCTGTCGGCAGTTCGGCATTGAAGCATACCGGGGCAATGAACGTTCGTGGGCCCAAGTGGCCAAAAGCAGTGAGGAGGAGACCCTGGTACGGCGCGGAGTGCGCCTGTTGGACACGTGGATCAACCTCACAGGACACAATTGTCATCCTTGGCCGAATGTTTCCGCAGGGCTGCCGGTGAACATTCCGTCCAGCAGGTTCCTTCGACCTTGGAACAAGCACACGCGCTGGCTGGAAGGACTGCGCTTGAGGCGGATCACAAAGGCCATGGACCATGCCGCATGCACTGGAACTCTTTTCCACCTGTGGTGGCATCCGCACAACTTCGGACGCAACCTGGAGGAAAACATGGCCTTCTTAGGAAAGGTCCTCGAGCACTATGGTCGCCTACGTGGTGACCAAGGCATGGAAAGCCTGACCATGGGCGAGGTGGCTTCCCGGTCAATCGCGCAGGCACATGGAAGCTGAACGTGTGGTGCTGGTGGGCCGCGAGGAGGATAGCACGCATATCCTGTACCATGCATTGGCCACACAATACAACACCTCCCTCATCTACGAGGAATCACCTTCGCGGTTGCGGACAGTGCTGTTGCGGGCCAAGCGCTTGGGATGGGGGCGGGTGCTGGGGCAAGTCCTTTTCCAGGTGCTCATCGCCGGGCCGATGTACCGGATCTCATCCACGCGGCGGGATGCGATCATTCGGCAGGCGGGTGCGTCCACGGAACCGCCGGACGGCACTGTGGCCCGCACCCCAAGCGTGAACAGCGAGAACCTCCTGGACAAACTGAGGGAACTCTCCCCTCAAGTGGTGGTGATCAACGGCACCCGCATCCTTTCCGCACGCACGCTGGGCGCCCTGAAGGTTCCCGTACTGAACACACATGCCGGAATTACACCCCGGTACCGCGGGGTCCACGGGGCTTATTGGGCACTGGTCAACCGCGACCCCGACCATTGCGGAGTCACCGTACACTTGGTGGATGCCGGCATTGATACCGGCGCCATCCTGTACCAGGAAACGATCACCCCAGCCGCGCTGGACAATTTCACCACTTATCCTTTGATGCAGGTGGTGGCCGGAAGCCGGTTACTATGCAAGGCCGTGGAGGATGTGCTGCACGACCGGGTCCGGAGCATACAGGGTCCGGCCGGAAGTGTAAGATGGTACCACCCGACACTTTGGCAATACCTGTACCGCCGGATGGTACAAGGCGTGCGGTGACACACCGCCATGGTGCCACTTGATCCCGGACACCATGGACGCACTTGCCGCCAATCGGCCTTTCTTTGCCTGCCATGATCCTCGGTTCCGGCCTTATCGCTTCCGCCTTCCGGTCTCTCGCTGAGGAGCCGGGCACGCTGATATTTGCATCAGGGGTCTCCAATTCAACCACGGCAAAGGATGCGGATTATCTGCGCGAACAGCAGATGCTTAAGGAACATGTTGGCATCACGGCCCGGCTGGTGTATTTCAGCACCACCAGCCTCTATGACCCTTCCCTGTGCTCGACAGCCTATATCCTGCATAAGTCGCGCATGGAGCAACTGGTCCGCGCCTTGTTTCCGGACCACATCATCTTCCGCCTGCCCAACATCATAGGCCCAGGATCCAACCCGCACACATTGTGCAACCATATCCGGGACAGCATACTTGCGCGACGAACGTTGCATGTACACCTGCGTGCATGCCGCTACCTGATGGACGTGGACACACTGTTCGGAGCCTGCCAAGGGATGATCATGGATGATGCATACCGGGGGATGACCGTGAATACGTGCTTCGACCAACCTGTACGTATACCTGACCTAGTGGCAGCCATGGAGCTTGCCTTGGGCGAAAAGGCCACGGTTGCCGAGGAAGAGCGAGGGGCCTGCTATCAAGTGGACAATGCCCTCTTCAAAGCACATTGGCATGCGGCCCGGCTTGGTCCTTGGCCAGAGGCCGATGATTGGCGCCCGGTCATCATGAAGTATTACGGAAATCGGGACCCATCACCGGCAAGGTCCTGAGCACCTCAACCTAAAGTGGGCCGTGGCGCCTTCACGCTTGCTTCGTCCATGATCCGGTCGGCCATATTGCCAGACCACCTGTTCGCTCAGTCCTTCGGAGCCAACCATCCATCCTTGACAAGGTCCTGCACCAAGGCCCGATCAAACCGGACCACGCCGTGTTGGTTCTGGTGCCGTCCATCTTGGAAGTATAGGCTGTCCGGCCCCTGATGCAATCGGCTATAATCATAGTATGGGGCCAATGACTGCCAATAGGCGAGTCCCCAAGACTTCCCGGGAGCCAGCCAGTAGCCGTCTGTCACAGGCGGAGATATGATCACCGGTTGTGCGCCCTGCTTCCTTACAAACTCCAGGCATCGCTCAAATGCCTCCTTCTGCATCACCAGTGGTGTGCTGTCCTGAAGAGGAGTCCATTGACGGGGATTGAAGGTTGTACCCTTTCGCTCCACATAGCCTCCGGGCACATACACGTCATGCTTCCCTTCCGGCCAATTGTGATCACTTGGCCTTACCGTTCCTGCTGCGTGCCTCAACACAGCATATACGGTAGTGTTCAGCAAGGCAATGTTAGGGGTTCGCGCCACCATGCACAGGCTTAATTGGTCTATGCGGTCATTCGCAATGAGGTCCAAAGAACTCTCATATCCTTTCTGACAGAACACATCTTCCGTAACAATGAACAAGACCACATCGGCGCGGGCATGCTGCCAATGGCGTTTGAGCAGCACCTCTGTCTGGAGCGGCGTTTGGGCGCTGGAACCCAAATTATAGAGCCGGTAGCCATGCTTCGCGAACACGCGCGGATCCCCGCCCCGATAAGCTAACGACGAGCCGATCATCAACAGGTCATGCGGGGGATGCATGGTGCTGTCCCGCACCCGTTCCCAAAGCCCCCCGAATTCACCCGGCCGGTACTTGATGTTCCAAGGGCCATCCCCGGCACCCCGCAAGGCGGCTGCGAAAAGGAACGCAACATATATGGCCGCACCCAGCAGGCCGAACAGCAGAACGTCGCGCAGGAACTTGCCCATTTTCAGAACTGGAAGTAAATGAACGGCATCTGCCCCGGTCTCATGAGCAGCAGGATGCAGCACGCAAGTGTGCCGTAAAAGGCCAGGCGCATGGGGCGTGGCCATGAGAGCCCCAGCCGTTCCAGCGCATACCTTCCCTCGCGCCCTTGCCACTCCACTAGCATGAACAACACCAGGAGCAACACAAGGGTGTCGTGGCCCTTGGTATCCGGCAGCGAAGCCAACGATGGGCGGGCCATCCCCTTCAAATAATCCCAAGCGGCCTCCATGTCCTTGGCACGAAAAAACACCCAGGCGATGCAAGTCAACAGAAAAGTCGAACCCATCTGGAATACTTCCCGCAGGCTGGGCAACATCCTGCCCTTGGCCACCACGTCCATGTGCGTGCGATTGCGTTTAGCCAACAATAGCGGAAGGAAGTACACGGCATTCAAGCCACCCCATGCAAGGAAGGTCCATTCGGCACCGTGCCAAAAGCCGCTGACAAGGAAAATGATGAAGATGTTTCGCACCCTCTTCCAATTGTTCCCCCGGCTGCCGCCCAAGGGGATGTACAGGTAATCACGAAACCAGGAGGAAAGGGAAATGTGCCACCTTCTCCAGAACTCGGCAATGTCCCGCGAGAAATAGGGAAACGAAAAATTTTGCAACAGCTCCACTCCAAAGAGCCTCGCCGTCCCCAACGCAATGTCCGAATAGCCGGAGAAATCCCCGTAGATCTGCATGGCAAAGAACACGGTGCCCAAGAGAAGCGTAGATGCGGATTGTGCCGAAGGATCGCCGAAGACCTGGTCCACGACCGCCCCGCAATTATCCGCGATCACCACCTTTTTGAGAACGCCCCATAATATCTGTCGAAGGCCGTCCACGGCCTGCACCCTACTAAATGTACGTGGACGCTGGATCTGGGGCAGCAGGTGCGTGGCCCGCTCAATGGGCCCTGCCACCAGCAGCGGAAAGAAGCTGACGAAGAGCGCATAATCCACCGGGTTGCGTACAGGGTTGACCTTACCGTGGTACACGTCAAAGACGTAGCTGAGTCCGTGGAAAGTGTAGAAGCTGATGCCAACAGGTAACACCACATTCAACAGCACGGGGTTCACGCCCCAGCCGATGTCCGATAGCAGGGCCGCGAAATTCTCGGCGAAGAAATTGTAGTACTTGAAAAAGCCCAGGAAACCCAGGTTGATACATACGCTCAGGACCAGCCATGCCTTCTTCCAGTGCTGGGTCGTGGCCTGGTGGATCTTCAGTCCGCTCACATAGTCCAGCAGGGTGGAGAAGACCAGCAGAAAAAGGAACCGCCAATCCCAACAAGCGTAGAAATAGTAGCTCGCCCCTAACAAGAGCAGGTTCTGCGCCCGTAACGAACGACGCGTGCCGAACCAGTAAAGGAAGAAGACCACGGGCAGAAAGAGGAGGAATCCCGAGGAATCGAAGAGCATGGGCGCGAATTGAGGCAAATATGGCCCTCATCCGTTCATCCCCCCTCACCCATGATGATACCCCGTCCCCTTCAAGATACTAAGCCCCCGGTAAAGCTGCTCCGCAAACAGCACCCGCACCAATTGATGCGGGAACACCATCGGTGAGAGCGACAGCAGCAGGTCGGCGCGCTCGCGTACTGCGTCCGTCATGCCGTACGCGCCGCCGATCACAAAGGCGATGTCGCGCACGCCTTGGTCGCGCCAGGTGCCCAGCCGCTCCGCAAAGGCCGGGCTGGTGAGCAACTTGCCCCGCTCATCCAGCACCACCACCTTCTCACCGGGCTTGAGGGCGGCCAGGATGCGCTCGCTCTCGGTGCGTTGCTGCCACGCCGGCTCGCCACGGCCCGCTTCGGGAAGCACCACCTCCTCCCAGCCTTCCATGCGGCGGATGCGGTCCGCATAGTGCTTCTGGCCATCGGCCACGTGCCCGCGTTCGGTGCGGCCCACCAGGATCATCCGGAATTTCATCGCATCGCGTTCAAGCGCCAGCAGGGGGCAAAATAACCTGCTCCCGCCGCACGCAACCTGCCGCATGCCTTCCCAGGCCGCCAACTTGCCGCTTCCAGCCTGTTGGTAACTCTGCTCTTGCAAGGGTGCAACTGTGGCCCGTTCTTTGCAAACTTGCTTCGCATGCGCTACGCCCCGCTCACAAGCCTTTTCCTGTTGTTGTTCTTCGCGCTGCCCTTCAGCGGACTGAAGGCCCAAACGGGCGTGAAGGACCAGGTGGTCTCGGCCATCGGTTCGGGCAATGCCGCCGCCTTGGCCAAGCACTTCGTGGCCAATGTGGACATGGCCCTGCCTTCGGCCAGTGACTACTACAGCAAGGCCCAGGCCGAGCAGATCCTGCGCAAGTTCTTCGAGGAACACCCGCCCAAGGGCCTCACCATCGTGCATGAAGGCACCAACCGGGGCGGTGACAGCTATTACATCGGCAACTTGGCCACGGCCAACGGCGACTTCCGGGTGACCTTCTTCCTGAAGAAGAACGGCGACGTGTTCCAGGTGAAGCAATTGCGCATGGAAGCCGGACGCTGATGCTGCCCGAAGGAACCGAAGAGCTGATCCAGCGGGCGTTTGCCGAGGATGTGGGCGATGGCGACCACACCTCGCTCGCCACCGTGCCCGCCACCGCACGGGGGGCGGCCCACCTGCTGGTGAAGGACAAGGGGATCCTGGCCGGCGTGGAGATGGCCCAGGCCATTTGCAGCCACCTCAGCACCGAACTGCACCTGCGCCCCTTGCTGCTCGATGGCGCGCACATCGTACCGGGCGACATCGCCTTCACCCTCCAGGGCCCTTCCCGCAGCATCCTGCTGGTGGAGCGCGTGCTGCTCAACTTCATGCAGCGCATGAGCGGCATCGCCACCCTCACCCGCGCTTTCGTGGAGGCCATCGAGGGCACGGGCTGCCGCGTGCTGGACACGCGCAAGACCACCCCCGGCCTGCGCTCCACCGAAAAATGGGCCGTGCGCATCGGTGGCGGCATGAACCACCGCATGGGCCTCCACGACATGATGATGATCAAGGACAACCATGCCGACTTCGCCGGTGGCATCCCGCAGGCCATTGCACGGGCCAAGGCCTACCAGCAGGCACACAACTTGGCCATCCCCATCGAAGTGGAAACACGCAACCGCATGGAAGTGGAACAGGTACTGGCCGCCGGCGGCGTGCAACGCATCATGCTGGACAACTTCCAACCCGCCGACCTGCGCAAGGCCGTGCAGCTCATCGGGGGCCGGTTCGAGACCGAGGCCAGCGGCGGCATCACCTTGGCCACCGCCCGCACCTACGCCGAATGCCGGGTGGACTTCATCTCCGTCGGTGCGCTCACCCACTCAGTGCCCAGCTTGGACCTGAGCCTGAAAGCCATGGGTTGATGGCGGCCAAGCTCGTGCGCAAGCTCCTCTTCATGAAGCCCGTACGCCGGGCCATCAGCCTGCTTCAGCGCATCGTGTTGCCCGGTTTCGGCGGGTTCAGCCTGTACCACGTCTCCCGCTTCTTCTTCCATGCCCTCTCGCAAGGTAACTTGGTGGACCGCGCCGCAGCCATCGCCTTCCGCCTCTTCCTCGCCCTGTTCCCCGCCTTGATCGTGCTGCTCACCCTCATCCCCTTCATTCCCGTCCCGGATTTCCAGGTGAAGCTGCTTGGCGCCTTCCACACCATGCTGCCCCAAGAGGTCTATGCCTTCATTGAAGGCCTGCTGCACGACCTGGTCTTGCGCAAGCACAGCACCCTGCTCAGCGTCAGCTTCCTCTTCGGTATTTTCCTGGCCAGCAACAGCATGCACGCCATCCTGCAGGGCTTCAGCCGCAGTGCCTACGTTACGGAATGGTACCGGCCCTGGAAACAACGCGTGGTGAGCCTGCTGTTGATGTTCTCCTTCTCCCTGCTGTGCGTGCTGGCCACGGCCGTGCTCACGGCCAGCTCCTGGGGCCGCTCCCTCCTGCACGACCATGGCGATCATTTCCATTTCCTGGAAAGCGCGGGGTTCACCCTGGTCCGGTGGGCCACCTCCGTGATGCTCGTGCTGGTCGCCATCTCCCTCCTGTACTACGCGGGCAGCCCCGGCCAACGGCGGTTCCACCTGTTCACCCCGGGGGCCGTGCTGGCCATCGGGCTCATCTTCCTGCTGTCCCGTGCACTGGCCTTCGTGTTCAACAACGTCACCGACTACAACGCCCTCTACGGCTCCATCGGCGTGATCCTCGCCGTGCAGCTCTGGCTCCACTTCAACATGATCGTGCTGCTGATCGGTTATGAGCTGAACACCAGCATCGCCAAGGCACGGCGCGAACACAGCAGGAAACTGCAGCCCGCCGAAGGCCGCGCGTGAGCGGGCGCACCCCCTCGCCGCCACATGGGCCGTTGGCCGGACACGCCCGCCACGGACCCGGGTCCCGTGACGAAACGCCGCCCTGCCCCCAATTCCCGAACCTTCGGGTAATTTGCACCCGCCCAGCTATCCCACTGATGAGGAATTCCACGCTCCTGCTCGCCTGCCTGCTCTGCGGAACAGCCTTCGCCCAAGCCTTCGACCCCCTCCACCCGCCCAACACCTTCCGGCAGGCCGACAACCCGTACTACTGGAAGAACAGCCCGCCACGGCCCGGCTATTGGCAGCAGGACGTGCACTACAACATGAACGTGCGGCTCGACGAAGTGGGGAACCTCGCCCAAGGCACCGTGGAACTCACCTACTGGAACAATTCACCGGACACCCTGCGCGAAGCCTTCTTCCACCTCTACGCCAACGCCGCCCAACCCGACAGCTACCTGGCCCAACTCAGCGGCCGCGGCAACAAACCAGTGGAACAGCAGCGCGGAACCCGGGTGCCCTCCATGACCATGGACGGACTACAGGCCCGGCTGGAACTGGACAACACCATCCTGCGCGTGACCCTCCCACGGCCGCTCCTGCCCGGTGAAAGCACCGTGTTCAAGTACGATTTCACCACCCATTGGGGCGGCATGGGCCGCATGAAGCTCTACAGCCAGTGGGGATTCAAGCACTTCGACGGCACCCAGTGGTACCCCCGCATCAGCGTGTACGACCGCAAGTCCGGCTGGGACACCCAGCAGCACCTCGGCCATGAGTTCTACGGCGACTTCGGCACCTTCGACGTGGCCTTGGACATGCCCAACGACATGGTGGTGGAGGCCACCGGCTGGCTGCAGAACCCCCAGGAGGTGATGCCGCCGGAGCTGCGCAAGAAGCTGGACATCGCCAACTTCAAGGACAAGCCCTGGAACTCGCCTCCCTCGGTGATCACGCCCTACCAGCCCGGCGTGCGCAAGGTGTGGCGCTACCATGCGGAGAACGTGCATGACTTCGCTTTCACCGCCGACCCCACCTACCGCATCGGCGAGGCCGAATGGAACGGCATCCAGTGCATCGCCCTGGCCTCGGAACCGCATGCCAGCAAGTGGCAGAACGCCGCGGCATACGCCGCCAAATGCATCCGCGCACACAGCGGGTACGTGGGCATGTACGGCTACCCCAAGATGGTGGTGGCCGATGCCCGCGACGGCATGGAATACCCCATGCTCACCCTCGACAGCGGCGAGGAACCCGACTACCGCACCCTCTTCATGCACGAGATCGCCCACAACTGGTTCTTCGGCATGGTGGGCAACAACGAGACCTACCGCGCCATGCTCGACGAGGGCTTCACCCAGTTCATTGAGACCGTGGGCATGCAACACGTGGGCGAGGACACCCTGGTGACCGAGCCCGCCGCCACCGCCTACGAGCGGCGCTATACCGGGCCGGCACTGGCCCGGGACCAGCTCACCTTCAACAGCTACATGCGTGCCGCCGTGCGCAACGAGCTGCCCCCCATCAACGTGCACAGCGACGAATTCTCCGGCCTCCACACCGGCTACCGCATGGTCTACTACAAGACCTCCGCCATGCTCTTCAACCTGCAATACGTGCTCGGCGATACGCTCTTCAACGGCGCGCTGCGCCACTACTTCCAACAGTGGAAATTCAAGCACCCCTACATGGAGGACATGCGCCAGAGCTTCACCGACTACACCAAGACCGACCTCAACTGGTTCTTCGACCAGTGGATCGAGACCGGCAAGCGCCTGGATTACGCCGTGAAGGGTGTGAAGCACCGCAATGCCGACGTCGGCCAGCGCATCCACTTCCGCCGCAGCGGCGACATGCAGATGCCCATCGAGTTCGCCGTGAAGGCCAACGACGGAAAAACCTACGACTACCTGATCCCGAACAACTGGTTCGTGAAGAAGACCAGCGCCACGGTGCTGCCCCGTTGGATCGGCTTCGATGAGCTGCAACGCGACTACTACGCCGAGGTGAACATCCCCACGGGCATCGCCGATGTGCGCATCGACACCAGCTACCGCCTGGGCGACGCCAACATGCTCAACAACAGCCTGCGTTTCCCCTTTGAAAGCACCTTCGACAGCCACATCCGCAATTGGCCCAACTGGCGCACCTACCAAGGCTTCGCCAGGCCCGACCTCTGGTACAACGGCTATGACGGCCTCAAGGTGGGCGCCCACTTCCACGGCAGCTACCTGCGCTACAAGCACCAGGTGTGGTTCAGCGCCTGGCTGAACACCGGCCTGGGCCAAAGCCTCCCCGGCGGCGGCGTGAACACGGCCTACGACCCCATCAGCCTCAACTTCCGCTACGAGAACGGAACCGGCCGCTGGCTGAACGGCTCCAGCATATTCGTGGCCGCACGCCTGCTCGACGGGCTGGAGCAATACGAAGGCGGCTTCAACTGGGACATCCCCTTCACCAAGACCTCGCTCTACACCAACATGAAGTTCATGCTGCGGCGCGACAGCGCGGACCTCACCTACCTGCTTTACCCCGACCGCTGGGAACTCCACGCCCTGAACAGCACCTGGAACACCGGCCTGGAGCACCGCTACGACTGGCACAAAGGCAATGGCTCCCTTGGCCTTGAGGTACGCACCGCCGGCATTGGCGCGGCCTACCCGTTTGCACAAGCCGCCGCCACCGCGAAGAACAACACGCGCATGGGCAGGCTGAACCTGCGCACGCGGCTGTTGGCGCAGTACGGCAGCGGAACCACGCCGCGCGAGAGCCAGCTCTATTTGGCCGGCGCCTCCCCCGAGGACATGATGGCCGACAAGTACACCCGCAGCATCGGCTTTGTGCCCTTCGACTGGATGGGCTATGGGGCCGGCGTGAACCACTTCCAGCAAGGCGGCGGGCTGGGCCTGCGCGGCTACGCGGGCTACCAGGCACCGGAGAAGGATGCGGAGGGCAATGTCATCCTCACTTACGCCGGTAATACGGGCGCGGCCATCAATGCCGAACTCGATCTGGACGGCTTGGTGCGCTTCCGACCCGGCAAGCTGGCTGATTATCTGCACTTGGACGTCTACCTCTTCGGCGATGTGGGCACCATGGGCTACCGCACGGTAACCGACCTAGGCACCCCGCAGGTGAAGTTGGCCCTTCCCCGCGCGGATGCCGGGTTGGGTGCGGCCCTCACCATCAAAAAGTTTGGACCCTTGGACGACATCAAACCACTGACGATCCGCTTCGACATGCCGTTGGTGCTTTCTGCCTTACCGGCTTCGGAGACGGAACATGTTGCATTCCGGTATGTGGTGGGGGTTGGGCGGAGTTTCTGATGGCCGGAGCCGCTTATTTTCATGATCGGCCTAACGAAGCAAGGTCACATGGCCGTGCCGCTCCTCACGTGTTCCACGGCAGCGGTTCATCCAGCGCATGATGTACACATAGGTTCCATCGGGTACAGGGGCACCCTTGAAGCGACCGTCCCAAGGATGTTGAATGTTCGTGGTGGAATAGATTTCTTGGCCCCACCGATTAAAGATCAGCATTTCCAAAAATGCCCCCGGATCCACCATGACCGGTGCAAAAGTCTCGTTGATCCCGTCTCCGTTCGGCGTGAACACGTTCGGCGCATAGTTGAGGTCATCTCCATCCGCACCAATTACGGAAATGGTTGTGCTCGCCAAGTAATGGCAGCCATCCGCACCCACTGCCGCAGCACTGAGCAATTGGTCGCTATCGAAGCCCAAGGCTATGGCTGGAACCGTGTCACCAGTTGACCAGATAATGCCCGAGATGTCAGTACCGCTGAGTTCGGCAGTGAACGACACAGGCTCATCACTGCACACCCATGCCGGGCCGGTGATCAGCAATTGGCCCATGCCATCAAGGACCACGGCCAGTTCAGTTGTATCGCTCCCGCAGGAATTGGCCGCGACCAGTTGCACGTTGTAGCTTCCGGGGCCGGGGTAGTGGCCGGTAGGTGCCGGTTGCACGCTGCTTTGCCCAAATCCAAGGTCCCAGCTCGTGCTGGTGGCATGCATCGAACCATCCGTGAACAGGATACTTGAGTCGCAAGCGTTCTGGCTCCAAGTGAAGTTGGCAACAGGTAAGGGTTGTACTGTAAGTGCAAGGGTATCTGCATACGTGCAACCGTCCGTTCCGATCAATTCAACGGCAAGGACCGTGTCCGCGGCGATCGTGTAGTTCATGCTCAGTCCAATATCACCGGTGCTCCATGCCACCGAAGCAATATCACTGCCTGTAAAGTCCACTGCATACATGCCGGTTTCATCGGCACACAGGTCGGTCGGCCCGTTGAGCACGAGCTCGCCTTGTGGCGTAAGATCCATGTCCACTGTGGCCGTGTCGCTCCCGCAATCGTTCATGGCGGCCAGCACCACGGTATACAAACCAGGCGGCTCATAAATACCCGTAGGACTTGGATCGGTTGAAAGTGAATCGTTGCCAAGGTTCCAGGCCCAACTTGTCGCGAAGTTGCTTTGGTCACTGAACAATACTTGCGTCCCACATGCATGCGCTTCCCATGTGAAATTAGCAATGGGCAAAGGCATGAGCGTGATGAAAACACTGTCGGTCAGAATGCACCCTGCAGCTGCGGCTACCGTAACGGATAACCAAAGGCTCGAGCCCGGGCCGTATGTGATGCCCAATGTGTCCGTGGAGCCGTTGGACCAAGTGATGCTTGATGGGCTGGTTCCGGTCAGGGATGCCACATAGTTCGCAGTGGTGCCGCTGCAAAGTGTATCAGGGCCGTTCAATTGAAGCTGGCCGATGTCAGGAATGTCCACTTCCTGTAATAGACTATCCGTACCACATCCGTTCTGCACCACCAATGCAACAGTATACGCCCCCGGGGCAGAATAAGTATGCTGGGGAGCTAATGCCGTGCTCGTGGTATTGTCATCGAGGTCCCATGCCTGTGCAGCAGATCCTTGCGAAGTGTTTACGAACGAGACGGTTCGCGTACAGGTGTCCAAGGAAAAAGAAAATCCGGCTTGTGGCTGGGGCAGGGCGGAGATCGCCACGGTATCCTGCCCCATGCATCCACCATTAAAGATCTGGACCGAAAAGATGCCGGGGAGCGAGACGGTGAATTCATCAAGGGTGCTTCCATCCTGCCAGAACACGCTGTCCGCTCCGGAAGGTACCGACAGTACGATGGAGCCACCCGGGCACAAAGTGGTATCCGGCCCCAGATCTGCGAGGGCCTGGCCGCCATTGCCCACCACAATAGTATCCGCACCAACACCGCAGGAATTCGAGACACGCACCCAGAAAATACCGGGCTGTGCCGCGGTGAATGAACTGGCCACAGTGCCATCCTGCCACAGAAAGATGTCGCCGCAAACAGCCGATGGGGCCAAGATTACAGGGCCATCGCATAGGGAAGTATCAGGCCCCAGGTCAACGGTGATCGTACCGCTGTCGGCTTGAAGGACCGTGGCCGGGATCAGGCAGGGCAAGCCGATATCGCTCGTAGTGCCGGCAGCGAGGGTCAATCCTGCAGGAAGGTAGCTGCATGCTGTTCCGGGGATGTCAGGAAATTCGATGACATCAAGAAAAGCTTCATCTTTCCTGGCCATGTATATGCGACCGTCGGCACCCAATTGCAAGGCTCCAAATGAATAGGTGCCTCCCGGGCCTTCCTCGATCTCCGATACGATCGAGTTGACCAGATCAATCTGGTAAAGCCTATTTACGGCCCATGTCGTGGAGATGTACAACAGTTCGTCATTCGGGCTGAATTCCGCGCCATAGCAACCATTCGGAAGGCCATATAAGCCTGCCAGATCCACCGGGTTGCTCACCACACCTGTGGCCGCGTCAAAATCGAAGAGCTCAGCATGGTTGCAGAACGTATTTGTGGAAACCAATTTTGTCCCATCATGGGAGGCTTTCAGGGGGCCGATCTGGCAAGTGGAGCCTTGCACGGAACCTACGCTACTGGTGACCGGCACGAAATTCAGGCCGGAGCTGGAAAGGGAATAAGCCAAGAATGCATTCCCGCCCAACACATGGGTAATGATCCAATAGCCCGTGCCGGAGGAATTCGGGACCGCAGTGACCTTCTCCCCGCACGGGGTGGAGATCATGATGTTCTTTTCCCCTGCCACCACATCGCCTAAGCCATTGTTCAGGCACATATCAATAACCGAGTACCGGAAGTCTCCATTCTGCATATGATCCTGCGTGGTGAACACATAGTAGGTCCCACAAGCCCCTGGTTTGGGCACGATGAGCGCCGCCTGTGTACTGGAGGCCCCTCCCATGAGGCTGGAGCCGTTCGGCATCACATTGTTGTTGCGGTCCCGGATGGTGACACCATCCGTATAGAACAGCAGATTGCCGCCTTGGTCGGAAACCGTGGCAGTACCTTCAAGTGCGTCCAAACCTCCCGTTTCTGCCACAGCCGTCCCATTGGTGAAGTCGATGCCAGCATGGTGCCCAAAGTACCAGTGGCTGTTCTCCTGGGCAGATAACGTGGTTCCAATTAGGATACAGAAAGCCCACGCTAGTTTGAAAAAGGGTGTCTGTTCGCGCAAATGCATGGCTTCGTATGTCTGAACGCCGCACAACATACAACGATCAGGCATCGATACCAAGGAAGACTCCATCATGCCCTATTGGCCTTTACGGAGTACCAACGCCGCTTCCTCTGCTTTGACATGCCGTTGGTGCTTTCCAACATTCCTGCCGGGGAAGCCGAGTATATGTCGTTCCGCTATGTGGTGGGGGTTGGGCGGAGTTTTTAAGGTAGCCTGGTTATTGGCGCAATCTGCCTTCCTGTACATTTGACCCATACCCAATGTGAACCCCAATGAAGTACACCATTACGATCCTCGTCCTGATGCTCGCCGCAACCAGTAGCGCGCAATACTGGAACTAAAAACCAAACCTTGCCGGTGAGGCACGCTGGGGATCTGTAGGATTCGGCACCGCCACCCACGGGTACATCTGTACTGGTGCCGATGCCTATGGCACCAATCTCGATGACCTCTGGCAATGGGACCCAAGTGCGAATACATGGACCCAGAAAGCAGATTTCCCTGGCGGACCCCGGCGGGAAGGCGCAGCATTCTCCATCAATGGGATCGGCTATGTTGGATTTGGACGCTTGAGTTCGGGGGGACCGTTCTTCAATGATCTCTGGGCGTATGATCCCGCTACCAATTCATGGACCCAGAAAACTTCCCTACCTGCTGTAGAACGTGCTTCTCCCGGTGTATTCGTTTTGAACAACAAGGCGTACGTTATGGGAGGTAGTGATGGGCCGGCACCCTATCCCAACGACCTCTGGGAATATGACCCTGCAACAAATTCCTGGGATCAAAAGGCCAGCCTTCCAGCCGCAGGCCGCTCCGGACCGATCAACTTTTCAGTGTACGGGAAAGGGTACATCGGTGGAGGAAATGACAACAGCAGCGACCTGAACTCCACGGATTTCTGGGAATACAACCCGGCCACGGACAACTGGGCCCAACGCGCGGACGTGCCCGGACCTGCCCGTAGAACGGGTAATGCCTTTGTGGTGAACAACATTCCTTACGCGGGCGGTGGATGGAACGGATCCTCCTATCTGGTGGACATGTACGCCTACAATCCCTTCGCCAACACCTGGACGGCCATTGCCAACTTTGGCGGTGCCGGGGCCCACACGCCCATCGCCTTCTCCATCGGGGACACGGGCTACATGGGCACCGGAAGCACCAGCAGTGGTGCCACTGCCCAATTCTGGGAGTACAAGGGCGGTCCGGTAAGCATCGATGAAAACCCTACGGCATCCACCATCCATCCGGTGTTCCAACAAGGCCGCATCACCTTGAACGGTTGGGCCCCGGGCATGGCAGATGCCTACCGCATCCTGGACGCCAACGGCCGCATCGTCTGCCAAGGGCAATTAGGCATCAGGCCAATCGACCTGCCAAAAGACTGCGGTGATGGGGTGTACGCCTTGCTGCTTTCCAAGGGGCAAACCGCAATCCTCACTTGGCGCTTCGCAACAGTGCATTGAACGGACCGGGGAATGTGTGGAAGCGCCGGGGCCGTGCTGGGCCACGCTACGTGGCCATTCCTTCCACCAATGCAAGAAACTTCCGCCTTTCGGACGGGGGAAACTTGTCCATGATATGCTGGCGTGCCTTTTTCCCCAATGCATCCAGATCGGCGGCCATGGCCCGCTCGATCAACTGTCGCAAAAGTTCCGGGTCTTTCTTGTCCAGGATGAAGCCGGTATCTCCCACGATCGCTGGCAAAGCAGCCACGGGACTGACGATCGGCACACATTCGCACAACATGGCTTCGCACGGGGCGCTGGGGAAACCTTCCCAGATGGAGAGCTGGAGGTAGAACCGGTGACGCGCATAGAATTGGGGGAGCTCTTCGTACGGAACGAAGCCGTGCAGCTCCACATTCGGGGGAACACGCTCATACTTCATGGCGGGCGTATTGCCCAGAATGGTGAACCGGCACTGCGGAAAACGGTCGGCCATGGCGAAGATCAGGTCGATGCCCTTGCGGTGGAAGTTGGGTGCATTCATCTGTGCCGCGGTGATGAACGAACCGGGTTCCTTGGGCACATCACAGTGGAACCGATGGGGATCGTATCCATAGTGGATTACCGTGTAAGGTGTTCTGATATCCGGGAAGAGACCTCGATATCCTTGGGTCTGTGGGTCATGTGGATCGTTCGTGTAGGAATGGCCGCTTTCCACCAGTGCTTCATCCACCGGGGCCAGATGATCCGCCAGTTTCAACGACCATTTGGTCATCGGGCCAAGAGGCCATCGCGTGAAGCTCCCATATCCGATGGAAGGAAACTTCACACAGTCACTTCCGCCAAGCACCAGCAGCACAGGCGTATGGAACAAGCGGCCCAACAAGCAGGGCAGCAGCGAATGATAGCCGGCGAACTGGCAAACGATGACCGAACTGCGCGGTGCCTTCCGGACCAGGAAAAAGAACTGGCGGAAGAACGTGAACGGGGTGAGCCATTTCCGACTGGGCTTGAAATGGAACACGGCCACTTCAAAGCGCTCGCCGAGTAATTTGATGTCATTGGCCGCGAAGGATACGAGCACGGAGGTGCAATAGACCAGACTTTGCTTGCCCTGTGCTTCCTTCCCCATCCGGCAAAACTACATGAGCCGGTTCACCCCGTTCTTCTTTCTTTGCGTCCCCATGATCCTCGGTTCAGGCCTGCTTGCCCGTGCATTTGAACAGCTCCATGAGGACGGACGCGTCCTTGTTTTCGCATCCGGCGTTTCCAATTCATCTACCGCCAGAGAGGCTGATTATGACCGGGAACGGAACCTGTTGCTTGAACAAAGAGGCACCAAGGCCCGCTTGGTCTACTTCAGCACCTGCAGCCTGTTCGACCCTTTGCTCGGCAACGCGGGCTACATCCGCCACAAGCTGCGGATGGAGGAATTGATCCGGCAACGGTTCCCGGACCACCTCATCCTCAGGTTACCAAACGTGGTGGGGCACACGCCCAATCCACACACCTTGTGCAACCACATCCGCAACTGCATACTTGCCGGGCGTACCCTGGCCGTTCAAACCAAGGCATGCCGCTACATAATGGGCGTAGACCTGGTGGCCGAAGCCTGCACTCCGTTGATCACGGCGGCCAAGCTGTGCGAAAACACGGTGAATGTGTGCTTGGACCAGCCCGTACCGGTGCCTGAACTGGTGGGCGCGATGGAGCAACTATTGCAGGCCAAGGCGAAGGTTCAAGAAGTGGATTCAGGCTCTTGCTACGCGGTGGACAACGGCCCCTTCAAGCAATCCTGGCGCGCTCGCGCGGTGCGCCCATGGCCCACGGCCGACTATTGGCGCGGCATGTTGGCATCCTACTACGGCGACAGGGCGAATTGAACCCCTTTGGCCGAAGGTCAACCCATCGGTCCATCGGACTTGATGCCGATGCGTCCGGTATAATCGATCCTGTTCAGCAACATGTGGACGCCGTGTTCGCTGAAATACTCCAGCACGGCTTTCCGGGCACCTTCCCAATGGCCAAAATCGTCGATGATGAGCACGCCATGTTGCACCAACCGGGGGTACAAATGAACCAGTTCATGCCGCGTGGAGGAATACCAGTCCGTGTCCAGCCGGAGCAACGCAATTCGCTGCGCGGGAAGAGCCGATGGCAACGTGTCCTCCACCTTGCCTTTGACCAAATGGATCCTTTCCGTAGGGTAGCCTGTGCTTGCCATGTTGTTCAACACTTCCTCATACGGAGATCGACACCAATCCGACGCATCCTCCGCAATGGCTGTTTGCTCAAATGTTCCGCTGGCCCGCTCACCGGTGAAGGTGCGGTCGATGTCCTCCGGCTTGGACATGCCTTCGAACGTATCGAAGAGATACAAGTCCCTGTCGATAATACCTCTGTGCTTCAGGCAGGCCGCCATCATCATCGCACTTCCCCCCTTCCAGACACCACATTCCACAAATGCCCCTTCCATTTTTGCATCCACGATATGCATGCAAGCGGAAAAGAGGGCGAACAGGCGTTCACGGGAGGTCATGGTGAACGGCTCACAGCGCGCGTACAGTTCGGTGAACACCGGATCGTCCATCAAGGCGGGATCCCGCACTTCAGTGCCACTTTGCTTCAGCAGCCATTGGCCGGAGTTCCTCAAGACTTTCGCCGCAATGCTGTTTCCCATGGGAAGAGGATGACCCCGTTAGGTGCCCTGCCCGGATTCCTTCCGGTGGTCGTGCGCTTGGGGGTCGAAAACTAACTTGCGCCGCTCAGATTCCCGTGGATGTCCAAGATCGACCTGATTCCTAAGCGTGTGGCCAAGCCGGCCTACCGCGCATTGAACCGCCTGCTGAACAAGGTGCGGAAAGCGCAGAGCAGCCGTATCCCCCTGGTGGAATTGGAAGCACGCCACATCCGTAACCTCCGGGTGGTACTGGACAGGAGCGCCTTCCTGGATGCCTTCCCGAAAGGGGGCGAGGTGGCCGAACTGGGGGTGGCATACGGCGACTTTTCCGCCATGATCCTGGAGATCTGCAAGCCCGACAAACTCCATCTCGTTGACTTCTGGGGCAGCGAGCGCTATGCTTCCGGAAGGGTGCGCGTGGAAGATCGTTTCCGGAAACAGATCGGCGAAGGCCGCGTGGTGATCGACCTGGGGCTTTCAACGGACGTTCTGCCCCGGTTCAAGGAGCAGCAGTTCGATTGGATCTACGTCGATACCGACCATGGGTATGAAGTGACGGCTGCGGAACTGGATCTGGCCCGCACCAAGGTGAAACCGGGCGGCATCATCGCGGGGCACGACTACATCACCGGCAACTGGGACGGTGGTGTGCGCTATGGCGTGGTGGAGGCCGTCCACGAGTTCTGTGTGAAGCACAACTGGGAGCTGATCCTCCTGACGCACGAAACGGACCGTCACCTGAGCTTCGCGATCCAGGAATTGCCCACCGGGGCCTAGCGGATAGCCCCGGTGGAAGGGGTTCAGGCCTTGCCGACCAGGTTGCGCACCAACTTCAATGCCTGCGCACACACCTCCGGGGCAATGCCCAGCAAGTGGACCAACGGCCAGTACACCACCCCCAACAGTAAGGTGCGCCAGACGATGTCCACCAGGACAGGGCCGCGGTGCGGCAACCACGCAAAGGCGGCAAACATCACCAAGATCAGGCCTGAAGCCCGCAGGGTTTGGCCATCAAAAGGCCACAACTTGAACTTCCGGTAGAGGAACACGATGCGCCAGCCCACCACCACCACAATGGAGAAAAAGGTGCTCCAGGCCGCCCCGGTCAGGCCCCAGAGCAGGATCAGCACATAGTCCAGCACAATGGTCAGCACGAGCAGTACCGATCCACTTGCCGCATCGAACCAATAGCTGCGGGAGGTGTTGATGACCCCTGCGCCGAGGCCGCCGGAAAGGCTCAGCACGTTGGTGACCCCCAGGATCAACAGCACGGGCTTGCCCACGGCATAAACGGGATCCAGGAAACTGAACAAGGCATCCACGTTGGCCCATAGGCACAGGAAGATGAACGCGGCCACCACCAGCTGAATGATCGCCGTGCGCTGATAGAGCATCTGTACCGTGGCCTGGTCGCGTAGCTTCCAGGCCTCGGCAAGCAAGGGGATCACGGGTTGCATCAAGGCCCGTGCGGGCAGCATGATCACACTGGCCAGGAACATGGCCACGGCATAGTAGGCCACGTAGGAAAGGCCGTTGTGCAGCATGGCACCGATCATCACCTGGTCGATGTTGCCCACCGCGATCGCCGCCAGCCCGCTGCCGAAGGTGAACAGGCCGTACCTGGCCATGCTGCGCTGCATTCGCCAGCCCACGCGCATGTTGCCCAGACCCAACTTGAACTCACCGGCGCGCCACAGATCGAACAGGAGCACGCCGGTGGTGAGCGCGAAGGTGGCCACGTACAGCCACAGGAACAGGGTGAAGCCCATGTCCAACAACGCGTATGCCGCGATCAGCGCCGTTTGCAGCACCCGCAACAGGAACTCGCGGGCAAAGACGGGTGCAATGCTGCGGTGCACCGCCCGGCTGAACCCGCGCAGCACCAGCAGCCATACCTCCGCCATCACCAGGGGCAGTACCAGCATGCCGTAGCGCCGGTAGAGGCCGCTGCCGTCGTTGAACCAAAGCACGAAGCGATCATGAAAAACGGCGAGCACCAACATGGCGATGAGGCCACCCGCCGTGGCCACGCCCAGGATCAGGCCGAAAAGTCCCCGGTGGCCATTGGCCTTGTCGCGGAAGTACGGGAAATAGCGGATCACGGTGCTCTCCCCGCCGAGGTGGGCGATCTGTGCCGCTACCACGGCCACGCTCACCAGCAGCCGGGTGAGGCCGAACTCGTCGGGCGTGAGCAGCCGCGGAAAAAGCAGGGCCATGTTGACGAAGCCCAAACCCATGCCCACTACGGTGAGCAGGGTGTTCCATGTGGCTTGGCGCGCTACGATGCCCATTCAGATCGCAAGATGCGCATGGCTTCCGTCAAAGCCGGTCCAAAGTTTCCCCCACCTGGAGGGCCGTGGCCGCCCTGGACCACCTCGGATCGGGCCGGCTCTCCGGTGCGGTGAACATGCCCTTGATCCGCTCGCGCTGTTCCATCAGGCCGGGCCGGTCGATCACCGCGTGGGGCGATTGGTCCAGCACGCGGGACACATCGCCCTCCACCGGGCCCACGCCGAGGATGGGCTTTCCAGTACTGACGTATTCAAAGAGCTTGCCCGGCAAAATGCCCATTAGGTTGGGCGTGTCGTTCACCAGCAACAGCAGGGCGCGTGCGCGTTGCATGTGGCGCATGGCCTCTTCGTGCGTTACCCGGCCCGTGCGCTCCAAGTGCGCGCCCAGCCCGGCCTCCGCTACGCTTTCCGCAATGGTGTGGTCCACCGGGCCGACGAAGCGCAGCTTGAATTTCGCGGCGAAGGCGGGATCTTCATCGCAGAGCATCTTCAAGGCCTTCCACAGCTCCGGCGCATTGCGCGAGGGCGAAAGCGATCCGATGTGTACCAGGCTGAACGCCTCATCCACCGGCTCCGGCGGGGTGGGCAGGTCATCGGGATCGTAGCCATTGGTGATCACCTCAACGTGCTTGGCACCGAGCTTTTCCAAGTCTGCCGCCCAGTGCCAGCTTACGCACAGCACCCTGTCCGCTTCGCGCAGCACCTCCCCTTCCAGGCGCTTGTGCCTGGCATCGGCCCATCGGGTCAACTTCAGTTGGGCGTAGAAGTCGATGTCCGTCCACGGGTCCCGGAAATCGGCGATCCACTTCACGCCCAGCGCACGTTTCAGGCCCAGCCCAATGAGGTGCATGCTGTGCGGAGGGCCGGTGGTGATGATGGCGTCCACGGGGTGCTGCTTCAGATACTCTTTCAGGAATTTCACCGACGGGCGCACCCACCACACCCGTGCATCGGGAATGAAGAAGTTGCTGCGCACCCACAGCGCGAAGTCTTCCTTCCAACCACCTTGTTTCTTTTCGTTGAGGAAGCCCACTTGCACCTTCTCCTTGGTGCTGCGGCCCGTGAAGCGCTTGTACACGTTGAAGGGTTCGGTGATGGGCCGCTTCACCACTTCGATGTCGCTGCGCACATCTTTCAGCAGACCGGGATCATCGGCGATCACCTCCGGGTTTTCCGGCGTGCAGATCACCGGATGCCATCCGTGCCCCGGCAACAGTTTGCTCAGCTTCAGCCACCGGTACACCCCGGCCCCGCCGTTGGGCGGCCAGTAGTAGGTGATGATGAGGACGCGTTTCATGGTTTGGGTGGGCTATGTCCCGGAGCGGTTGTCAGTTGTCAGATCGTGGAGGTGTGTCGCCGCCAGCCTGGCAACCAACAACTGACAACTAATCACGGTTTTCAACGACCGCACGCGCCTTCTTCCACTCCAACCCCATGACCAACAACACCAACAACAGCAGCACAAAGGAACTGACCGAAGCGATGCGCCCACCGATGAGGTACGGCTTGCTAACGATGTGGAAGCGCACGGTATGCTCGCCCGCGGGCACTTTCATGGCGCGCAGCACGTAGTCCGCACGCACGTACGGCACCGGCTTGCCGTCGATCTCGGCCACCCAATCGGGTCCGTACCAGATCTCGCTGAAGACCACCACGCCGCCATTGGCGCTGTTCACCTTGTAGATCAGCTCGTTGGTACGGTATTGTGTCAAGGAGGCTTTGGCCGTGGGATCCGGTTTGGCGGCCCCGGCCACTTCGCCGAACATGCGCGCATCCACGATGGCGGTGCGGCGCGGATCGATTTTGCCCAAGGTGGTGATCTCCTCGTCGGCGTTCTTCACTTCGCGCACCTCGTCCACGAACCAGGCGGAGCCCAGTGCATGGGTGTTGAGGATGGGTGCCCGGTCATCGGCGAAGATGATGTACTTGGTGTTGAGCATGTTCAGCACGGGCTGGTGCGCCAGCACGCTGTCGATGCGCTGCAGGGTGGCGCCCTCACCGAAGGCGCCGATCACGTTGCCCATCTCCGGGCTGAGGTGGAACTCGATGAGCTCCTGGTAGCGCTTGAGCTTGGCGCCGTGGTAGCCGCCGACGCTCTTGTGGAAGTAGCTCTCCCGCGTGCTCTGGAAGGTGCCGCGCAAAGCCAGCACGCGGAAATCGGTGGTGCGGCGCAGGCTGGCGAAGCGGGTGTACACTTCGTCCTCCTTGCTCACTAAGCGCTGCGTGCCGCTGAGCTTGCTCTTGGCCTGCTTCAGCCGGGCCAAGGCCTGCTCGTGGTCGGCATCGGTGGCCGCATTGCTTTCCGCCTGCAGGATGGCCATGTCCGCAGGTTGCGGTTTGTAGGGCCGGTCGCTGCTGCTCTGGTCTTCCCAGGCGATGTACTGCCCCTTGGCATCCTTGTCGTTGTTCACCCAGCGGCGGTCCACGCCCCAGAGGTCGATGAGCACCAGCAGGCCGATGCCGCCAAGCAGCACGCCCTTGCCGATGCGTTGGCGGCCGAAGGTGAACAACAGCCCTGCCCCGAGCAGCACCAGCAGCAGGCTGCGCCAGGCATCGGCGCTGACCACGCCCGTGCGCAGGGCCTTCAGGCTATCGATATAGGACTGCGTGCCGGGGTCGGTGGCCGCTTGTGCGCTGAGCTGGGCCACTTCCTTGTCGCTGAAGAAATCGAGGAAACTTGCCGGGGCCACCGCCAACAACAGCAACGCCACGGCGAGCACCCCGGTGGTGAGCAGGAAACGTTTCTCCGTGGGCTTGTCCCACTTGCCCTGTTCCAGGAGCCGCTGCAGGTAGAGCACGCCCAGCACGGGCGCGGCCAGTTCCACGATCACCAGGATGATGGTGACCGCGCGGAACTTGTTGTAGCCGGGCACGTGGTCCAGGAAGAAATCCGTGAGGGGCATGAAGTTGCTGCCCCAGCTGAGGAGCAGGGTGAGCACGAAGGCGGCGAACAGCGCGTAGGCCAGGGTGTCCTTCCACAGGAACAAACCGGCCAGCAGGTAGGCGATCAGCAGAAGGCCCACCACCACCGGGCTGCCGATCTGGCCCATGAGCACCACCACGGGTATGGCCGCCAGCATCCACCAGCGGGCAGGGGCCTCGGCGCCGGAGAGCAGCAGGAGCATGAGCAACACCACCACGGCGCCCAAATAAGTGGGTCCGCTGGTGAACTCCTGGTCGCCCCAGTAGTTGTTCACGTAGCCACCGCCTTGGTAGATGTCCAGCACGGCCTTGCGGAAACCGGGGTCCTGGATGGCGGCCAAGTCCTCCTGGCTTTGGATCATGGATCCGGTGGCACCGCCCTTGATGTTGGGCACCAACAAGGAGAGGCTCTCCTGTTTGCCGTAGCTCCAGTGCGTCACGTAGTCGCGGTCCAGACCATTGGTCTTGTTGGCCACGTCGGGTGCGCCATCGGGTCCGATGGTGAGCTCGCTCTTGCCGCGCGTGGTGAGCTGCCCGTATTCCCAGGTGCTCCACAACAACCCGGTGTTGCACAGCAGGGCGAAGGCCATGGCCACCACGCCCAGCGCGGCACGGGTGCCGAAGTCGGGCAGTTGCCTACCGCGCACGGCGCGTACCAGTTCGGCCAAGCCGAAGAGGGCCAGGAGCAAGGCCAGGTAGTAGGTGACCTGCAGGTGGTTGGCGTGGACCTGCAAGGCCAGGAAGAGAGCGAACAGCGCCGCGCCCAGGAATTTGCGCCCGCGCAGCAACACGTACAGTCCGCCCAGCACCATGGGCATGTAGCCCACGGCCGTGGCCTTGCTGTTGTGCCCTGCGTGGATGATGATGAGGAAATAGGAGGACAAGGCGAAGGCGATGGCCCCGATGAGCGCGAGCCAGGGATCCACGCGCAGGCAACTCAACAGGATGAACATGCCTAGGAAGTAGAGAAAGATGAATGAGGCCGGCCGCGGCAGAAAACCGTGCATGAGCGACTCCAGCCAGTTGAGTGCGTTGGCCGGCCACAGCACGCCGATCTGGTAGGCGGGCATGCCACTGAACATGCTGCCGGTCCACAGGGGTTCATCCCCCTCGTGGGCTTCGCGGTGCTCCACCATCTCCTGGGCCATGCCCTTGTACTGGGTGATATCCTGCTGCCGCAGCTGCTTGCCTTCCAGCACCGGGCTGAAGTAGCCTACGGCCAACACGAAGAACGCCGCGATGGCCAACGCGTAAGGCAGCCATTTCTTCCAGGAGACATTGCTCATCAATGGTCGGGTTTGTCCTTGATCACTTCAAAATCGGCGTCCTCCGCCTCCAAGGGCGGGGCTCGGTGCCCGGTCTCTTCCAGGCGTTCGATGCGCACATCGCCCTTGGGCCGCGGCGGCTCCGCGCTCCAACGCGTGGCTCCACCGCTACCGTTGCGCTTGCCCTGCTGCACCCTCATCCACAGCCGCAAAAGCTGCCATAGGATGAGCAGGAGGAGGATGGTCCGCAAGGCGCCATTGGCCGATAACAGGTACATCGCCGCGAATGTAGGGGCGCTGGTGCGCACGGCCCTTGGCGCCTACCGACGGGTGCCCTGCATTTCATTCCACCCGTTCATTCCCAAACCCTTACCTTTGCGCCCCCGTTGCCCAGACCGGCAATGGATTTCCCCCCTTCAACTTCCCATGGCCTCCTTCGAAACGCTCGGTATCCGGGCCGAAATACTACGCGCCCTTACCGACCTCGGCTTCCAGGAGCCTACCCCCGTACAGGCCAGAACGATACCGATGCTCCTGCAAGGCCAGGGTGACGTGGTGGCCTTGGCGCAGACCGGCACGGGCAAGACCGCCGCCTTCGGCATTCCCTTGCTGGAGGCCATCGATGTGGAGGTCCGGCATGTCCAGGCCCTGGTGCTGGCACCCACCCGGGAGCTCTGCGTGCAGATCGCCAAGGACCTCGAACACTTCGCCAAGCACCTGCCGGGCATCAAGGTGGTCCCGGTGTACGGCGGGGCGAACATCCGCGAACAGATGCGTGGCATCCAGCGCGGTGCCAACGTGG
>JAGPDT010000092.1 GCA_018057455.1 Flavobacteriales bacterium | reverse complement strand
ACACACCCCACGGGTGAACATCACCGAGCGGCACGGGGAGTTCCGACTGGAAATGGAGGTCCCCGGCTTCGACAAGAAGGACCTGAAGGTGGAGATGGTGGGCGATACCCTCACCATACGGGGTGCGCACACCGCCAAAGAGCACACCGATGAGGAGCGCTATACCCGCAGGGAGTTCGAGCGCGCCTCCTTCGCGCGCAGCTTCGTGCTGCCCACGGCGGCGCATACCGATAAGATCGATGCCGAATACGCCAACGGCGTGCTTACGCTGACCATCCCAAAAGTGCAGGAGGGCACGGCCAATGCGCGGCAGATCAGCATCAAGTAAGGCGGCGGGCCACAACCGGGATGCTGCAACGAGGGCTTCGCGCCCCGGTGGCCGGCCGCCGATCCGCGATCGCCGGATGGGGAGATGACGGCGGAAATGGTTGCGTTGGACCGCGCGATCCCAAGCCGCCACCTGGGGCAAGTGAGGCGGCACGTTTCCGCTACCGGCATGCCACGGCCGCCCGTTCCAAGCAGCGGTCTCCCCTTCGGGCTTTTCAGCGCCCTCTTTCATCTTCCCCAAAGCATCTTTGCCCCACGCCTGCGCCCAACGCCACGGCGTGCCAAGCATGCGTGTGATCGTGGTCGGTGCCGGTGCAGCCGGCTTCTTCGCAGCCATCAGCGCCCGGTCGCATCATCCTTCGGCCGAGGTGGTCCTGCTGGAGAAGAGCGACAAGCTGCTGGCCAAGGTGCGCATCAGCGGCGGAGGGCGTTGCAACGTAACCCACCACCAGCCCAACACGCGCAAGCTCGCCGTCAACTATCCGCGCGGGGAACAGTTCCTGCGCAAGGCGTTTGAGCACTTCAGTGTGAAGGACACCATTGCCTGGTTCGCGGAACGCGGTGTGGAGCTGAAGGCTGAAGCCGATGGCCGGATGTTCCCGGTCACGGACACTTCCGGAACGATCGTCCACTGCCTGGTGGAGGAAGCGGAGCGGGGCGGGGTCCGCGTGGTGCGGCAAAGCGGCATGAAGTCGATCGAAGTGGGCCCGGAAGGGGGATTCACCTTGAGGATGGAGGGTGGCGGCATCCTCGGGGCCGACCGCGTGATCGTCACCACCGGCGGGCATCCCAAAGCGGAAGGCTATGCCTGGCTGAAGGCCCTCGGGCACACCATCGTTCCACCGGTGCCTTCGCTGTTCACCTTCAACATGCCCGGCGAACCGGTGCGCGAATTGATGGGCGTGGTGGCCGATCCGGTGCGGGCGCGCATCATGGGCACGGAGCTGGAAAGCAAGGGCCCGCTGTTGATCACGCATTGGGGCATGAGCGGCCCGGCGGTGCTGAGGCTCAGTGCGTGGGGCGCGCGCACGGTGCAGCTAAGGGGCTACCGCTTTACCCTGCAACTGCATTGGCTGGGCGGAACAGGGGAGGAGGAAGTGCGCGGCGCCATGGCCGATGCCGACCTGCAGCGCAAACAGGCGCAGAACGCCAACCCCTTCAGCATCCCGCGCCGGCTGTGGGAATTCCTGTTGGCCAAGGCGGGGATCCCATTGGAGCGGCCGTGGGCCGAGGTGGGCAAGAAGGAGCGTAACCGCTTGGTGGATGTGCTCACCAATGACCGCTACACCGTATCGGGCAAGACCACCTTCAAGGAGGAGTTCGTCACCGCCGGCGGCGTATCGCTGGACGAAGTGGACCCGCGGACGCTGCAAAGCCTGGTGGTGCCGGGGCTGTATCTCGCCGGGGAGGTGCTGGACATCGACGGCATCACCGGTGGCTTCAACTTCCAGGCAGCTTGGACCACGGGCGCCCTGGCCGGCCGCCTGGCCTGATCCGCGCACGTACAAACACCCTGTTGGACGGGGTCTCCGGTGAACAGGGCCAACCGGCCCCTGCTCAGAACACCACCTTCTGGCGGCGGATCCGCGTGCGGAACGTCTTGGTCTTGGACGTGCGGTACTTGAAGAGCTTGTAGTGCAGCTGCGCCTTCAGGAAGAGATACCCGTCGTTGTGCTCGCTGTAGCCCCGTTGTTGCCCGGTGGCCGTTTGGCCGGGCACGCCGCCCAAGCTGGGGTCCGAGAGGTACGCCGAGAGCAGGCCGTAGTTCTCCGCCAAGGCGGTCTTGTCATAGTACACGCCGCTCACATCGTCGATGTAGTCGGTGAAGGTCTTGGTGTATTGCAGTTCCAGCCCTACGGTCATGGTCTTGTTCAAGGCCCGCCGCACCCCCAGGCCCATGGGAATGCACACCTGTACCAGTGCGTACGCCTCCGGCCCGCCGGGCAAGCCCTGCCCTTCGGTGTGCAACGGCTGCAGGTCCACCCACGCCCCATCGATCTGCGTCTGGGGGTTGAAGTAGAAGCCGCCAACCCCGGCGAAGACATACAGCCCGGTACGGGTGGGGGCCATGCCCTTCACCCCGCGCAGGTCATACAGGTGGCCGGGGGCTTCCTGGAAGGGCTGCCATTCAAAGCACACCTGGCCCTCGATCACGTTGGACCGGAAGCTCAGGTTGCGGTTCTGGCGGAACAATTCCTTGGTGAGGTTGTCGTGGCCGGCCAGCACACCGTAAGTGCCCCCTGCGCGCACAGCCAGCGTTTTGGCCACGTAGTAGCGGTAGCCGAGGCTGAAGGTCGGCTTGGTCTGGCTGAACTCCAGGTCCCACACAAAGGGCGACCCGATCTGGTTGCGGCCGCCCAGTTCACCCAGGAAGTTGGAGATGCCGATGCCCAGGCTGACCTCCCGCCGGTGGGTCTTCCAATAGTTCGAATCACGGAAGTACTGGCCGCTGGCGGGGGCTGAGAGACCCAGGCAAGCCAACAAGGACAGGAAAAGGAGGGCGTTGGAGAAGCGCACTGGTTCGCGGTATGTGCCAAATATAGATGTAGGATGCAACCCCGCTGCGTGTGGTGGACGGCTTCCTTCAACGCATCGGCAAGGGATCGGTTGCAAGACGGGCCGTATCGCCCAGCACCGCCCAGGCCGCCACGATGCCCGCGCACACCGATACGTTCAAGGAGTGCTTGGTGCCGCCTTGTGGCACCACGAGGGCCCCATCGCAGGCGGCCACCACCTCCTGGCACACCCCGTTGAGCTCATTGCCCAGCACCAGCGCAAGGCCGGCACCCGGGCGCGGTTGCCACCGGGTGATGGGCACCGCCTGCACCGTTTGTTCCACCGCCCATACCTGCCATCCGGCATCCTTCAGGCGCAACACGGCCCCCAACGCCGAGGCATGGTGCAGCCAGGGCACCGAGCGGGTGGCGCCCAAGGCCGTCTTCTCGATCTCGCGGTGCGGCGGCAGGGGCGTGAACCCGCACAGGTCAAGCCCCTCCAGGGTGAAGGCATCCGCCGTGCGGAAGATCGAGCCCACGTTGTGGCGGCTGCGCACATCGTCCAGGATGAAGCGCAAGCGGTGCTTGGCCATGGCCTGGTAGGTTTCCGGGCCCACACGGCCCAGCTCGTCCATGGTCAACTTGCGGTCGTTGGGGGGCATTGCTGGCTGTTGATAAGGGGCCATGGGCCGGGTGCAAAGGACGGGAAATCAAGGGTACATTTCGGGCTGCCCGCCGCCGTGGGCGATCTTCGCACCGATGAGCCAAGCCTCCCCCGCCGAAACACCGCTGATGAAGCAGTACATGCGCATCAAGGGGCAGTACCCCGATGCCTTGCTGCTCTTCCGTGTGGGCGATTTCTACGAGACCTTCCTGCAGGACGCCATCACCACGGCCGCCGTGCTGGGCATCACCCTCACCCGGCGCAACAACGGCTCCAGCGACATGGAGCTGGCCGGTTTCCCCCACCACGCGCTGGACAACTACCTGCCCAAACTGGTGCGCGCCGGCCACCGCGTGGCCATCTGCGACCAATTGGAGGACCCCAAGCAGGCCAAGACCATCGTCAAGCGGGGCGTCACCGAGGTGGCCACCCCGGGCGTGTCCTTCTCCGACGGCGTGGTGGACGGCCGCAGCAACAACTGGCTGGCCGCGCTGTGCGGCGAGGGCGAACGCTTGGGTGCGGCGTTCCTCGACATCACCACCGGCGAATTCCTCACCGGCGAAGGCAACGCCGCCACCATGGCCAAGACCCTGGAGAGCTTCGGGCCCAGCGAGCTGCTGTACCCGCGCGGCGGGAAGCACGCGTTCGTGGACGAGGAAGCCCGGCAGCGCCGCGGCTTCGCCCTGGAGCCTTGGGCCTTCACCGACGATTTCGCCCAGGAACGCCTGCTGCGCCAATTCGGCACCGCCAGCCTCAAAGGCTTCGGCATCGCCGACCTGAAGCTGGCCCAACGTGCCGCCGGTGCCGTGCTGCACTACCTCGGTGAAACCCGCCACGACCGCTTGGGCCACATCGGCCGCATCGCCAAACTGGCCACCGACGGCCAGGTCTGGCTGGACCGCTTCACCGTGCGCAACCTGGAGCTGGTGGCACCGGTGAACGAAGGGGGCCGCACCCTGCTGGCCGCCATGGACCGCTGCGAAACACCCATGGGCGCACGCCTGCTCAAGCGCTGGCTGCTGGCACCCCTGGTGGACCGCCCCGCCATCGACCAACGCCTGGACCTGGTGGAAGCCCTGGTGGAGGCAAGTGCCTTGCGTGAGCACCTGCACGAGGACCTCAAGGCCGTGGGCGACCTGGAGCGCTTGGCCGCCAAGGCCGCCGTGGGCCGCGTCAATCCCCGCGAACTGCTGCAAATGGCCGGTGCCCTCAGGGCGGCCGACCGCCTGCGCACCGCACTGGTGCAGGCCGGGGGGGTGCTTGAACGCGCGGGTGCCGGTTGGCGGGTGCCCTTGGCCGCGGCCGGTTGCATCGAGCAGGGCATCGAGCCCCAAGCACCGGTGAACGTGCAGAAGGGCGGCGTGGTGCGCGCCGGCACCAACACCGACCTCGATGAGCTGCGCCACATCACCACCCACGCCAAGGACCTGCTGCTGGAGGTGCAGCGCCGCGAGGCGGCGAACACCGGCATCGCCTCGCTGAAGGTGGGCTACAACAATGTGTTCGGCTACTACCTCGAAGTGCGCCATACCCACCGGGACAAGGTGCCCGCCGAATGGGTGCGCAAGCAAACGCTCACCGGCGCGGAACGCTACATCACCGATGAGCTGAAAGCCTTGGAGGAACGCATCCTCAGCGCCGAAGAACGCATCCTGGCCCTGGAGGCGCAACTGTTCGAGGCCCTGGTGCAGGAGGTCTGCGGCCACCTGGTGCCGCTGCAATCCCTGGCCACCGACGTGGCCCGGCTGGACGTGCTGCGCGGCTTCGCCCTCAACGCCGCCACCTGGCACTATGCCCGGCCGGTGGTCAACGACGGTGCCCAGCTGCGCATCCGCGAGGGGCGCCACCCGGTGATCGAACAGCAGCTGCCACCGGGTGAACCTTACGTGGCCAACGACCTCACCCTGGACCCCGGCAACGCCCAGTTGCTGGTGATCACCGGGCCCAACATGAGCGGCAAGTCCGCCCTGCTGCGCCAAACCGCGCTGATCGTGCTCATGGCCCAGTGCGGCAGCTTCGTGCCGGCCCGCGAGGCCGATATCGGCCTGGTGGACCGCGTGTTCACGCGCGTGGGCGCCAGCGACAACCTCTCCACCGGCGAAAGCACCTTCATGGTGGAGATGAACGAGACCGCCAGCATCCTCAACAACCTCAGCGCCCGCAGCCTGCTGCTGATGGACGAGATCGGCCGCGGCACCAGCACCTACGACGGCATCTCCATCGCCTGGTCCATCGCCGAGTACCTGCATGAGCATCCGCTGCGGCCCAAAACGCTCTTCGCCACGCACTACCATGAGATGAACGACATGGCCGAGACCTTCCCACGCATACGCAATGCCAACGTGGCCGTGCGCGAAGCCGGTGGCCAGGTGCACTTCCTGCGCAAGCTGGTGCCCGGCGGCAGCGACCGCAGTTTCGGCATCCATGTGGCGCGCATGGCCGGCATGCCCCGCCAAGTGGTGGAACGCGCCGAGCGGGTGCTGCACCACCTGGAACAGGCCCACGCGGGCAACCTCGGTGAAGAGGCCCCTGCCCAAAGCAGCAGCCCCAAGTTGGCGCCGGCCCCCGTGGCCGGCCTCGGCCGCGGGCCCCAGCTGAGCTTCTTCCAACTGGACGATCCCGCCCTGGAGGCCATCCGGGAAGAACTGGCCGAGGTGGACATCAACAACCTCACCCCGGTGGAGGCCCTGATGAAACTCAGCGAGATCAAGCGCAAGGCCGGTGCGGGAAAGGCCAAGATGCACAAGGCATGAACCCGTTCCCACCGGTGCCGGCCCCGGCCGATGACCGCTGGGCACGGCGCTGGGGGTGGGCCGTGATCGCGGCGGCCGTGCTGCTGGTCTACTGGCCGCTGAGCACCTTTTCCTACGGGCTCACCTACGGCGATACGCTGGATTGTTGGCTGCCGTGGCGCTGGTTCATCGCCCAAGCATTCCAGGATGGCCATTTCCCCCTCTGGAACCCTTACGCCCAATCGGGCTATCCGGTCCATGCCGACCTGCAAGGACCGGCCTGGTACCCGCCCGCCATGGCCTTGGCCGGTACCGTGGGGCATTCGCTGTACACCCTGCAGGTGCTCTTCCTGGCGTATGTCATCATCGGCGGCATCGGCCTCATGCGGTTGGTGCAGCGGCTCCACATCGATGCCAGCATCGCGCTGGTGGTGGGCCTGGCCTATGCGCTCAGCGGTTTCTTCACCGCCCACCAGATGCATTTCTATGCGGTGATCAGCGGGGCCTGGTTGCCCTGGTTGCTCGCCGCCCAGCTGCGGCTCATCGAACGTCCGTGGTGGCGCCCCGCCGTGGAGGCCGCCCTCTTCCAAGCGCTGCTGCTCACCGGCGGCAACCACACCTTCACCCTCATCGGCACCTGGCTGCTGATGGCGTTGATCGGCGTGCGTGCGGTGCAGCATTGGAAGCACGGGGACCGGCCTTCCATCCACCGGCTCCTGGGCCATCAGGCGTTCTTCGCCCTGCTCACCGTGGCCATGGCCTGCGGCACCTTCCAAGCGTGGTGGGAGGTGTCGCCGTTCCTGGCCCGCGCCGAGGGCATGGCCCATGCCGACGCCGCTATCAATCCCTTCACCGTACGGGCCATGGGCTCGTATTTCTTTCCCTACGCCCTGGGCAATGATGCGGTGTGGCTGGGCACCGACCCCACCATGGCCAACGGCTTCTTCGGCGTGGTCATCCTGGTGCTGGCCGTGCTGGCACTGGCCCGCCCGCGCAGCGCAACGGAGAACACCTTCGCCGCCTTCGGCCTCGTGTGCTTCCTGGCTTCGTTCGGCGCCGCGCTGCCTGTGCACCGCTGGCTGTGGGCCGCCGTGCCCGGGCTGGACCTCTTCCGCTTTCCCAGCTACTACCAGTGGTTCTCCGCCCTGGCCGCGCTGGTGCTGGCCGCAGGCACCCTCCATCACTGGGCGGCCCTTCTGCATCGGCGGCCCCGTGTGGTGCAGGGCGTGATGGCCGCGGCAGTGGTGGCCGTGCTCGCTTCCCTCCTGTGGGCCTGGGCCATGCATGGGCAGGAACCGCCTTATGGCCCAGGGGCCTCGCGCTATGAACGCCTGTCCGGGCTGTGGCGCTGGCACCGCGTGCTGCTGGTGGCACCCGCCACCTTGTTGGCCCTGGCGGTGCTGTGGTGGTGGTCCGCCTCGCCGCACCGGCGTTGGTGGGCGCTGCTGGCCGTGGTGGGGCTGGAGATGGGCTGGGCCACCACCTGGGCCCAGTGGAACACCGCCGTGGGCGATTATGCCCCTGCCGCCCTCCAAGGCCGGCTGGCGCCCATGCCACAAGGGCCCGTGTGGCCCGAACTGCACCCCATGGCCGCCAATGCCAATAACTCCGCCACGCTGAAATACCTGTGGCGGAACACCCAGGAATTCGAGGGAAAGCCCTCCCACGACGGATTCAATTCGTTCTGGCTCAAGGAGGCCAACCGCCTGGCCGTTCACAACGCCGGCCTTTTCGCCGCCATGAAGCGCCAACCACTGGTGTACCTCTCGGACAGCGTGGTGGCCATGGAGCACTATGATCCCTCCACCGTGGATCCCCTGCGGCACAGCGCCTTGGTGGTGGTCCCCGATGCCGAAGTGCCGAAGGGACCGCTGCTGCACGTGAGCACCGATACGCTGGTCGTGGCCGGTTTCCACCACGATGGCATCACCTTGCGCACCCGCACTTCCCATGCCACCATCGCCGTGCTCCAACAAGCTTGGTATCCCGGCTGGACCGCCACCGTGGACGGCCGTCCCACACCGGTCATCAAGGCCAACATCGCCTGTTTCGGCACGGTGCTGCCCGCCGGCGAACACCTCCTTGCGTTCCGCTACGAGAAGCCCTTCGTTCCCTGGCTCCTCGGCCTCTCCCTGCTCACCTTCCTCGGGGCCTGTTGGCTGTTGGCCTTTTCGGGCCCCGCAACCGCCTTCGGCTTGCGGTCGGCCGTGCTGCTCCTCACCCTGGCCATCGGTTGGTCGCTGTTGGCCCATCGCCCCAAGGCCGAACGCCTGCCCCGGGAAGTGGAAGCGTTGCTCCGGCAAATGGATGCCTTGCCCGGAGCACGGCTCCCCGTGGTGCTGAACACCGACCGTTTCCCGGCCTTGCAGGCGCAATTCGGGGATCGGCCGGTCCGGCCCCTGCGGGCCGATGACCCCGCCTGGTTCGATCAGGTGGAGCGCACCACGGCGCCCTTGCGCAAGGAGTCCTTCTGGTGGATGGATGCCGGGGTGCCTTTGCCGGCGGCGGCCCGCGCCGGCCTGTTGCAGCACCACCACGTGGACACCCTGCTGGTCAACGGAGGCACAGTGGCGGTGTTGCTGGTGCCCGGCACCGGCTTGGATCGCGATACGTTGCTTTACCGGAGTGCAGGACCCGCCCTCCTGCGCGATGATGCGCCGTGGACCACGGCCTACCGCGTACCGGCCGCCTCACTCGGGGCCGGGGGCGCCAGCACCTTGGTGGTGCAGGTGGCGTTCCGGTCCTGCGGGGGGGCCAGGCCCCAAGTGGTGGTGGAATGCCGCCGCGGTGATGCGGTCATCGACTATGAGAGCTACCCGCTGCCGCATGCCTGCGGCGATGAGGTCCAGGCCGTGGCCGTGAAACACTTGCGCGAGTTGCGCCAGGCCGGTGGCCAGGTGGGCGTGTATGTATGGAACGATGGGCCCGATAGCGTGCTGGTGCGGGATTGGAGCGTCGCATTGGGCTCCGCGGGCATGGAAACCTGGTGAGCGGCGGATATTCCGAAGGCCTCTTGCAACGATCAGAACAGCGCCTATATTTGCACCCCGTTTCAGCGAGAGTAGCTCAGTTGGTAGAGCACGACCTTGCCAAGGTCGGGGTCGCGGGTTCGAGTCCCGTTTCTCGCTCAGAATGCCTCCCGAAAAGGAGGCATTCTTGTTTTGCCGGTCATCCTTGCTCCGGTATGGCTCCTGAAGCCAAGTGGACCTGCGCAGTGAATGGTGCCTCAACCCTCCCGCAGGGTCTCCCGCCTCGGGGACCCTGCGTCCATGCTCATCCCGCCCATCCTGCCCGTCCGTTTGCATCTGTTCTTCATGGCAGTAGGATCAGTTTGCCGGAGTAAAGCGCTCCTTGTTCCTCTTGTACGTGCAGCAGGTAGGTGCCCGGCGCCAGCGCACCTGCCCGCAAGGTGTGCGTGTAGGTGCCCGCGGGCCAACCCTCGCTCAGCACCACCCGCCCGCTGGCATCGTGTACCGTGAGCATGCCTGGCCCCAAGGGCTTTTCCACGGAAAGCAGCGCACTTCCCGCACTGGGGTTGGGTGCGATCACCAAAGGGTGCAGCCTGTTGGCGGCCTGCTCGTGAATGCCCACATCCAACCCGTATAACCGGCTTACCATGCGCTGCCCGGGGTCGTTGGTGGTGCCGTCGTCGTAGCCGTGGTACGCGCCCCAGATGTAGTAGCTGCCATCGGGGGCTGTGGTGATGCCCGAGATACCGCTTGCCGTATCACCTTGGTAGGCGAAATTGCCACATCCCGGGCCGGTAAAGTAGTCATCGACCAAATTGCCGCTTGTGTCCACTAAACAGATGCCACGGCGCAAATGCCCTTCAACCTGCTCGATGTTTCCGGATACGATCAACCGGTCCTGGCCAATAGCGGTAATGCTCCGCACCAATGGTCCGTATGGGAAATTGGTCATTTCGACGATCTGGAAATCCAAGTGGTTGTTGAAAGTGGGGTCCAACGAGCCATCAGACAGGAAACGCACCAAGTTCAAGGTATCCGCTATACCCTCGATCATAAAATTACCGCCTGCATACACCCGTCCATTCGGGAGGGGAAGAAAACCATATGCCTGCCCCCACCACACATGGGCCTGGAAGGTGGTATCCAAGGCACCGTCGGCATTGAAGCGGATGATGTTGCTGGCCGGTTGGCCGTCCCACACGGAGGTGCTGCCCGAGCCGATGAACTGGCCGTTGGGCAACTCGGTGAAAAAATCCAGGCTTCCATAGCAGGTGCGGTGGTGGGCGGTGGTGTCCAAGTAGCCGGTGTTGCTGAACCAGCACAGGCAGTGCAGGCCCAAGTAACCCCGCACGGTGTCGTGCAATACATGCACCCCGTTCATCAGCACCCGCCCATCCGGGTACACATGGTAGTCGCCGCCTTGGAGGAGGTTATGCAACGGGTCCGTATACATCAGGAACGTGTTATCAAGCAGGAAATCCGCGTTTAGCCGATAGATACCGGTACCCGCCCCTACATAGTATTGGTCATTCCATGGGGTGATCTTTCCCCCGCCATTA
>JAGPDT010000091.1 GCA_018057455.1 Flavobacteriales bacterium | reverse complement strand
TATCCGCCTTGAGGTGAACTCGTGGGCCAGTTCATGCATCGATTTCTTCCTTTGGGTTCACACCGCTATCTTAACAAGGATGGGCCGTTCAACCAAAACCGGATGGTCTACTGCATAATCCGGGTGGTAGATGAGGTAGCCGAAGTTGCGGTTCAAGGGGTCGTCCAGCAGGCGGTACACCACGCGCTGCAGGAACACGCCGCGTTCCTTGGTGCGCTTGTTCCAGGCTTCCAGGAGGATGCTCACCAGGATGCTCAGGAGCGCATACACCAGCACCAGGGCGATGATGGTGTCCAGATAGGGGCTGTTGAAAACGCCTTGGGTGATCGGGTCCATGGTGATCGGATCGGGGGTTCAGTCCTTCTTCTTGGTGCGCACGGTGCGCCCGGCAATGGCCTGCACCAGGTCTTCCAGCCGCGTGGGGTCGTAGCCGATGGCGAACGAGAGCGTGCTCAGCAGGCCGGCCAAGCGGGTGAACTGTTCAGCGGTGGGCGCGGCAAAGGGTTCGCTGGTGATCAGCAGCATGCCGCTCACCGAGGTGATGTACACCAGGAAGCCGCGCAACATGCTGTGCATGGGCTGTTCATGCAGGTAGTCCGCACGCAGTTCCAGCCGTTCCACCTTCTCGGTGTCGCCGGCCTCACGGGCCTTGTCAATCCGGCGCTCCAGTCCCTTCAAGGTCTGCACGCGGCTGCTGCAGCCGCCGATCAGCGCGGCCAGCACGCACAGCATGGCCACGTTGGTGGGGGTGTAGATGAAGGCCGCGTGGAGCAGGTTGGAGAAGGTTGGGGCACCGGCGGCGATGGCGTTGCGGTAGGGTGCGGAATCCACCAGCAGCCCTACGGAGAAGAGCGCCACCCAGGCCGCAAGGGCAATGATCCCCAGCAGGGCGTAGGCGTTGCGCGTCCAGGTGCTGTCCTGGTCGAGCGTGGGGCCCGTGCTGCGGGATGGTGCGGTTGCCATGTGCAGGGGCTGTTCATGCGGTCCACCGGTAGCTGAGGAGGTCGGCCGAGGGATAGTTGCCGACGCACACGCTGTTGCTCTGGTTGCCGCCCAGCACATGGACCCGGTTGCCGATGCGCTCCAGGAAGAAGGCCACATGCCCTGCGCCGGGGTTGCCCGGCACCTGCCGTTTGAACACGGTGATGCAGCCCACCCGGGGTTCACGCAGGCGCCCGCCCCAATGCTCCCAACTGCGGGCAAGCGCGCTTTGGGTGCCGGAAAGCCCCGCTTGCAGCATGCACCAGTTCACGAAGCTGCTGCACCAGGGCGTTTCATCGTCCGAAGCCTGCAGGCTGGTGGCCTGGTGGTATTCCACGATGCGCGGGTTGTCCTGTGCGCCGGCATATTCGCGCACGCCCACCTCCTGGCGGGCAATGGCCATCCAGGGCGGCTCGGGCAGGTGCGGGGCACCGGTGGTGGGCCCCACATGCTGGGCGCTCACCCAGCCGGTGAGCGCACCATCGAGCAGCACGGCTTGCACGTGCAGCCAGCCATGTACCGGGGCCCCAAGCCCATGGAGCGGTGTGCCGCGGGGCAACCGGCCGATGATCGCCTGGTCCATGCCCGGGCCGCTGCGCAAGCGGAGCACGGATGCCGTGGTGCGGTAGGTGGCCATGGTGCATGTGTTAAGCCTATCAAAGGTGCTCATTTGCCCGGGCTTCAACAATACCTGGTTACCGGTATTTTCTACGAAGCATACCGCCGGGGAAGTCGCGTGCTTCCGCCCCTCCAGCCCGGGCCGCCCATGGCCGCGAGGGCCGCAAGCGGGTCACGCAAACGCCAGCTCCGGATACGCGAACGGTTCGCTCGCCTTTCCCTGGTCATCACCCTTGGCCTTGCCCAGCAACGGCCGCACGGTGTGCGCCTCCATCTCCTCTGCAGGAAACGGCAGCAGCAGTTGCTTGATGCGGGCCACGTCGCGCTCTTCCCCAACAGGCTTCAGCCATTCATCTTCCAGCTCCGCGGGCAGGATCAGCGGCATGCGTGGACCGTCCAGCTTGGGGTTGTTGTGGATCTTGGCCATCAACGGATTGCCTGCGGTGGTGACGATGGAGAACGTGCGATGCACCAGCCCGCTTGCCGGGTCGCGCCATTCATCCCAAAGCCCGGCCAGGGCAAATGCTTCGCGCCCTTTCACATGGATGTACCACGGGTAGGTGCGTTTCATGAAGTGCTGGTGCTCGTAGAAGCCGTTCACGAAGATTAGGCAGCGCTTGTCCATCGCGGACTTGCGGAAAGCCGGCTTTTCAAAGATCGTTTCACCGCGGGCGTTCAAGGTCTGCACGCGGAGCTTGCGCGCTTGGGCTTCATCCTTGGTCCAAGCGGGGATCAAGCCCCATGTCAGCAATTGCGGGCGGTACGGTTCCGCATCGGTGAAGCCCACCAGCGCCGGGTGATCAAAGGCGTTCACGAAGGCCCGGTCCGCCAGGCCGGACAGTGCTTCCAGTTCTTCGCGCAGCTGTTCCGCAATGGCTTTGTCGCCGGCATGGAGGGCACGCTTCAAGGCTGCGTTCTTCAGGCTCTTGGCGCTGTAGCACATGGAACGAAGTTAGGGCTGGCCCGGCCCTGAATTGCGCAAGGCAACCGGTGGAGGATACCCGCTATCAGCAGGGGGATTTGCAAGTCCCATGCTCATGTATACTTTTGCCGCCCCATTCACGGATCCTACGCGCTGACCACAGCCCACACCGAGCAAGCCAAGAGCAGATGAAGCCCGTGATGTCCATTATTAGCAGCATTATTACCCACCCGACCCAGGTGAGTTAGGCCGCTATTTCCCAAAAAGACCCGAGCCCTACTCATCCGAGTGGGGCTTTTTCGTTTCCACAACTCGGCAGCACAACAAAACCCAAACCAAACAACCACATCCGCACCATGTACCACAACAGCGAAACAGTAGTCTACCTCGATGGTGAATTCGTGAAGGCCGATGCCGCGCTCACCGGCCTGTACAGCCAAACCCTGCACTACGGTCACGGTGCCTTCGAGGGCATCCGCTCCTACCGCACCGAGCGGGGCGCGCGCGTGTTCAAGGCCAAGGAACACTATGAGCGCCTGCTCCATTCCTGCAAGCTGCTGAAGATCCCCTTCCAGCTATCGGTGCAGGAATTGACCGATGCCACCCACCAGGTGTTGGAACGCAACGGGCTGCAGGATGCCTACGTGCGGCCCTTGGTGTATTGCGGGCCGAACATGGCGCTGGGCAGTCCCACCAGCGTGTCGCTGATGATCGCCGCGTGGGACTGGGGCGCGTACCTCGGCGAGAAACTTTTGCGCCTGAAGACCTCCTCCTACTGCCGTCCGCATCCGCGCTCCACGCACATCGAGGCCAAGGCCTGCGGGCACTACATCAACTCCATCCTCGCCACCACCGAAGCCAAGGACGCGGGCTTCGACGAGGCCCTGCTGCTGGACGGCGACGGCTACTTGGCGGAAGGCCCCGGCGCCAATTTGTTCTTCGAGAAGGATGGCGTCCTGTATACCCCGCAGTTAGGCAACATCCTGCCGGGCATCACGCGGGCCACGGTGCTTGGCCTGGCGCGGCAAGCGGGCATGGAAGTGCGCGAAGGGCTCTATGGGCCGAGGGACTTGCAGGAAGCGGACGGCGCGTTCTACTGCGGCACCGCCGCGGAAGTGGTGGGCATCGCCTCGGTGGATGACCGGCCGTTCAAGAGGAGCTGGGAGGCTTCCCTGGGAAAAGTGCTGCAGGGGAAGTACGCCGCCTTGGTGCGCGCATGCGAACCGGTGCCAAGCGAGCTTGAAGTAGCCTGAACGAAACGGGAAATGCTGGACCGATGAAACCGCTGAACACCTACAGCCGCACGATAACGCAGGATGAAACACAACCGGCGGCGCAAGCCATGCTGTACGGCATCGGCCTCACCGAAGCCGATATGGCCAAAGCCCAAGTGGGCATCGCCAGCACCGGCTACGAAGGCAACACCTGCAACATGCACCTGAACGCCTTGGCCCAGGACGTGAAACGCGGCGTGCAAGCACAGGACTTGGTGGGCCTGGTCTTCAACACCATCGGCGTGAGCGATGGCATCTCCAACGGAACCGATGGCATGCGCTTCTCGCTCGTGTCGCGGGACATCATCGCCGATTCCATGGAGACCGTGGTGCAGGCGCACTGGTACGATGCGCTCGTGGCCGTGGTGGGCTGCGACAAGAACATGCCCGGCTCCGTCATCGCCATGGGCAGGCTTAACCGCCCGGCGATCATGGTGTACGGCGGCACCATCCATTCCGGAAAATGGAAAGGCGAAACCTTGAACATCGTCTCCGCTTTCGAGGCGCTCGGCAAGCAGTTCAATAACACCATCACGCCGGAAGACTTCAAGGGCGTGGTGCGCCATGCCTGCCCCGGCGCGGGCGCATGCGGCGGCATGTACACGGCCAACACCATGGCCTCCGCCATCGAAGCGCTGGGCATGAGCCTGCCGTATAGTTCCTCTTCTCCCGCCACCAGCAAGCAAAAGAAGGAGGAATGCCTGCAAGCCGGCGAAGCGGTGAAGCGCTTGCTGGAGAAGGACATCAAGCCTTCGGACATCATGACGCGCAAGGCCTTCGAGAATGCCATGACCATGGTGGTGGTGCTCGGCGGGTCCACCAATGCGGTGCTTCATCTGATCGCCATGGCCCATGCGGTGGGCGTTACATTGACTCTCGCCGACTTCCAACGCGTAAGTGACCGCACTCCCGTGCTCGCCGACCTGAAGCCCAGCGGAAAGTACCTTATGGAGGACCTGCACGAGGCGGGCGGCGTGCCGGCGCTGATGAAGCATCTGCTCGAAGCGGGTCTGTTGCACGGGGATTGCCTCACGGTGACGGGCAAAACACTGGCGGAGAATAGCGCGGCGGTGCCGGGCTTGAAGGAAGGCCAGCAAGTGGTGTTGCCCCGCACGGCGCCGGTGAAAGCGAACGGCCACTTGCAGATGCTGTACGGCAACCTGGCGCCCAAGGGCAGCGTGGCCAAGATCAGCGGCAAGGAAGGCGAACTGTTCGAAGGCCCGGCGCGCGTATTCGAGGATGAACACGCGGTGGTGGAAGGCGTGAGGAGCGGTGAAGTGAAGCCCGGCGAGGTGGTGGTGATCCGCTACTGCGGCCCCAAGGGCGGACCCGGCATGCCCGAAATGTTGAAGCCCACATCGGCCATCATCGGCGCAGGCTTGGGCCACAGCGTGGCGTTGATCACCGACGGCCGCTTCTCCGGCGGCACGCACGGCTTCGTGGTGGGCCACATCACCCCGGAAGCCTACCTCGGCGGCACCATCGCGCTGGTGAAGAACGGCGACGTGATCGCCATCGATGCCGTGCACAACACCCTCACCCTGCGTGTGGATGAAACCGAGCTCAACAAGCGCAGGGCAGCGTGGAAACAGCCACCGTTACAGGCCGCCAGGGGCGTGCTGTACAAATACGCCAAATGCGTGTCCTGCGCATCCACCGGTTGCGTAACTGATCAACAATGAACAATAGGAAGACCATGAATTGCACCGGCGCGCAAGCCGTTATCCGGGCGCTGTTGGCGGAAAACGTCACCACCCTGTTCGGATATCCGGGCGGGGCCATCATGCCCATCTACGATGCGTTGTACGACCACCGCGATGCACTGCACCACGTGCTGGTACGCCATGAACAAGGGGCCATCCATGCGGCGCAGGGCTACGCGAGGGCCAACGGGGGAACCGGCGTAGTCTTCGCCACCTCCGGCCCTGGGGCCACCAACCTGATCACCGGCCTGGCCGATGCGCAGATCGATTCCACGCCGCTGGTGTGCATCACCGGGCAAGTCGCATCGGCGCTCCTGGGCACCGATGCTTTCCAGGAAACGGACGTGATGGGCATCTCCATGCCGGTGACCAAATGGAACGTGCAGGTAACCCGCGCGGAAGAGATTCCCACGGCGTTGGCCAAAGCCTTCCACATCGCGCGCACCGGCCGCCCGGGCCCGGTGCTGGTGGACATCACCAAGGATGCGCAGTTCGGTACCTTGGACTTCGTGTATGAACCCTGCACGGGCTTCCGCAGTTACCACCCGCTACCGGAGCTGCCGCGCGCGGCGTTGCAGGAAGCGGCAAGCCTGCTGGATGGTGCGCGCAAGCCCTTCATGGTGATCGGCCAAGGGGTGCTGTTGGCCCATGCGGAGGAAGAATTGCTGCGCTTTGCGGAGAAGACGGGCATACCGGTGGCATCCACGTTGCTGGGTCTGGGCGCATTCCCCTGTGACCACCCGCTGCATGTGGGCTTCGTTGGCATGCACGGCGACTATGCGCCGAACATCAAGACCAATGAATGCGATGTGCTGCTCGCCGTGGGCATGCGCTTCGACGACCGCGTAACCGGCGATGTTTCCCGCTACGCGAAACAGGCCAAGGTGGTCCACATCGACATCGACGCGGCGGAGATCGACAAGATCATTGCCGCCGATGTGCGCGTACATGCCGATGCCAAGGAAGCGCTGCGCGAATTGACCACGCTGGTGCAAGAGCGCCGGCATCCGGACTGGTTGCGGGAATTCCATGAGGCTAAGCGCGTGGAGGTGGAAACGTTGGCGGAGAACGCCATGCCGGCGGAAGAATTGAAGATGGATGAAGTGGTGCAGCTGCTCTCCGAACGCACGCACGGCGAAGCGCTGGTGGTAACGGACGTGGGCCAGCACCAGATGGTGGCCGCGCGCCATTACCGGTACCGGAAAACACGGAGCAACATCACCTCCGGCGGCCTGGGCACCATGGGCTTCGCGCTGCCCGCGGCCATCGGCGCCAAACTGGCCGCGCCGGAAAAGACCGTGGTGGCGGTGATTGGCGACGGCGGTTTCCAAATGACGCTGCAGGAGCTGGGCACCATTATGCAGGGCAAGGTGGCGGTGAAGGTGCTCATCCTCAACAACCGCTTCCTCGGCATGGTGCGCCAATGGCAACAGCTATTCTTCGAGAAGCGCTACTCGTTCACCGAGATGGTAAGCCCGGATTTCGTTGCCTTGGCGAAAGCGTATGGCATAGAAGCCAACAGGGTGGAGGCGAAGGACGGACTGTCCGAAGGGCTGGAACGCATGTTGGCCCATGAAGGCCCGTACCTGTTGGAAGTGATGGTCGCCAAGGAAGATAATGTGTTCCCCATGATACCCACGGGCGCTTCGGTGTCCGAAATACGACTCGCATGAAGACTGAAGCTTTCCCCCAATTGTGCCAACCTGCTCCCGGTCCAGGGCCGCGACCACAAGCCCAACCGGTGCCCATGGGCACGGCCAGCATGAAAGCCGTTGGAGCTGTACCGGAAAAAACGTTCACCGTGTCCATCTTCACCGAGGACCGCGTCGGGATGCTCAACCGCGTCACCATCATCTTCACGCGGCGGCATTTGAACATCGCGAGCATCACGGCCTCGGAGTCCGAGGTGCCGGGCGTGTTCCGCTACACCATCGTGCTCAACGCCACGCGCGGGCAGGTGGACAAGGTGGTGGGCCAACTTGAGCGGCTCGTGGACGTGCTGAAAGCCTTCGTGCATGAGGAGGAAGAGATCGTGCACCAGGAGATCGCGCTGTACAAAGTGCGCACGGGCACGCTGTCCAATGGCGAAGTGGAACGCGTGATCCGCGGGAACCATGCGCGTGTCCTCTCGGTGGAACCGGAGTTCCTGGTGATCGAGAAAACCGGCCACGTGGCGGAGACGCAGGCGCTTTTCGAGCAGCTCAAGCCCTTCGGCATCCTGGAATTCGCCCGCTCCGGCCGCGTGGCCGTAACCAAACCCATGAAGGAACTGAGCACCTACTTGAAAGAACTTGATGCGAATGAGCAATCGACAACCGACATCTGACAACTGACAACTGTCAACTGACAACTGACAACGAACAACGAACAACGAACTACCGACAACAAACAACCATGGCAACCATCGATTTCGGAGGCGTGCAGGAGCACGTGGTCACAAGGGAGGAATTCACCCTGGACAAGGCAAGGGAAGTATTGAAGGATGAAACCGTGGCCGTGATCGGGTACGGCGTGCAGGGGCCGGGGCAAGCGCTCAACCTGATGGACAACGGCATCCGCGTGCTCGTGGGCCAGCGGAAAGGCTCGGCCAGTTGGCGGAAGGCCGAGGCCGATGGCTGGAAGGAAGGGGAGACCTTGTTCGATGTGGAAGAGGCGTGCAGCAGGGGCACCATCGTGATGAACCTGCTCTCCGATGCCGGGCAGATCCAGGCCTGGGAAGGCATGAGGAAAAACCTCACCAACGGCAATGCATTGTACTTCTCGCACGGCTTCGGCATCACCTTCCAGGAAAAGACCGGCATTGTGCCGCCGCCCGGCGTGGACGTGGTGCTCGTGGCGCCCAAGGGTTCCGGCACTTCGCTGCGTTCCCTCTTTCTGCAAGGCAAAGGGCTCAATTCAAGTTTCGCGGTACACCGCGATGCCACGGGCAAGGCGCGGGAGCGGGTGTTGGCACTGGCCTTCGCCATCGGCTCCGGCTACCTGTTCGAGACCACCTTCCAAAAGGAAGTACACAGCGACCTCACGGGCGAGCGCGGCGTGCTGATGGGCGCGATCGCGGGCGTCTTCGAGGCGCAGTACAACGTGCTTCGCAAGAACGGACACAGCCCCAGCGAAGCCTTCAATGAAACGGTGGAGGAACTCACCCAAAGCCTCATGCCCCTGGTGGCGGAGAACGGCATGGATTGGATGTTCGCCAACTGCTCCACCACCGCGCAGCGCGGCGCCCTGGATTGGAAAGGCCGTTTCCGCGAGGCGACCGAACCGGTTTTCAATGAACTGTACGACAGCGTGGTCTCCGGCAAGGAAGCCGAAGTGGTGATCACCGCCAACAGCAAGCCAGACTACCGCGCGGGGCTGCAGGAGGAATTGATGGAAATGCACGAAAGCGAACTGTGGCGCACGGGCGCGCAGGTCCGGAAACTACGCCCGCACCAATGAGGATACCGTTGGGGAAATTCCATGCCGCGCGGGAGCGGATCAAAGGCGTGGCGCTGCACACCCCGTTGATGCGCAACATGAACCTGAGCGAGGCCACCGGTGCCGATGTGTGGCTGAAGCGGGAGGACCTGCAACCCGTGCGCTCCTACAAACTGCGCGGCGCGTACAACAAGGTCGCTTCGCTCACCGCGGATGAAGTGCGCAACGGCGTGGTGTGCGCCAGCGCGGGCAACCATGCCCAAGGCGTGGCCTTCGCGTGCAGCAAGCTGGGCATCCGTGCCACCATCTTCATGCCCGTTACCACGCCGCAGCAGAAGGTGAAACAGGTGAAGCTCTTCGGCAGGGAGAACGTGGAAGTGGTGCTGAAAGGCGACACCTTCGATGAAGCTTTTCTGGAAGCCAGCGCGTTCAGCAAGGAACGCCTGGCGGAGTTCATCCATCCCTTCGACGACGAGGAGGTGGTGTGCGGCCAAGGCACGGTGGCCCTGGAGCTGTTGGCGGACGCCACCACGCCCATCGACCTGCTCTTCGTGCCCATCGGCGGCGGCGGATTGGCGGCGGGGATCTGCTCGGTGTTCAAGGAATTGAGCCCGCACACCATGATCATCGGCGTGGAACCCGCGGGGGCGGCATCAATGTGGACCTCCCTGAACGCAGGCGAGAATACCACCCTGGACCACATCGACAAGTTTGTGGACGGTGCCGCGGTGAAGCGCGTGGGCGACCTCAACTTCGCCATCTGCAAGGAAGGCCTGGACAAGGTGGTGCTGGTGAACGAAGGCCATGTGTGCTCCACCATCCTCAAACTCTACAACGAGGAGGCCATCGTAGTGGAACCCGCCGGCGCCTTGGCCATCGCCGCGCTGGACCTGTACAAGGAGCAAGTGCGGGGCAAGCACGTGGTATGCATCGTAAGCGGCAGCAACAACGACATCGTGCGCACGGCGGAGATCCGCGAGCGGTCCCTGCTGCACGAAGGACTGAAGCATTACTTCATCGTCAACTTCCCGCAGCGCCCCGGCGCGCTGAAGGAATTCGTGAACACCGTGCTAGGTCCGGACGACGACATCACCTACTTCCAATTCTCGCAAAAGAACAACCGCGAAAGCGGCCCTGCCGTGGTGGGCATCGAACTTCAGGAGCGTGAAGGCTTCGCGGCGATCGAAGGGCGGTTGAAGGACCTCCGGTTCACCTACCAATACCTGAACGACAACCCGGGGTTGTTCACCCATTTGGTGGGGTAGGCGGGGTGCCACGGACCATTGCAATAGCAACAGGCCCTATCGGCCGCCATTGACCCAAACAGTCATACAAGTCAAAGGCGTTCACGAAGGCCCGGTCCGCCAGGCCGGGCAGTGCTTCCAGTTCTTCGCGCAGCTGTTCCGCAATGGCTTTGTCGCCGGCATGGAGGGCACGCTTCAAGGCTGCGTTCTTCAGGCTCTTGGCGCTGTAGCACATGGGGCGAAGTTACCCGGTGAGCAAGCCGATGCCGGGCCTTCACAACGACCTTTTTTGGATCATTTTGGCAGCGCCTCCCCGGAACGTTCCCGCCGTTCGCTTGTTTTCTTCCAAAGGACCAATTCCATCGACCAAATGGCACAGATGAAACCTCGTGGACCGGCGGACGAAGCGTTCCCGGTGGACCGCTTGGCCAGCGATTCCTTCGGCTCCCATGTGGCTCGGCTCCTGGGCGGTGATGCCCTGGCGGCACACACCCCACGGGTGAACATCACCGAGCGGCACGGGGAGTTCCGACTGGAAATGGAGGTCCCCGGCTTCGACAAGAAGGACCTGAAGGTGGAGATGGTGGGCGATACCCTCACCATACGGGGTGCG